>CALUTG010000031.1 GCA_944323615.1 Candidatus Gastranaerophilales bacterium
AAGCCTTTTTGTGGGTTCGAGCGTGAGTGAGCGGAGGCTGTAGTGCTTTTGTTGAAGTGATGCAATCACGAAAACAAAACACGGAATTGCCGTTCAACGCGAACGAACAAGACAATCCCATCCCCTCTGTATAGAAGGGTGGTCGCAGAATGTGACCACCCTTCTATTGTATACAAACCCAGCATACAAGCGCGATTGCGGTCAGTCGGTTGTACTTGCCCAACAATACTAAATATTAACCATCGGAAGCTGCTTGATATTATGTTCTTAAACTAGCTTAAAACGGAGTTTACCAGGATATAAAATAGAATAATAGTCTAAATTTATCGTTGGACAGGTATGCCCAACCGACAATTTCATGTAGCTATAGCCTAATTACAAGAACAAAGGAATTTTACTTTTAGTTTTTTTCAAAGATTGAGTAAAAAAATCACCCGCAAGACCATGCTTTAAAATAACTTCTTTAGCTTCATCTATAGAATACCACTTAGCATAATCGACCTCCGGATTACAGTTTAACTCTTCATTTTTAACCGTTACTATAAAGTTACAAATCAAACTATTGGAAAGATCAAAGTAACGACTGGCATTAAACTCAAAAGTTTCAACATCCAATCCAACCTCTTCTTTAATTTCCCGAATCAAAGCATGTTCCAGAGTTTCTCCTGGAGTAACATATCCGGCAACTAAAACATTATAATCCCGCCCGTATTGCTTTATAAGTAAAGTCTTAGAATAATCTTTATTATATATTACACAGCTGATTGCAGTATAAGAAAATGAGAATCTAAAATCATTACAAGATGGGCAATAAGGAACAAAACCCTCACTAACACCGCAATTAAAATTCTCTTTCAGTACTAACCTTGCGCCGCATTTATAACAATAGTCCATAGAATTTCCTCAGTAATATTTTAGCACAAATCTTGTTTTGAATAATTAAGTCAATTCTTTCGCCTATGACTCGAAAGCTATTTTGAATTCTTCCAGTTTTTCGGTATTTATTGTCATTTCTGCAAGCTCTTTATAGTTCTTCATAAAATCTTTCTTAGAATATTTAATACAAACATCACTATTATGAGGGTTGCTTAAGTATACAAATCTGTTATCTGATTTTATTACGTAATATGCATGATTTGTAATAACTTGATTATCCTTATTTTTAAATGTTGCCGTTACAACATTATTACTTCCGTCTGAAGCAGCTATAATACCCTTGGCGACATCCGGTTCTGTTTCATCATTTTTATAAATCTTGGACTCACAAGCTTCACCGTACATTAACTTTAATGCAGTATCAAGCTTTCCGCCTGCAACAAAATTTCCGGGAGAGAACAGCCTTGCTTGGAAATCTGGTTTTTCAACAGTATCTGAATAAGAATTTTTAAGGTAATTGGTTACGGAACTGGACATAAATCCAAATGAAATCTGTTGTGAATCTGGCTTTTCAGGCAGCGCAGGAACTGAATTGGCTAGATAGTTTCTCATATCTTCTATCATTTTATCTCTGTCATCAGCAAATCGAAGTTCTCTTGTAATTATTACAGAATCTTTATCTTTTCCGGTTGAATTAAGATAATAATTATAAAATTTTGCCCAATCCTCTTCCGACATATCAGAAGCTAATAATTCGACCGATGGTTTTTCCTGCATAATAGGAGTAGAAGCATTTATATATTCTTTTATTGATTCTGAAACAGCCTCATTTTTGGATTTTAAATCATCATTGTATTTATGCACCGCCATTTCAAGAGCTACTGCATCTGTATCGGTGCTGCCCGATTTATGTTTCATAATTTCTACATGAGAAAATGTATATGTGTAGGGTTTTCCCTCTTCATTTTTGGTTCCGTATAACGTAATTGTGACATTATACTCATTATCTACTTGAAGAATGTCATCCAGCATTCCTTTATCATAAAGAGCTTTAGACGGAGATAAAAGCCAGCAGGAACCTAGCCCTCCTTGCTTGTTATTTATTTTACCATCTGCCACTCCCATTATTTCATTAAAAATTTTACGTTCTGAAGATTCAAAAGATTGCGCGTTCTTAATTTCCTCATTTGAAATATCTCCATCACCGTCAGTATCCGCGTGTTTAAGAATATTTAATTTTTCCACTATTTTAGCAACAAAATCCGGTTCGTTCTCTCCATATTTTATTCCAAGAAAAATAGAGATAAATTTTGTAACAAGCTTTGAGGAGTTAGAAGATTGTATATAACCCTCAACTTCATTTATACTGATTGACCCGTCGCTGTTTGTATCTAATACTCGTACAAAATGACTTTTCCCTCCAAAAAGTTTATCAAAAATACTTCCGGAATCTTTCTATTCCGGTGTATTTGCAGATGAAAGCTGAGGGTTCATATTTGCAGGATTTTTATCGGACGGACCGTCTACAAACATAATTACTCCTTAATTATACATGCTATTTAACGGCATACTGGAGAAAAACTTTAACATATTTTATACAGATGTAATAAATATTTACAAATTCTCAGCAAGCGAAAAGTCTTCATCATTAATTTCGCGTAAAAAATTTGTCCAGCTGTTGTAATATTCTGCCAGAGCCTGAGAATAACCGATAATTATAGATTTATAAGACTGTTTCATTACAATTAGGGCTGTTATATCAGATTTCCCTGCTTCATAACTGTCTTTTGAAGTTTCTATCAAAGCTTCAGAATCCGTAATAATTTTCTTTTCGTAATGGTTCAAGTTATCAGCTGCTGTTAAAAATCTTTCGTAAGCTGCAGAAACATCCTTTACAGCTTTATTTTTAACGGAATTATACCTTAATTCAGCTTGCTGCAGCTTAAGCGCCGCATTTTGAATCTCCGGCGAATAGTTATAGAAAAGAGGTATATTAACCAAACTTGCTCCCGCGTAAGCCCCGTTATTAAAATTCCCGCTATCCGTATAAGAACCAAGCTGATATGCATAGCCCCCGGAGATTTGCAAATCAGGAATTCTCTGCCTTGAAACAACTGTCAAATTCTTTTCAGCAACATCTATTTCCTGTTTTGCTATCTTAATATCAAACCTGTTATTAACCGCCATTTGTACAATAAGTGACAACTCCGGAAATTTATAATCAGGAGGAGGTGTCATCATTTCTTCAAAATTATTTTCTTCCGTAAACAGTTTATCCTGACTATCGTAAACTATGTCATCCGGATTGTTAATAACTTTATTAAACTCTGCCTGCGCCTTTTTAACACTTACTTTTGCGGAGTTCACCTGAGTAATCATCTGATTGAGAGCGATTTCCGCCTGCATAACGTCGATATCAGGCGCCGTATGGGATTTCACACGGTCTTTTGCAATATCCAAGAGCTCTTCCTGTAATTCTTTCTGCTGTTCAAGTGTATATAAAATGGATTTTGCCGCTACAAGGTTAATATAAGCCTCTCTTACATCCATCTTTAAATCAAATATTGTGTAATCAATATTCTTTTCTACAAGTTTAAGATTTGATTCCGCCAGATTTTTTCTTGCCCTGCGTTTTGCTATTTCAATATTTTCACTAACTCCGAGCTGCTTCGGTTCATTGCGTCCTGCGGCTCCCATAAAATAGAATGCATCAAAGGAGGGATTTTGAAGCCGTTTTGCGGATTTAATATTATTTTTGGCTATATTTCGCTCTAATTTTGCAGCCTGCAAGTCAATATTATTTTCTAAAGCAGCCTCAATAGCTTCATCCAGATATACTTTTTTAACAACAGTCTCCGCCATTATTAAAGGCTGGATAAAAAGCAATAAAACCAGAATCCAAATAAATCTCTTCATAATAATGATTATATCAGAAAATTATTTATCCCACCTGTGTTCATAAGTTTCTACAGCTCTGGCTGCTTCTTCTTCAGTATATTTATACTTTGAAAGACTAATTATAATCCTGCCTTTAGACTCTTCAAACAACTTTTGTTTAATCTTATAAGGATAAGTTTCATTCCCCTGCAAGTGCCCGTCATGAATTTCTCTTATAATATCGTCAATATACATCTGCATATATTGAGGGATTTTAGGATACCTCTTTATGTAATCCGGAAGAGGCATATTTTCTCTATAACGGTTGCCGCTGGCTGATGTTAAGAGAAAATTTCCTATAGTATTCATTCCGCCTTTTGATGCGGGAACAACATGTTCAATTGATGCTGTCGACGCTATAAATATACGGCGGATAATCTCTGTTTGACTGCGTTTTGAATACTTTACGACAAAAGCATTTCTGCTGCTCTCGGAAGTTGGAAGAAAAAGGGCTTTGTTTTTTATATCATTAAGAATTTCCCGCTCATTTTCGTGAGGAATAATTTCTTCTAATGAACTCAAGAATGTTTTACGTTTAAATGTATCTTTGGAAGAGCTTGATAGAATTATCTGCCTGCATCTTGTGGTTTTAGCCCTGATTTTAAGGGCTGTCTGCGGAGAAAGTTTTCTCGTAAGCCTGTCCACATCATCAAGTACTTCCATTTCTTCTAACTTTAGTCTTGTAAGACAATTTGTCTTTATCATCTGCAGACAGTTTTGGAGATTGTCATCAGGATTTATCTGAATAAAATCCTTAAAAATTGAAAACATGGCTTTTTCTACGGGAAGCATATTTTCCTGATAATTAGATAAAAGTTCTACTCCGTCTTTTGCGGTTTTACAACGTGACAGCTGTTTTTCAAACCCTTTAATATTTTCACTCGGAATAATTTTTATTCCGCGGTACGGGCACGTAATCCCTTTAAGTTTTCGAAGCGGCTTGCCTGCAGAAGTTTTTCCTTCAAAAGGGATATCATAATAGTATTTTAAATAGTTTTGCGGGGTTATGTGTTTTAATTTCTTTTTCGGCATATATTTGCCTCAAACTTCCATCATTTACCATGATAACAGATGAAATATAATGCCGCAAGGGGTAAAGGGGTAAAGGGGTAAAGGAAACAAGACTGAACAAATTGTTCAGTCTTGTTTCCTTTATATAAAATTAATTATTTGTTATTTATTATTTAAAACCCCATCATTAACTAAATCGTAAAAAGAAGATTCGTCCAACTGTTTCATTATATCATAAGTAATGTCCTTTCCCGGATTATTTTTATAATATTGCTGATATGTATTATCCGCATAGGAGAAACTGGCATTATAGACTTTCTCTTCTCCTTTATAGGTATAATAATAATCATTCCAATGATCATAATGATCATGTGTCCAATCCCGCCCAAGATATTTTAGCCTTGTTCATTTGCCAGGAATTTTTTCGCGTTAAAACTAAAACCTGTATTTCTTTTTGCGATATTTGCCGGGGTTGTTGCGTATGGATTTCCTGCGTGGTCAAGAGCAACGACTTCACCTTGCTGAACGGTTCTTGTACCTTCAAGGGTTTGTATTTTTGTACCTTCCGGCATTACTTTGAATGCACCCGGAGCCTGTTTGGTTACATCAACAACTTGTCCGTATTGTAATTTTGTAGGATCTTGATAATTAAGCGCACCATTTGCCTTAAAATCTGCAGTATTTACATAAGAACCCTTGAATATAGCGCCGTCACATACTGCCATATCATCCCCGCCATATAGCATAATCATCTGTTCTTTAGATGTATCAATGAGGTATGGTTCTGAAGGATTCCACTTGTTAGGCAAATAATATTTACCATCCTGCCCTCTGAACACTCCGGGGTTATTAGCCAAAATTTCATCAGGGGTGCCGTTTGGATTAAACCTGTAAGCCTGAACATCATTAGGTTTACTCATATATGGCTCTGCGCCCTGCAGAGCATTAGAATGGGCATGAACAGTACCCGTTGTCCAGGTAAGAACATTTCCCTTAGCATTAAGAGCGCTCATTTTTACAGCTTCCGGGACAGTTTTAAAAGTTTGTACAGTTGCTTGTGCAATATTCATATCTTTCCCCACCTGGGCTGATGTAACACCGGCCTTGGCAGCAGCATTAAGTGAAGGTTTTGCACTAAGAGCCGAAGCAGCAACAGCAAACGTACCATTACCAATAGTTTCCCATGCTTGTTTTGCTTCGGCATCAGTCTCTGCAGTAACAGCCTTATATGCACCAACACCAATCATTCCAACTCCTACTGTCGCTCCTGCAGCTGCCAATACAGGAAGTGCAGCTCCGCCTGTCAATACAGTTAATGCAGCACCGCCGGCAAGAGTTAAAGCTGTTGCTATAGGATGTTTAGCAACTCCCTTTACTATTCCGGCAAGACCTTTTCCAAAGCTTTCCAGTGACTCGCCAAAAGAAAGTTTTCCGTCATCTTTGCCGTCTGTTGAAACTTTATCAACATCATGCCACCAACGTTGAAAAGCATTTAGGTCAAGAGTTTCACCTATTGTTTTGTAATCATAGCCTTCAGCGGTAGCTTTTTGTGAAAATATTCTATACTCTTCTCCTGAAAGTTTGTTGTCCTGATTGACGTCGGACTGTTTTGCAATACTGTTTAGTCCGGTGTCAGTAATTTTTGAAATCTCAATACCCATAGAGTCTCCTTTTATCTCGTGTTCCCTTTTATAAGCATTCTTGCAACTTAATATCTATTGTGTTGCATAATTTTATAAAGTATTTTTTGCATAAAAAATTGACTTTTATCTTTACAATTCGTTACAACCATTGTGTATTTCTTTCTTTTTATTCGGATGTAAAAAGAAAAAAATACACACAAAGAAAGAAAAACCCCGAACCGTATTCAATGCCCTGCGGGCATCTTTAGAGTTGTGCTGTGCACAATCTCTTACGCTCGCTATGGTGCCTTACAGGCACATGCTCGCGACTGTCACCTCACCCTACCCCTCTCCTGAAAGGAGAGGGTAATTAAGAAAAAAAGTCCAATCAATATTGAAGTTGCATTAAAAACTTTGCCATTACTACATTTCACAACACTCCGCAGGGAGAAAAATATATTTACCCCTGCAACACAATAGGTATTAAGTTGCACGTTTGTTTTTTGTAAGACTGCGCTTGAGGGAAAGCGGAAGGTAAAATATAGGTTTTGGAGGATTAATTATATTAATTATAAAAATTTACCCGTAACACTTTTAGAGCAGTGAACTATCTCATCGGGAGTTCCTGAAAAAACAATTTTCCCGCCGTCTTCGCCGCCGCCCGGGCCCATATCTATAATATAATCCGCATTCTTTATAACATCTATATCATGCTCAATTACAACAACGGTTGCATTGTTGTCAATAAGACTTTGAAATACTCCGAGCAGAGACCTGACATCAAGAGGATGCAAACCTATTGTCGGTTCATCAAATACAAAAACCGTATCTTCCTGCCTTCTTCCCATTTCGGAAGCTAATTTCAACCTCTGAGCTTCGCCGCCCGACAAACTCGGAGTTGCCTCGCCAAGAGTCAGGTAGCCCAAGCCTAAATCTTTTAGCACCTGAAGCCGATTTCTGACAACATTTAAATCCTTGCAGGCAGCAAAAGCGTGATTGATATCCATTCCCATAATTTCCGGTAAAGAATACGACATGTTGTTTTTAGAAGTATATTTAAATTTTTCCGCATTTTTGGAATACCGTGTTCCTCTGCAATCAGGACAAGGAATATCCACATCCGGCAGGAACTGTACATCAAGGCTTATACTTCCTGTTCCGTCACAGGTCGGGCAGCGGAGCGAACCCGTATTATATGAAAAATCTCCCGCTTTGTAACCCGCATTCTTAGATTCGGGAAGTTTTGCAAACACTTTTCGGAGTTCGTCATGCACATTGGCATAAGTTGCCACCGTAGAGCGTATATTTATCCCGATTGGAGTAGAGTCAATGAGTTTAACCTGTTTAATTCCTTCCGCATCAATACTTACAACATGTTCAGGAAGTTTTTTGCCGTTGATAGAATTTTCAAGAGCAGGGATTAAACTTTCAAGCACAAGAGTTGTCTTACCTGAACCGGACACACCCGTAATAACAGTCAATCTGCCTTTTGGAATTTTTACATCCAAAGGTTTAACCGTATGAATCCGGGAAGTTTCAAGTGTAATTTCTCCCTGTTCAAATAGTTTTGATTTCTCACACCTTTGTCTGATATTAGTATCAGCCTTTCCGCTCAAAAACTGCCCGATCTTAGATTTTGGGTTCTTTACAATCTCAGGAATTGTTCCTTGAGCAATAACTTCGCCGCCGTCAGCTCCTGATTCAGGACCGAGTTCTATAATCCAATCAGATTCTGAAAGGATTTGCGTATCATGATCTACCAGAATAACAGAATTCCCGTCTGACACAAGATCGTGCATTACAGCATTTAAGCCCTTAATATTTGCCGGATGCAAACCTATTGAAGGTTCATCCAGCACGTAAAGAACCCCTGTTGTACGATTTCTGACTGAGCGCGCAAGCTGCATTCTCTGTCTTTCTCCGGTTGAAAGGGTTGCTCCGGCACGATCAAGAGAAAGATAACCTAAGCCCAAATCCATTAAACGTCTAGCTGTTGTCTGAAAAGACTCGCAGATAGATTCCGCCATCGGTCTCATTTCTTCAGGCAACGAAGCCGGTACACCATCCACCCATTTTATAAGCTCAGCCAGAGTCATTTTGCAAGCTTCATCCAGAGAAATACCTCGAAGTTTGGGTGCTCTTGCAGCATCAGATAATCTTGTGCCGCCGCATGAGGGACAAATATCTTCTTTCAAGAATTTTTCAACCCGCTTCATGCCGGATTCGTCTTTTACTTTTTTAAGCGCATTTTCTACGGTATAAACCGCATTATAATACGTAAAATCAATTTCTCCCGCCTGATTTGAATTCTTTGCCTTATAGAAAATATGTTTTTTAACAGCAGGGCCATGGAACACAATTTCTCGCTCTTCTTTAGTAAGCTCTCTAAAAGGAATATGCGTTCTCACTCCCATTTCGCGGCAAACATCCGTCATAAGCGACCACATCAGAGAATTCCAGGGTGCAACTGCTCCTTCATCAATCGTAAGGGACTCATCCGGAACAAGAGTCGACTCGTCAACGGTTCTGATTGTTCCGACACCGCCGCATTTTTCGCAAGCACCCTGACTGTTAAATGCCAGCTCTTCCGCTCCGGGAGCATAAAAATGTACTCCGCAGACCGGACAAACAAGTTCTTTTTCCGCCGCAACCGCCAAAGTCGGGTCAAGATAATGTCCGTTTGGACAGCGATGATTTGCAAGCCGCGAATACATAAGCCGTAAGCTGTTCAACAGTTCCGTGCCGGTTCCAAAGGTACTTCTTATTCCGGGAACTCCCGGTCTTTGATGAAGTGCAAGAGATGCCGGAACGTAAAGTATTTCATCAACCTGAGCTTTGGCAGCTTGTGTCATTCTTCGTCTTGTATATGTCGATAGAGCTTCCAGATATCGCCTTGAACCTTCCGCATATAAAACACCCAGCGCAAGAGAAGATTTTCCCGAGCCGGAAACCCCTGCTATTCCGACTATCTTATTTAGAGGGATATCAACATCAATATTTTTAAGGTTATGGACTCTTGCACCCCTAACAACTATTTTATCAGGTTGACATTCTCTTTTATCCGGCATATAAATATCCTATTAGCACTTAATTACTGACAAATTATAACATATAAATATCATCCGATTAAATCAATATTAGATTAGCAAAAAAAATTTTTACGGGTTTTGAGATACCCAAGGAGTCAGCAAGTATGAATCAGATTAGCTTTAAAGGACAATTTGTTTCAAATATAAATATTAAAAAAGCGGGATACCCGATACCTGCACATAAGGCTTCAATAGTAGAAGTTAATCCTGTTAACAATAATGACTTAAGAGTATTAAAAGGAATTCATGAGCTATGGAACGGTAATTTTACAAACTGCATATATAAAGAAGCTGATAAAATTAACCGTAGCAAGATTCTCGATCCGTCACAAAAATTCTATTTACTTACAGAGCAAAAAGAAAATTTTGGGAGATTAAATCCGAATGACGTTCTTGCGGAGGCTAAAGTTATGTTAGATTATCCGTCTAAAGGAAAAGTTTATTTAGATTACCTGCAAGTTCAGCCGGAAAATTCTTGTGATTCCTCCTCCAAAATGTATGAAGGTTTAGGGAGTTCTTTCCTGAATTTCTTGAAGAAATACTATAAAGATTGTGAAATGAATTTAAGATCTCTTTACGCAACGATAGACTTTTACAAGAAAAACGGATTTAAACTTGTAAGAAAAGATTCTAACCTGATGAAACTTATAAAATAATCATAATTCTTCAACTTTTTTTCTAAACCGTTTTTTAGGCTTTTTAATATCAGTTTCATCACAGCCGAGCGCTTTATTTAATTTATCAACAAGCTCTTGAGAATGATAATGCATAGCATGTTCCGATTTGTGGTGAATATCCACAATATGGCAGTGCATTGCCATTTCGATTTGAATAAGCGCCATATTATAGTTATACAGGCTCTCTACATAATTTTGAAGAGCTTTAATATAATCTTTTCTGGCTTCCTGAAGGGCGACATAGTTAAGGTCGTTATTTTTATACTGTTCTTCTACAAGTTTTAAATTAGCAAAACCTTGCAGGACTTCAAGTTTAGCTGCCGGAATTTCATTTTCTGTTTTATAAATATTATTAAATGCGCGTTTCAGTTCGTAATACAAATCTTTTTTAAATAAAAGAATCTCATTATCAGCAAGGCTCAATTGAGCTTCTCCGCCCTTAATAGAGTGTTTAAGCTCCATTAAGTTTGTGGAAGCCGAAAGATTAACCCCGACTTGCAAGCTGTTATTGGAAGTCTGAGTTGAATTATTATACCCGTAACCGGCATTAGCAGAAAAAGCCGGCATATAAGAACGCTTTATATACAAAAGTGACTGCTCCATAGCATCTCTCGTTGATATAAGCACGCTTAAATCCGGACTGTTATCGTAAGCAATCTGTAAAGCTTCGTCTTTTGTAAACGGGAAAATCTGAGGAGTAAAATCTTCCGCTAAATATTTTTCCGGATTAGGAAAGGATTTTGAATCATAATCAAAAGTGTGAGTATGCTTAATATCAAAATCCGGCTGCGAATCCATATACATAGAATTGGTAAGATTAACTCTTTCGTTTTTAAAATTATTCTGAGCCTCAATCAATCTTACTTTTGAATCCGCAAGATTCACTTCCGCGGCAGTTCTATCATACTTTTTCCGACCTTTTGCAAGGTTAAGGAATCGTTCATTTAATTCAACGTTATACTCCGCAATATCTCTTAAAGCTTCTGCTCTCAAAAGGTTATAATATTTAGCCTTTATATCAAAAACCGTAGCACAGAGACTGTCTATAAACTCATACTCGGCACCGATTTTATAAAACTCTTCCATTCTTATATAAGCGGTTGTTCTCCCAAAATCCCATATCATTTTATTAATAGACAGTCCGACAGAAGGAAGGTCTCTATAATGGGAATTATAATAAATATTGTCCGAATTATTCTCATTATAAAACCCCGCGCCGGCATTAATTACGGGGAAATATTGGGATTTTGCAATTCCCAAATTACTTTTTGCAATATCAAGATTATATTTTTGGCGCTTAATTTTAGGACTGTTTTTAAAAGCAACCGCAACACAATCCATTACGGAAAGTGAAGATCCGTCGTGTACTTCGACCAGTTTAAACAATTCTTCTTCGCCATGGGCTGATACTTTCGGAATACTGAAGAACAGCAGCAAGAATATCAGCACAAGCTGACAACCCTTCTTAACCATACTTTTATTATATCATGTTTGTCAAGCCTAACATTTCTGTTTGCGAAGTTTTTTTCTCGTCTTTAAAATAAAACTTTTAAGAGTAGTATAATAGCCCACCGCAAGCACATGAGAAGCTGTAACCCACGCAATAGGACCTGCGTTACACCAAAATAACTTATTCTTGCCGCCAAATAAATCGCTGCAAAAGAGTTCCTCTAAAAAATATAACAAGTTTTCACCTCACCCTACCCCTGTCTTGAATTATTCGGGGTGTCGGAAAGTTCTCAGCTTCCCGACACCTTACGGGTTCCGCTTGCGGGAATGAGTTCCTTCGGATCTCCCACTCCCGCACGCTACACCCTGCCGAAAATTCGCTCTCCTGTTAAGAGAGGGAGAGATTATCATTTCCCCTATCCATCCCCCCCCAAAGCTGAAATTTGTTTCCGTATTAATCAAGTATTTTTCTACCGAAAAATGCCTGAAAAACTCCCGTACTTCTTAACACTACTGTCCATGATAATCACCCTCCCTTAATGAGGGAGGGCAGGGGTGGGTGACAGTAGAATACAAATACAATAACCGACTAAGTATTTAACTTCTTTCTTACATATAAGCACCCATCCCAACCTTCCCTCAACAGGGAAGGAGTTTGTACATTTCCCTTTCTTTATTTGCGAAGCATAGAAAAAGAAAAGGAGGAACTAATCTTGTTAGTCAAAATTGCTTAATTTGTAAACAAATGTTAAATTAAAATATTAAATAATTACACAATATCAACAGCGACAGTTACGTTACCAGCTTCAGACGGGTTAATTAGGGGTAAATATATAGTTATAATCAAATTATTGCTAATATAGGTTCTTTATGTTAAAAATGTTCTACAAGGAGTACTTATGAATATCAGCCCTATCACAAGTTATAAACAGAATAATAATCAGCCCTCTTTTCAGGCAGTTAATATGAAGTATTTGGAAAGAGCGAAAAAAGAGATTAAAGGTGGAAAAACGATAACTGGTGACTTGCTATGTTGTCTTAGATATGACGTCATTTTTAAAAATATTTCGTATCAGGATGGAGTGGATACAATAAAAGCTATAAGAAAATTGTTAGAAGGCAATCCTGAAAATTGGAAAAACTGGGTTAATGAACTTGTTGGAGAATTCAAATATCTGGCAAAGAAAGAGCGAATAGAACAGCGCAGAGAAGCAAAGAAGCCTAAATCTTGTCAATAGCTTTGCACACTAAATAATTCAGACCGGAAGCAATCCCGATTCCCGCCAATGAACCTACCGGTCCAAAGAGCATAAATCCAACTGCTCCCAATGTTGATGTTAATACAGCCGTCGAAGTTAATCTTAAGGCAGCTTTATTTACCGCTTTAACAGGCTTTTCTCCGTTTTTTATTTCATTAGCAGCTTGACATCCCTCTATTACTCCTGATACAGCAAGACCAATAACAGGAACTCTTGTCATTGCTCTGGCTGTAACTTTCCCAAAAGTGCTCGGGGCTTTAAAAGATTTTGCTTTAATATTTACAGGTCTTTCTGGAGTCGATTTAATATCTTTTATTTTTGTTTTTATTTCAGATTCTTGGATTTTAAATACTTGTTTAGATATATTGCGAAGTTTCGTATCCCAGAGAGTTTTATCCTGCCTAATTAACCAATCACCTAGCTTCGGATTAGGACATTTTGAAGAATACGGATTAACATAGTCCTGCAAAAGAGTTCCTCTAAAATATGAAAACGGATGCTGAGCTTTTTTGAAATATACATGTACTTTTCTTTTTCTTTATTTGCGAAGCAAAGAAAAAGAAAAGTACCCAAAGAAAAAGAAAACACGCTATTGCTGCATTTTTCGTCAGAAAAATGCCTAAGAAACTCCCGCACCTCTTAGCACTACTGTCCATGATAATCACCCTCCCTTAATGAGGGAGGGCAGGGGTGGGTGACAGTAGAATACAAATACAATAACCGACTAAGTATTTAACTTCTTTCTTACATATAAGCACCCATCCCAACCTTCCCTCAACAGGGAAGGAGTTTGTACATTTCCCTTTCTTTATTTGCAAAGCATAGAAAAAGAAAAGGAGAGGTTAAATTTGTTAGTCAAAATTGCTTAATTCGTAAACAAATGTTAAATAATATTTTTCACATTAAAGTCTTTTATCCTGCCCCATAACGTTTTTAACAAAAAAACAAAACAACACTCCGACTAACTATAGTCCGTCGGAGTGTCATATTACAGCTATCGTTACTCTAGTTAATTTACCCCTAGTAATTTTTAGCTTTCAGGAAGAAATAAGCCTGAGGGTGTTTGCATACAGGGCAAAGCTGAGGAGCAGATTCACCAACAAATACATGACCGCAGTTTGAGCATTCCCATGTGTTTTCACCTGTGCGTTTAAATACTTCTCCGTTTTCAATATTAGCAAGGAGCTTTCTGTATCTTTCTTCGTGCTCTTTTTCGATTTTGCCTACCATTTCAAAAAGGACAGCAAGTTCTGTAAAACCTTCTTCTCTTGCTTCTTTAGCAAAAGTAGCATACATATCTGTCCATTCGTAGTTTTCACCCTCTGCAGCATCTTTTAAATTTGTCATTGTTTCAGGAATACTTCCGCCATGAAGATATTTGAACCATATCTTAGCATGTTCTTTTTCATTGTTTGCAGTTTCTTCAAAGATTTTACTAATTTGCACAAAACCGTCTTTTTTTGCCTGAGAAGCGTAATAAGTATACTTATTACGAGCTTGAGATTCTCCTGCAAAAGCAGTCCATAAATTCTTTTCAGTTTTTGATCCTTTTAAATCCATACTTCCAGCCTCCATTTGCGTGTACGAAGTATATTTTATCATATTTACATAAAATATTAAATAATTCTTAAGTAATTGAGAAATAAGTAAAATTGTGGTATATTATAACCATAAGGAGAGTTTATTCCAATTTCAAAAATCTGACTTATTTGACTTTATAAATTTCTGGACTAAAAATAATATATACACAGACGAAGGTAGTATTTAAATGAGATTAATCAACAGACTAAAAATCTTTGAACAAAAGTACGTATTTTTAAGATGGGCGACAGGGGCTGAGTATGGTAAAATCACCTATGTCGGAGATGATTATGTCGAATTTAATATTATTGACATAGACACCATGGAATACAGAGAAACTACCATTATTAATGCCGGTCTTATTTTGGAAGCCATTTTCGGAGGTCCGGATATCGCAAGAATTGTTGCGGAAATTTCTTCAATGCTTCCTGACTCATAATTTTGTAATATAATAAATTTATGGTTACAAAAGCGATTACCGCAACCACGGTTGGAATTAATGCATTCAAAATAGAAGCGGAAGTTGATGTTATCAATTCTCTTCCCAATATGAGTATTGTCGGGCTTCCCGACAGTGCTGTTTCAGAGGCTAAAGAAAGGGTAAAATCAGCAATCAAAAACTCCGGATTCACTTTCCCGACAGGAAGAGTGGTCGTAAACCTTGCCCCGGCTGATATTAGAAAAGAAGGCACAAACTTTGATCTTCCTATAGCTATCGGCATTCTAAAAGAAGAGGGGATTGAAATACCGGAAAGCGAAACAACTGCCTTTTTGGGCGAATTATCTCTTGATGGTTCTTTAAGAAAGATTAACGGAGTGCTTCCGCTAGTTACAGGATTGAAGGAAAGCGGAGTTGATACTGTTTTTGTACCTTACGAAAATGCTAAAGAAGCAGCTCTGGCAGAGGGGATTCAAGTTTTCGGCGCAAAAGATTTAAGAGAAATTGTTGCTCATTTTTCCGATACACCTATTAAGGAAACAAAAGTTGATATACATAAATATCTGGAAGAGAATGCATATATTGATTATTTACATGATTTTAAGGAAGTAAAAGGCCAGCAGAAAGCCAAGAAAGCGCTCGAGATTGCAGCCGCAGGCGGACATAATGTTTTAATGTCGGGTTCGCCGGGGTCAGGGAAAACAATGATGGCAAAATGCATGGCATCTATTCTTCCGCCCTTGGAACTGCAAGAAGCACTTGAACTCACAAAAATTTACAGCATAAGCGGGCTTCTAACACCTGATGAGCCTTTAATGACTAAGCGTCCGTATCGTTCTGTCCACCATACAGCATCACCTAACGGGATTATAGGAGGCGGAACCAATCCTAAACCGGGAGAAATAACACTTGCTCACAGGGGCATGTTGTTTTTAGATGAAATGGTAGAATTTCCGCGCCAGGTGCTGGAAGTCTTAAGACAGCCTCTCGAAGACGGAGAAGTCGTAATTTCAAGAGCTAAATCAACAATAAAATACCCGTGCAAATTCATCTTAATAGGAGCTATGAATCCTTGTCCTTGCGGATATTTAGGCGATAAAGAAAAGCAGTGTACCTGTACGGATATTCAGATAAAAAGATATCAATCAAGATTATCAGGCCCGCTCTTAGACAGGATTGACCTGATAATAAACGTTCCTAGACTCTCTACGGAAGAGCTTGTAAATATAAAAACAGAAGCTGAACCATCGTCTAAAATAAGAGAGAGGGTTATAAAAGCCAGAAAAATTCAGACAGAAAGATATAAAGAAGAAGGAATTTTTACTAATTCCGAACTTACCCCGCAGATGTTAAAAAAATACTGCAAACTTGATAAAGAATCGGAAGAAATTATGAAACAAGCTGCTCAGGTTTACCAGTTATCCGGAAGGAAATACAACAGAATCCTAAAAATTGCCCGCACAATAGCTGATCTTGCCGGAGAAAAAGATATCAAAAAAGAACATTTAACCCAGGCCTTACAATATAGAGGGTAGGCAAAAAATTCTATGTCCAAAATTAATTATTAATTATGTAAAGATTAATTAAAATAACACTTTTAGGTGTTCACATAAAATCTCAAAAAGTGTATTATATTGGTATGATAAACTTAGAGGAGTTATACTCGGAAGTTCCTCCGACAAAATTAAGAAATATTGATGAGAAGTTCTGTCCTGCAAAAACCTCGCCATTTTGGCTTTGGGTTGCGGACAGGTTTTTCTATGGAATGCTGGAAGACCGTTTTTATGCTTTCAGATACAAAGGGATTGAAAACTACAATAAAAGAGATCCTAACATACCAATGATATTGTTTGCCCCGCACTCAAACTGGTGGGACGGAATTGTCGGATATAATATTTGTAACAGACTCCTTAAAAAAGAAATCCGTCTTATGGTAGAAGAATTGAATAGATTCCCGCTCTTAAGACGAGGCGGAGCTTTTAATGTAAATAAAAAATCCCCGCAGGCATCTATGCAGGCTCTTAAGTACTCTGTAGAAATATTGGGTGACACAAATAACATTCTCTATATTTTCCCGCAAGGCATAATCAAACCGCCTAACTACAGACCGATAGAACTGCAGACGGGGTTAACTTATATTGCTGAAAAAGCCGCTAAAAAGTACGGCAAAGTTCAGCTCATTCCTGTTGCTGTTAATTATATGTTTTTAAGAGACAATCGTCCTGAAGTTCTCGTTGAGTTTGGAGATTTAATAGAACTTACAGACTGGAGATTGGACAGAAAAGAATATACAAAATTCTTGGGTGATACGCTGGAAAAACTCTGCGATAAACAGTTTTATGAAATAAGTCATGCTCAATTTACAGGTTATGATACTTTATTCCAACAGAAATTAAAATGGTATAGAAGGATCGAACAAAGACTCAAAAAAATTGATATAAAAAAAGGTTCTGGAGTCTAAAATTATTGTCATCCCAAACGCCCTTTTTGTCCTCCTAAAAGTATAACGCTCAATCGGTAAGATGCTGAACCAAGTTCCACTGTTGTCCATGATAATTTTATTATTGATAATCTTCCTCCCTTGTGAGGGAGGATTGAGGTGGGTGCTGATTATATAGAATTACAAAAACTAATACCCATCCCAACCTTCCCTAACCAGGGAAGGAGATCTTTTACACAATTCATTTACCTCTGGCTGCTAAAGGAATACATGCGCATTTTGGGGGTGCATAACCTTCGATTATTTATTGTCTCAACATTTTAGTAATACCATCTATTACAATATATTGTTATATGAATATTTTTTGTTAAATTATTCGGGACAACAGTGGAAACAAGTTCAGCATGACATGCTGGTTGTCACCCTGAATTTATTTCAGGGTCTTTGCTGGAGTTGAAGTGGGAAAGAGATCCTGAAACAAGTTCAGGATGACACATAAAAAAGAAAGACCCTTTCGGATCTTTCTTTTTTATTAACTAAAAACCTTAGTTTTCGTATGCCCATCTTGCGGCAGGACCGTTAGGAACAGCATATCCTGCTCTAAGTCTTACACCGAATTGGTCTTTAATAACACGGGTAGTAGAAGTGCACTCATTAGCAGTTTCATCTTCTGCACCTTGTGCATTACCTGCGCAATTAGAAAGAATATTAGGACCTTTTGAGCCATTGGTATCGTAAATAATTGAAACACCATGAACCATATTGTCATCTTCCATTTTACTTACAGCGTCTTCTGTCATAAGTGTTGCTTCCGGGTTAAACATAAGAGCAGATCCGTCACGGAAGAATACTGCATAGTTTGCGTCAGCACCATCTGCACCATTGCTGACAAGTTTACCAGCCCCAGACTTAGAATAATCTATAGAAGCTCTTTTTGCTAAAAGCGCATATAAAGACTGCTGGTCTGTCTCAGATGTATCTGAACTTGTTAAAGAAGCATAGTCAAATCCGTCAATAGCCTGATTCATATGGGCAGCTTCTGTTAAAGTATTGATACCTTTTTTCAAGCCTGTTTTAGCTTGTTGTTCTGCAGTATTTGTCATCAATGCAGGCAATGTCATGGTCGCAACTACACCGATGATAGCTAATGTGATCAAGACTTCTGCAAGAGTAAAACCATTCTTCTTCATCATAAATTCCTTTCTCTTCTTATTATAATTATGATTAGTTTCTAATTATCTATATTTTTATTTTAACAAACTATCAACACTGTGTCAACAGCGAATTAAAACATTTTACTGTTTGCAACAAAAAATATAACCTTAGAAGATTCACAATGTAGTGTACAAATTTATTATTGCTTGACCTAATGGTTATGCAAGAGCCTCAAAAGATTTTCCATTCTTTTTAACAAGTGCAACTGTTGCCTGTGCATTCAAAAAATTTAATGCCCCCATAAAACCTTGCTTCTTGCTCAAAGCGCTCCTTGCTTCATTCATATTTGATTCAATTGTACTTTTGATAATTTCATCACCGAAAGTATTAATTTTGCCAGTCCGAATCTGTATATTACTTTCTGACTTCCTTAGAGGAAATCCTATTTCTTCAGCAGGTTTATTATCTGCAATCGGGGTAGAATCATTTACTATTTTACTTTCTGCGTTCTTTAGCTCATCCGTAAAAGAGAAGGGATTTTTTGAAGCAACAAAGGAATTTCTGGCTATTTCCATGACATCGTTCTGAGCAGACGTTGTATATTCTTCCTGAACATCATTTGTTAATGATTCAGCACGCTCTCTTGCACGCTTAAAAATCATTTCTTTCAAAGCTTCTGCTTCATGTCTGCTGACTATGGAATTGTAATTATATCCTGCCATAATTTATCCTCTTATATATATTAAACCCTAAATGTTAAGAAAATTGACAAATTGTATATACTTTTTATATAATTGTTACACAATTTAACATTTCTTGTTTAGCTGAACATAAAATAAATACAGCGCTATAAGGGAATTACAGTTGCAAATTACCCACAGAGAAAGTAATTTAAAAGTAAAATATTTATAAGATTATTTGTAATTTCGCAAATTCTATTGTATAATGAAATTGCTATTTATATTTCGGCTAGTGTAAAATCTTAACAGGAAGGATATTACCGACCTGTTTTCTTTTTCTCTACATTTTGGATTTTAAGCACTCAGCCGCAGATTTAGGATCAGGAGCATTCATTACTGCTCTTACAATTGCAATACGACCAATGCCGGTTTCCAGCACGGATTCAGCATTTTCTAAATCTATTCCGCCTATCGCAAAAGCAGGAATTTCAATATTTTCACTTACCCATTTTATATACTCCAAGCCGACAGACGCCCTGCCCGGTTTAGTCGGAGTCGTAAACACAGGGCCTGCACCTATGTAATCGGCACCGTCCGCTACAGCTTTTTTTGCCTGCTCCGGAGCATGGGTCGAAACACCTATAATTGCGTTATCACCGAGGATTTTTCTTGCAGAAGCCGGATCAATATCATCCTGCCCCAAATGAACCCCGTCTGCACCGCTTAAATACGCTATATCAACCCTGTCATTTACAATAAAAACAGCATTAAATTCATCGCATAAAAGTCTCACTTTTTTTGCAAGCTCCAAGATTTCCGCAGCATTACGGGTTTTCTCTCTTAACTGCACAATATCAACCCCGCCCTGAAGTGCAGAAGCAACCGCATTTAAGAACGCATCCTCCGTTTCAAACTTGTCAGAATTCGTTACGAGATAAAGCTTTGTATCTTTAAGTCTCAGTCGGCTGAATTTTTCCAACAGTTTGGAGTACATGACTTTTTCCAGAGTGTAAACCTTATACCGCATCTTTTCAAATTCCGCCATGCTGGTATATTCTGCTAATACACGCAAAGATTCTTCCAATCTTTTAATATTAGCTTTAAATATTGTATCAATCCCCTGACGGGAATCCGGATTTTTAATATCTATACCTATATCATTCTCGCTATCGCGCGAGCGCAGGTTTTCGCTGTAATACTCATCAGAAATCCTGTTAATACTATGTCTTATATTCTTAAAGCTTCCGGAAAGACTCTCGTCTTCCAGAATAAATCTTGAAATTTCCTCTAAAACCCTTGCGCCTTCTGATGAGCGGTTAAAATTGGCATCAATTATTCTCTGCATAACAAAATCCCTGAATATTATACCTAATTGATTATATAACAAAGGGGATACCTTTTCACAATGGGTAAAGACAAAATAAATTATGTCAAAAGCCATGTACAAAAAGGGGGAATTTCAGGAGCTTATAGTCCTCGCCCAAAGCGGGGATGTTAAAGCGCTTGAAGAATTAATAAGGAGGATTCAGAAAAATATTTATACAATGTTTTCTCACCTTACCGTCAAAAAGGAGGATATTTCCGACTTAACTCAGGAAACCCTTCTTAAAATGGCGCGCTCTCTTCCCAAGCTGAAAGACCCTAAAAATTTTAAAGCATGGCTTAACCAAATCGTAACCAATACCTTTTATGATTACGCTAAAAGGAGCTCAAAAAACAGCCTGCTTGAATTTGATGAAGAAAAACTAAACGAAATAAAAGACAAATTAGGCTGCGAGCCCGGACAGAGGTGTTTATTCTCAGAAATAGAAAAACTTATTAAAGCTGCTCTTATGACCTTGCCGCAGAATCTTAGAATAACCCTTCTTTTAAGAGAATATGAGGGGCTGAGTTACGAAGACATCTCAAAGATAACAAACACAACCCTCGGCACCGTGAAATCCCGAATTTCACGTGCGAGACTTAAACTACAGGAAGAACTTAAAGAATTTATTTAAAAAAGGAGTAAAAAATGAAACTAACCTGCGCCCAAATGGATGTACTGATATCTTTTTATATAGATAACGACCTCAGCAAAACGCTTAAAACAAAGGTGGAAGAACACCTTGAAAGCTGTCCGGCCTGTAAAGCCAAATACGAAATTATTAAGTCCATGCTTACGGATTTAAAATCCGTACTTGGGAAAGAGGAAGCAATTCCGGAAGAAATACTTTATTCATCAGCATCCAATGTTCCTGTCTCAAGCCAGTACAGGGTTTTTAAAAATAACCTGTCAGCTTATGTAGATAATGAACTCACAAACGAAGAAAATGTGAAAATAAAAAAGTTTACCATTAACAACAAAAAAGCACGCAAAGACCTTGAAGATACTTACAATATCAGAAGATTAATGAATGATTCGTTCCGAAAAACAAAGGCAGATGCAAGACAAGATTTTTCAAAAAATGTTCTCAAACAGCTTGAACTTGAAGACGAAGCGTTTTTAGGAATCCATCCGGTCATAAAAATAATTATCGGATTTACGGTAAGTGTGCTCGTGTTTACAAGTATTGTTCTCTTTTCAATTAGTGCATAAGATTAAGCGTGAATGTTGGATATTGGAATGTGTCTAATTCATGAGCTGTGATTAAGTGACAAAGAAACTAAGATACTCCCTGAATCTGAGCATTTTTCAGTAGTAAATGCAAGGGGGCAGGGATAACGCTTCCTCCCGCCCCAGCGGGGAGGGATTGAGGGAGGGGGGCTTATGATCCGTGACCGAGTAACCAAAGATTGAATTTTAATTTAACATTTGTTTACAAATTAAGCAATTTTTGACTAACAAATTTAACCTCTCCTAACAGGACACTACTGTCCCGAATAATTTAACAAAAACTATTCATATAACAATATATGATTGTAATAGATGGTATTACTAAAATGTTGAGACAATAAATAATCGAAGGTTATGCACCCCGAAAATGCGCATGTATTCCTTTAGCAGCCAGAGGTAAATGAATTGTGTAAAAGATCTCCTTCCCTGGTTAGGGAAGGTTGGGATGGGTATTGGTCCTTTCTATATAATCGGCACCCACCTCAGTCCTCCCTCATAAGGTAGGAAGATTATCCATGATGAATTTATCATGGACAGTTGTGCCTAACAGGAAGTAGGGTGAGGTGAAAACTTGTTATATTTACCCCCCTTGATTTTCCAAACCTTATTGATGATGCGGTAGATGCGGTTGATCAATTGGATAAAATTATTAAGACAAAATTATGCGGCGACGGGTACAAATATATGTACAAAAAAGCATATAATTTCAAAAAAGCTCAGCATCCGTTTTCATACTTCAGAGGAACGCTTTTGCAGGACTATGTTAATCCTAACTCTCCTAAATGTCCTAATCCAAAAGCTGCACAACGGATATTGGGTAAAGATGTAACTCTATGGGATACGAAGATTGGAAAAGCAACTTCAAAAATATTTAATATAGAAGTAGAACATGTTAAAACCAAAATAAAAGATATTAAATCAACTCCAGAAAAACCGGTAAATATTAAAGCAAAATATTTTAAAGCTCCAAGCACTTTTGGAAAAGTTACAGCCAGAGCAATGACAAGAGTTCCTGTTATTGGTCTTGCTGTATCAGGAGTAATAGAGGGATGTCAAGCTGCTAATGAAATAAAAAACGGAGAAAAACCGGTCAAAGCAATAAACAAAGCTGTTTTAAGATTAACTTCGACGGCTGTATTAACATCAACATTGGGAGCTGTTGGTTTTATGCTCTTTGGTCCTGTGGGTTC
>CALUTG010000032.1 GCA_944323615.1 Candidatus Gastranaerophilales bacterium
CTGTGACGTTATTTCCTTGTAAATTGTTTTTGTTTTTGATAAATTGTAGAAAGTGTGTTTTATGTTTAAAACCTCGTGTATTATCATTGTGAATAAATGTAAAGTTCATGCTTCAAAACTAGCAAAAAATAAGTTTTCACAGACTTTTAATATATAGGTACCAGGTGGGATTTGTATGATTAAACAAGTAAGTTTAACAGATAATAATACGGCATTTAAGGCTAAGTCTGAAAATAAAGAGGCGAAGCCGGAATCACGTATTTTGCCTAACACTTTGGGTACCAGATTTAATCAGGCTTATCAAAAAACATCTAATGCATTTTTAAAATACCCGCAAAAAGGTTTAAGAGGAGACGTAAATTCAGATTTCTATGAATTTATTACAATGGGTATTGTTCCTTATCTCATCGGCAGCGGTATGTTTATGGCTATGTTTAATCTGCTTAAGAATCTGGATCCTAAGTCTCAGGTATTAGCTGGTATCAATGGTAAAAAATTTGCACTTGGAGTTGTACTTTACGGGTTGTTTAAAAATTTATCTGACGATTTAGTTACCCGTCCGGTATACTGGGGAACAGGGGTTGACTTAGAGCTTCCTATTGAGCATGTTTCATATACTCTTCCGAAAGAGGCCGGTGCTAAAGCTGAAGTTCTTCCGGAAATCCAACAAAGAAAAGTCTATGACAGTAGAGAGTTCTTCAGAAAAGATTTGATTCAAAAAGATATCGGAAAAGAATATTACGATAATGTAGCTGAAAAAATAGGATTAGGAACAGATTTAAATGATTCCGTAACTGAAACAACTCCTATTATTCAGAGTATTGTATCTACAACAAAGACTGCCAAAACTCTTACAACATATGCTTGGGCGGCAACCGGTGTAGGGCTCGCTATGCAGGACAGCTGGAAAGATTTCTTTGCTTCTATCTCTAACAGAAGACGTTACCACAAAGCATCAGGTGACGGTTTTGGAGCAAGAATAGGCAAACGGTTAAAGAATTTTGGCTTAAATACAGTAGATATTTCGAAAAGTTTCGGCAGATCATTCTGTAAAGCTTTTAAGACCCTCTGGAGCGGTGAGAATGGCACAAAAGGCTTTATGAAGCATGCAGGCAAGGCCTGGCTTCTGCTTACAGGTGCCGTTACGGTCGGCAGTACCGCTAACGTAATTATACGTGCCAGACAAAACGCTAAATTGGTAAATGAAAAAATTATGGACAGATCCAAAGAAAGTACGGTAATATAGTATGGCCATAACCCCGATTCAATCTACAGATAATAAGAATATTCATAAGCCTTACATAGAAGCTCAAGGTGCGGTAAAGACAACTAATAATGTTAAACCGGCCCGTCCGGAAGGACATCTTATTGATGATTCTTTAGGTTCAAAGACAAAATATTTCTTTAAAGATATCGCTTATGATATGAAAGCTATGAAAGACGGCTGGCAGGGTAATGCAAATGACCACCAGAGCGGACATCTTAATGATGTAGGTCTTAAGTTAGGCGGTATTGGTATCGCAACAATGCTTGCCGCAAGAACAACAAATCCGATGGCAAGAATTATGGAATATGCAGGGTTAGGGGCATTTCTCGCGTCTATGGAAATATTCCCTAAGCTATTTATTTACAGACCATCCAGAATGGTTCACGGATTTGATATTGGCAAACAGTATATAGATGAACAAGGCCGTAAAAAATCCGTATTCCAGGATGGCAACTATATTCCGTTTGATATGTATCAAGGCGACAGACCTGATGAAGATCTTGACATCATCGGGGATAAAATGGGCATTCCTAGAGGTATTGAAGACCGTCATGATTTAATCAAAGAACAAATGAGAAAAATTGCGGTTCAGAATAATACTTTATGGATGTTAACAGCAGGTTTTGCAACACCTGTTATGACGGCACTTATTTGTTGCGGACTCGAAAAACCTCTTTCTGTTCTGGTTGAGAAATTAAGAAATGCAAAATATAATTCAAGAATTACAAAAGCATTGGCGCTTACCGGTGATAATATGAGTCTTGACGCGGCAAATATAAAACCAAATAGTTTAAGCAAAAAAGTTGAAAAGATTTTAAATACATATAAAGGTAAAGAAATTCCGCAGAATGAAATTGATAATCTGGTTTCAACTATAACAGCCGAAAATGATTACTTGTCAGCAAACGCAATAAAAGCTGATTTAATGTCAATTTTGAATAATGGCAGAGCTGGAGAAAAATCTTTTGTGATAGCTGATACTTTTGCGGATGATATTATTGGTCATATTGCATCTAAGCTTCCTTCAAAGAATAAAGCTCTTCTAGAGCGGGTATTTGTTCCTACGGCACCTGAAATTCAGGAAATTCTTAACAGAGCCGGCGCAAAAGAAAGTATGACAGAAGAAACCCTTCTCAAGGTTAAGGGCGAATTTAAAAAACTTTTTTACAGCAAGATTCAAAAAGAATCTGCTGATGTTCAGAAGATATTAAAAGCTCAAAGTAACGAGGTGCTTGAATCTATCTCTAAGAAGATTCAGGAAAATCCTTCCAGATTTGTTAATGAAGAAAGTGTTAATAATGTTGTTAACTTTGCAAAAATTATTGGTGATTTTAAAGAGAAACAACAATTACTTGACAGATGTAAATCCTTTAAGATTGAATATGATCCTGAAACGGTTATTGCAAAATCTTATAACAAATTTGAAAGAACCTTGCTTGATGTATTAGGTATTAAATACAAAGACCTTGCTCTCATACGAGAATCTGATGAGTATGCAGCAGAATTATTTGATAAAAAGTTAACAGAACTTGCAAAAGACGAAGCTAAATATGAAAAAGCTGTTAATAAACTTGCTAAAGTTATAGAAGAGATGGAAATTGCTCTTAACGGAAAGAGCAATACGGATTCTTCAATGAAAGATTTAATAACAGCTATAGAAAATAATTATAATAATACCGCAAGACGTCTTGATAAACTCGGCGGTTTCAAAAATACAATAGATGCTCTTGTAAAAGAAGATGTTTCAACTCTATCAAATTCTTTATCATCAAGAGATGATTTATTCAAATTTTTGGACGGTACACTAGTCGATAAATACAAAGACCTTACAAATGATAAGTTCTGGAGTGAAGAGTTCGGTCATAACGGTAGAATTCAGTATACTAAAGATAACGCAAGAGGGGTCGGTTCTTCTAAAAATCTTGAAATTTCCAGAATAGCAGATCGTTATCAGGGTGCTAAAAATTCGTTTAACAGAATTATGCATATGTTTGATGTATATAAACGCCAAGCTCCTCAAAGCGAATATGATAAAGAAATCCTCGCAAAAGGTAAGGAAGTTCTTATGAATGCAACTTCTTCCGACCATAATTTAAAATTGGATACTGTTAATAATCAAAGATTTTATCGTGATGTTATGAATACTATTTGGAAGAATGGTTTGGAAGAATCAACTTCAAAAGCAATGGGTACTTCATCTGTAGAAACAGGCAGAGTTTCTGAAAGACTTTTATCATATATAAAACGTTTTAAAGATATTATGGGCAACAATGATCTTGACATTACAAAACCGTATCATGTCTTGGATAGCAGCGTTCCAAATGCATATACAAAGGCTTCTAGAACAAGATTGTCCAAATTTAATTTGGTTGCACAAAATCCGGCAGAAATGTTAAAGAATGCGGCTGCAAGAAGGTACGGTAACCAG
This sequence comes from Candidatus Gastranaerophilales bacterium, assembly GCA_944323615.1. Classification (GTDB taxonomy): domain Bacteria; phylum Cyanobacteriota; class Vampirovibrionia; order Gastranaerophilales; family Gastranaerophilaceae; genus CAG-196. The sequence goes on from CALUTG010000032.1 coordinate 3,696, forward strand.
AAGTGGCTCAGAATAGCATCCGCTATCGGCGGTACGGTTCTTGGAGTAACCCTTCTTGCGCAATTAGGCTTCGGTAAAATTAGAAATCCGCAGAATTTGAAGAAACAGGTGGTTGAAGATGCAAATACCTAAAGTATTACCTATTAATTTTAGATCAGCTGCACCGCAGCATACAGACAAGGCTCAAAAAGACGAACCTAAAGATGTGAGCAGCAATAGTTCAGTCAAGTATTTGGATAATCTGGCTCTTATTAATGCTGCCGGAGTTAAGAAGGTAGAACTTAATTCAAATAAACCTGTTGAATATAAAAATAATTTAAGAACAATGATTCAAAATAACCAGTCCGTTATGATGGCGCTTGTTATGAGAACATTTACGGCTAAGGATTTAGACGGTGATGACAAGGTTACATTATCTACCGGTGAAAAGAACGGAACCTTCTTGAGCGGGATTTCAAGACTCGATGAGTTAAAAGATTTGGGAATTAATACAATTCATATCCTCCCGATTCATCCGCCGGGAAAGAAAAATGCAATGGGAACAGCAGGTTCTATCTATGCACCGGCTAAATATGTAACAGAAGACGGACATCTTGCAATAGATCCGATGCTTATTGAAAAAGACGATCCTCGATCTTCTGATGAACAATTTAAAGCTTTTATTGATGAGTGCCACAAACGCGGAATCAGAGTTATGTTAGACTTGCCGAGCTGCGCATCGGTCGATATGTTGGAGGCTGAACCTGAATTAATGGCTTTTGGCAGAAACGGAGAAGAAAAAACTCCTCAAGGCTGGACTGATATCAGAATGTTTGAACCTTGGGCAGATGAAGCTGAACGCACATTGAATCCTAAACTTTTAGAAATGCATAAACAATTTGTCGATGCTTGTATTGATTTAGGCATAGACGGTATAAGAGCTGACGTGGCAAGAGCGAAACCTACTGAATTCTGGGATATATTGATTAACTATTCTCATCAAAGAGACCCGGAATTCGGATGGCTTGCGGAAAGTTATACTTACGAATGCGCTTCTCCTATGGTAAATATGCCGTATGACAGACCGGAAGACTTATTAAGATCAGGGTTTGATGAATATTATGGGCAATACCATATTTTCCACGATTGGAAAGGTGCAAAGGAATTCAATGATTATGTAAAATTGAATCTTGATATGTCTTACAAACTTCCCGCAGGAAAGAGTGTGATCGGTTCATTCCTGACACACGATGACAGCTCTTCAATGATTCACGGCGGTGAGAATTATTGCAAAATGACAACCGTATTGCAAGCAACAATCCCAATGTGTAATCCGTACTTTATCGACGGGTTCCAAACCGGTGATTACTATGATTACAAATACAGAAACACTTATAATATTGAGACTTATGTTGATAAACCGGATGAAGATGATAAATATAAAATGGAAGAACACCAGTACAGATTAGCATTGTTTAATTTGTCAAGGCAGCCGGGCGGAGACAGCCCTGATATTGCAAGAGTTATGCAGGGTGTTTTGAAAATGCGTAATGAGAATCTGGATGTTCTCGCTGACAGAAACAGCAGCTTTATTGAACTTGATAAGCGTGAAGACAGAGATGATCAGATAATTACATACGCAAGACACAATAACGGAAAAACTCTTCTTGTTATTGCAAATAAAAACCCTAACAGAAATGTTACCGGCATAATTGAAATTCCGGGACTCAAGGAAGATCAAAAGCTTGTTAATATGATTCCTGAATATGGAGAACCGAGCGAATTTCAGGTGCATGAGGGTGAACTTAGAGTTAACCTCGCTCCTGCTGATGCTTATGTATTTGAAATTGATACTCCGAATATAGAACAGGATCGAAAAGGACACGCATTTAAACAAAAAGTAACAGATTGAGCAAACATTAAATAAATACTAAAACAAGAGGCCGGGTTTTGTACCGGTTCTTTGTTTTAATGAGTGCAGCAAGATAAAATCCTTGCACTATCATTATAAAAATGTTAAGCTTATAAATCATGATACTAATGAATTTATTAATTATTTTTCTGCTTCTTTTTGCAAACGGTTTTTTTGTTGCCTCGGAGTTTGCCCTTGTGAGCGTAAGACAAACTCGAATTAAACAGCTGGCAAATGAAGGAAACAGTACTGCTAAAATAGCCTCAAGAGCTTTAAAAGAGTTAGATAAATATATTGCAGCAACCCAGCTTGGTATAACGATAGCAAGTATCGGACTGGGCTGGGTGGGTGAAGCTACTCTTGCCAGGATAATACATCCTTTGTTTGATTTTCTTCCCGGTGTTTCCGGAAATATTGCAACTCATACAATAGCTGTGGCAATTTCGTTTACACTTATAACATTTATGCACGTTGTAATCGGAGAATTGATGCCAAAATCTATTGCGCTCCAATATCCTGAGCAGACTACGCTTATTGTGACACGACCGCTTGTTTTCACTGCAAAAATATTTACGCCTTTTATATATTTGTTAAACGGTTTTGGTAATTTTATGCTGAAACTTATGAAAATTCCTCCTGCACATCCTGCCTCTGCCGTGCATACGGAAGAAGAACTCGGCATGATTATTGATGCGAGTTATAAGGGCGGAATTTTAAATGAGACAGAAAGTTTTCTGCTGAAAAATTCTCTGAAATTTACGGATTTAATTGCAAAACAAATAATGGTTCCAAGATGCGGAGTTATTTCTATTTCCATTGATATTGAAATAGAAGAATTAGAAAACCTTATTCTTGAATACCAGTATACAAGGTATCCCGTTTACGAAGGGAATTTTGATAATATTATCGGGGTTTTGCACGTAAAAGATTTGTACTCATATCTGATTAAGCACAAAAAAATAGAACTTCGTAATATTTTAAGGAAACCTCTTTTTGTTCCGGAAACAATGAGTGCGGATGTTTTGTTAGACAGCTATAAGAAAAACCGTACCGAAATTGCAATAGTTGTGGACGAGTTTGGCGGAATGTCCGGAATTATTTCTCTTGAAGATGTCCTTGAAGAAATTTGCGGCGAAGTTCAGGATGAGTTTGATGAAGAGGAAAATAAGTTTGATATTAAAAAAATTGGTGAAAATGAATATATTGCAGACGGGCTTTTCAGAGTGGAAGAGTTTTTTAAGTATTTTGATATAGAACACGAAGAAGACGAGGTTGATACTGTAGGCGGTCTTGTACAAAGGCTTCTCGGCAGGATTCCATGTTCCGGAGATGAAGCTGATATAGAAAATCTGCATATAAAAGTTGTGGAACTAAAAGGCAGAAGAGTAAGCAAACTTTTTGTTAGAAGGTCAAATCCTATCCAATCTGAAAATACTCTCTAAGGATTTCCTCAATTTTTTTGGAAGATTTTCCGTCTCCGTATGGATTTTGAACTTTTAATCGGGTTTGAACTCTAGATGAAGAGAGAATTTTTTCACTTTCTTCCAGAATTTTATCGTAATCAGCTCCGACAAGTTTTGAAACTCCGGCTTCAATCCCTTCTTTTCTTTCGGTTTCGTATCTCATAACAAGTGTCGGGCAGGCAAATGAAGGGGCTTCTTCCTGTATTCCTCCGGAATCCGTAAGTATGAGTTTAGCATGTTTCATTAAATATACTAAATTCGGATAATCTAATGGTTCCAAAAGATAAATATTATTAAAAGAGTTTAATCTTTCAAAAATTTTATTTCTTACATTCGGGTTTGGATGAACCGGAATCACAAAAGTATGATCCGAATACTTTTTAGCGAGATAAGATATTGCTTCAATTATTCTATCAATTCTTTCTCCGTGATTTTCTCTTCTGTGAGCTGTTATTAGAACAAGTTTTTCATTTATAGGAATATTTTTTTCTTCAAAGAACTTTCTGGAAGTTTCAACGACATCTTCAGAAAGGCAGAAGAGTGCATCAATAACAGTATTTCCTACAACGTGAATTTTTTCTTCCGGAATATTTTCTTTCAGTAAAGCCTTTTTATTTACCCCCGTCGGAGCAAAATGCAAGTCAGCCACTCTTGATGTCATCTGTCTCATGACTTCTTCCGGGAATGGCTCGTAAATATCATATGAGCGAAGCCCTGCTTCTACATGAAATACCGGAATTTTATGATAAAAAGCGGTTAATGCTCCGCATAGTACGGTCATTGTATCGCCTTGAACAATTGCGGCATCAATCTTATTATCACAAAAAACCCTGTCTAAAGATGTTAGAATTCTGGCTTGAACTGATGAAAGAGACTGGTTTTCCCTCATGCAATCAAGGTTTATATCCGCCTTAAGTCCAAAATAAGAAAGTGTTTGGTTAGAAAGCTCTTTTTGCTGCTCTGTGTTACATATTATAATATTGTAATCTTCGGGATACTTTTTTAAAGTGAGTATTACAGGAGCCAGTTTGATAATTTCCGGCCTTGTCCCGAATATAAAAATAATGTTTTTCATAAGAAGTATTATACAATAAAATCATTTTTTGCTATAATTTTAGCGGGAAAGTTAATCGGTGTTTATTAGAAATTTAATCAGGGGGCTGAAGATATGAGACAACATCCTAAAGAACAAGACAAAATGTTACGCAGACATAACTTTGATCCGGTAGAAGAAAATTTTACTCCGGAGCAGGCAAAGCTGGAGGCTGAAAGATGTCTGCACTGTAAAAATCCAAGATGCGTAAAAGGATGTCCGGTTAATATTCAAATCCCTGAATTTATTCAGGCTGTAAAGGAAGATAATCTTGATAAAGCAGGCGAAATCATAAGAGAAACTAGCATGCTTCCGTCGGTTTGCGGAAGGGTCTGCCCTCAGGAAAGACAGTGCGAAGGTAACTGTATTTTAGGTATTAAAGGTGACGCTGTTGCAATCGGTGCTCTTGAAAGATATGTCGGCGACAATACTTCCGCAAAAGAACCTCAAATAACACCGTCAGGCAAAAAGGTTGCAATTGTTGGCTCCGGTTGTGCCGGAATTACTGCTGCTGCTGATTTAAGAAAAGCGGGACATGACGTGACAATATTTGAAGCTCTTCATCAATACGGCGGTGTTTTAAGATACGGCATTCCTCCGTTTAGACTCCCGAGAACCGTTTTAGATAGAGAACTCAACAATCTTAAAGACATGGGTGTAAAATTTGAAAAGAATGTTATTGTAGGGAAATCCATTACCCTTGAACAATTAAAAGAAGACGGGTTTGATGCAATATTTATTTGTTCGGGCGCAGGACTTCCAAAGATGATGCATATCCCGGGTGAAAACCTGAACGGCGTATTCTCAGCCAATGAGTTTTTAACAAGGGTTAATTTAATGCATGCCAATGAGGAAGACGCTGCAACTCCATTAAAAGTCGGTAAATCTGTTGCCGTAATTGGCGGAGGAAATGTTGCTATGGATGCTGCAAGAACCGCAGTCCGTGTCGGTTTTGAAAAAGTTTATATTGTATATAGAAGAACAGAGCATGAGCTTCCGGCAAGATTAGAAGAAATAAGACACGCTAAAGAAGAAGGCGTAATTTTTCATTTCCTTCATGCGCCGTCTGAAATTATGGAAAAAGACGGCTATGTTGCCGGCATGAAATTTGAAATAATGGAACTTGGCGAACCCGATGACTCCGGAAGACGCCGCCCAATTGGTACAGGAAGATATACGGAGCTGGATGTCGATACGGTTATTGTTGCACTTGGTACTGGACCGAATCCTATTATTCAAAAATCTGCCCATCAAGACGGATTAGATTTCCAGATGGATAAAAAGGGTTACTTTATAGTAGACGAAGAAACCCGTGAGACCTCTATCTCTGGAATATATGCCGGCGGTGACGTTGCACCGGTGGGGGAATCTAATGCGATTAATGCAATGGGTGCAGGCAAGAAGGCAGCTAGAGCAATTAATGAATTTTTAGCCCAGTGCTCTTAAAAGACGATTTTTTTGTTAATTTTGTTTACAATATTTTTGTTTTATGATATAGTTTTGATGTTAATATGTGCTAAAAAGAGGGCTTTTTTAAATGCTTATAGAAAAATATTTGGAAGTTGTTGTAAAGCAGAGAGGATCTGACTTACATATTTCTGCGGGTTTACCCCCTGTAGTTCGTATCGACGGTAATTTGCAGAGAATGGATGTCCCTGCGCTTAAGCCTGAAGAAGTAGAACTTCTTTTATTCCCGATGTTAAACAAAGAACAAAGACGTAAACTTGAACAGGACTGGGAACTTGACTTTTCATACGGTATTCAAGGGCTCAGCCGTTTCAGGGTAAATATTTATAAAGATAGAGGAAACTATGCTGCGGCTTTCCGTGTTATTGCATCAAAAGTTCCTTCATTTAAAGAATTAGGTTTATCTGATACAGTAAGAAAAATTTCTGAAAAACCAAGAGGATTGGTTCTTGTAACAGGTCCTACCGGTTCAGGTAAATCTACTACTCTTGCTGCAATGATTAACTATATAAACGAAACAAGGTCTGAACATATTTTGACAATTGAAGACCCTATAGAGTTTATTCATCCGTCAAAACGTTCAATTATCCACCAGAGAGAATTGGGTCAGGATACAAGAAGTTTTGCCAACGCGCTTAAATCAGCACTTCGTGAAGACCCTGATATTATTCTGGTAGGTGAGATGCGTGACTTGGACACTATCAGGTTGGCATTGACTGCTGCTGAAACAGGTCACTTGGTATTTGGTACCTTGCACACCTCTTCCGCTTCCCAGACAATCGACCGTATTATTGACGTGTTTCCAGAAGGTCAGCAGCAGCAGGTTAGAGTTCAGCTATCCAACTCTCTGGTAGCTGTATTTTCTCAAACATTACTGCCACTTCTTCAGGCCGATGGAACTAAACAGGGTCGTGTTATGGCTCAGGAAGTTATGCTTGTTATTCCGGCTATTGCGAACCTTATTCGTGAAGCAAAAGCAGCTCAAATATATTCTACTATGCAGACAAACTCTGGATTCGGTATGCAAACTCTTGAGATGTCGCTTAGAGATTTGTATCTCAAAAAGAAAATTACTCTTGAAGATGCTCTTGCGCGTTCAAGCCGCCCTGAAGAGTTTAAAAGAGGTTTACAAAACAGTTAATAAAAAAAAAACGGGGTTTCCCCGTTTTTTTTTGTTTATATTAGGCTGTAATATTGCAATTTTTAAGTGTTTGTAATACATTTAATGTTATAAAAATAAGAAGCTTTAAAAAGGAGGAAGCTATAAATGGAAACATATGGTATTGAAAAATTTGGTATTATAGGACCAAAAGCAGTTTACCGCAATTTAACTCCGGCTCAATTGACAGAAGCCGCATTACGTTTGGGTGAAGGTTCTTTAAGTAACACAGGTGCTCTTGTTGTTACTACAGGAAAGTATACAGGACGTTCTCCTAAAGACAAATTTATTGTTGATACTGAAACTATTCACAATGATATCGCTTGGGGTAAAGTTAACCGCCCTATCAGCAGAGAAAAATTCAATTCTATTAAAGGTAAAATAGCTGCATATTTACAAAATAGAGAAATCTTTATTTTTGACGGATATGCAGGTGCAGATAAAACTTATACTCAGAAATTTAGAGTTATCAACGAAATGGCTAGCCAGAACTTATTTATTCATCAGTTGTTAATTCGTCCAACTTTAGAAGAATTGGCAAGCTATGGTGAACCGGATTACACAATTCTTTGTGCTCCTGGCTTTAAATGCGATCCAGAAGTTGATGGCGTAAATTCTGAAGCTTGTATCGCAATTGATTACGAAGCTCATGAAATTATTATCTGCGGATCTCAATACTCAGGTGAAATCAAAAAATCTGTATTTGCTACTATGAACTATATTATGACTAAGAAGAATGTCCTTCCTATGCACTGTTCAGCAAATATGGACCCACAAACAGGTGAAACAGCTGTATTCTTTGGTCTTTCTGGAACCGGTAAAACAACTTTATCAGCAGATCCTAACCGTAAGTTAATAGGTGATGACGAACATGGTTGGTCTCCTGATGGTGTATTTAACTTTGAAGGCGGATGCTATGCAAAATGTATCAACCTTGATCCTGAACATGAACCTGACATTTATAATGCTATCAAATTTGGTTCATTAGTTGAAAACGTTGTTATGGATCCTGAAACAAGAGAATTTGATTTTAATGACGGTTCATTAACTGAAAATACTCGTGTAGGTTATCCGATTAACTATATTAACAACGCACAAATTCCTTCAATGGGCGGAATCCCTAAGGTTGTTATTTTCTTAACAGCTGATGCTTTTGGTGTATTACCTCCGATTTCAAGACTTGACAAAAATGCAGCAATGTACCACTTTGTAACAGGTTTCACTTCAAAATTGGCTGGTACAGAGCGTGGAGTAACAGAACCTCAACCGACATTCTCAACATTGTTCGGTGAACCGTTTATGCCGATGGATGCTTCTGTATACGCTCAAATGCTTGGTGAAAAACTTGATAAATACGGTACAAAGGTTTATCTTGTTAACACAGGATGGGCTGGCGGAAGCGCAGCTTCAGGTGCTAAACGTATGAAATTAAGCTACACTCGTGCAATGGTTACTGCAGCATTGAATGGCTCATTTGATAATATTGAATTTAAACATCATGACATATTCAATGTCGATTATCCTACAAGCTGTCCGAATGTTCCGGATGAAATGCTTGATGCAAGGGGTCTTTGGTCAGATAAGGCTGCTTACGATGAAGCTGCAAATAAATTAGCTCAAATGTTCTTAGACAACTTTGCTGCTAAATATCCAAATATGCCGGCTGAAATTGTAGAAGCAGGTCCTAAACCAAAAGCTTTTTCCATGAATTAGGCTATAAAATTTTTATCGGGGCAGCTTTACTAAGCTGTCCCGATATTTTTTGTTGTTTTACGAATAAAATCATTAACTTATATGAGGTTAAAATATTTAAAAAAATATATAATACCATAGGGATTACCATATCTTGAGGGAATATTATGCCAATAGAAGGTTTTGATTACAAAGCATTTGCATCATCTATGGCTGAACAGGCCAAAGAACTTGTACCTGCGGATTTAAAGGACAGGGAAAAAGAGTATGTTGTAAAAACTCTCGGAAATTTTACACTTCTTGCCGGCGAGGCTCTCTACAATGATACATCTTTAAACCTTACACCGGAACAGGCTGTTTTTATAACTCAAATAATTGCAGAATGGTCTTTTCATAAATCAATTGACTTGATTCACTCGGGGATACTTCCTCAATACTGGGATAGTATAATGCAAAAAATAGCATTTACTATATTTGAAGTTGCAAAACAGGCGGTCATAAGAAAAATTCCTCAAGATCAGCTATTGCAGGCCGTGGAACATCATGTTATAAAAGTCTATAAACAAAGTATTGAAGAGCTAGAAGCCAAAGGTGTAATCGACGAAGAGATTAAAAATAGAGCGGAAAGTCAGTCTAATATTGATGCAATGGCAAAACAAGTTCAGGAAGAGCAAATTAAAAAGCAGCAGGAAATGATGGCTGAGGCTGAAAGGAATCAAGCTGCTGCAGAGAAAAAACGTGAAGAAAGACGCGCTCAAAAGAGAGCAGAAAAAGCTGCTGCATCTGCTCCGCAAGGTATAAGTAATAAGCAGATGAAGCTCATGTCTCTTGCTTTAGTCCTTAAAATTCTTTCACAGGACAAAGTTACAACAATTCTTAATAAGTTTGATTCAAATGATTCACTTGCGATATCACAGTATATGAATATGGCAGATTTAGAATCTCATCTAGATGGTGATCTCGTTACAGATTGCCTTAAGGAGATGAAGAATTATCTTCCTGTCAAAAAGAAACTTACGAAAGATAATGTGCTTTTTGATCTTTTGCAGGTTTATAAAAAAGTTCCGCGAGAAAGGGTTGAAAAAATTATTAAAAATGAGCGGCCGCTTGTTAAGAGGTTTATTTCTCAGTCCTACGACGGAGAGTACGCTGAGATGCCTCTGAAAGTTGCCGGCATTGTTGTACAATACATTGAAGATAGTATATAATTAAACTATGATTATCAAAAAACGTAATCAAAAATTGAGGGAGGGGAAAAAGTCAAAGGAACAAGTTCAAGAACTTGTAAAGCCAGAGATACCCGAATATAATCCGGATGAAGAAGCTGTTCAGGAATCAAAACCGGAAGCAGAACAGCCGAAAGAGCCGGAAATTGACCTGTTTGATATTGAAAATATAGACTTTACTCAAAGACAAGAACGAAGAAGAGGCTCAAGAAGAAGAGGGTACAGAAGAATTGATGACAGAAACCTTGTCTCAAGAGCTCAGGAAGAATCCGAGAGTATTAAAAAATCTGCATTTGAGGAAGGTTACAGAGCCGGTTTGGAAAAATGCAACGCGGATTTAGAAAAATTCCGCCAATCTTTGAATTCATTTATGAATGCCAATAAGGATGTATTTGAATATATAGCACCTGATATTCTGGAAATCAGTGTTGATATAGCTAAAAAAATTATAAAAAAAGAGGTTGAAGCGGATCCTCAAATTTTGATTAATACAATTGTAGATATTCTTAAAACTACATTTAAAAACGAACCTAAAATAGTAATAAGAGTTCGTCCTCAGGCTGTTCAGTTTATCAAAGACACTATTCCTAATATAACTTATCAATACGGTATAGATTCTAAAATAAATATAGTGGCTGATCCTTCCGTTGAGGAGGGCGGGTGTATATTCCAAACGAATAACGGTATTGTAGATGCCTCGGTTGACACCCAGATAGAAATCATTAAGAAAGCTTTAGAAGGTATGTAATGGCACAAGAAGGAGCGGGTTCAAAACCAATATCGGAAATATTTTTGGCATTATTCATAATGACTCTGGTTTTAATCCTCATTATCGAGATGCCAAATTGGGTTATTAATTTTTCAATAAGTTTGAATATAACCCTCGGTATTGTGCTGCTGATGATTTCCCTCTATGTGCAGAAACCGCTGGAACTTGCGGCGTTTCCTTCAATTATCCTGATTGGTACAATGTTCCGGCTGGTGCTTTCTATTGCATCAACCCGTCTGATTCTGGCTAAAGGTGATGCCGGCGAAGTTATTCACGCATTCGGAACATTCGTAACCGGCGGAAACATGATTGTAGGCGGAGTAATCTTCCTTATTATTACAGTTGTTCAGTTTATGGTAATCACAAAGGGTGCTGAACGTATCGCTGAAGTTGCAGCCCGTTTTGCATTGGACGCTATGCCGGGCAAACAAATGACAATTGACGCGGACTTTAATGCAGGTTTGATTTCGCCGGAAGAAGCGGTAAAAAGACGTGAAGATCTTCAAAGAGAATCAAGTCTCTTCGGTTCTATGGACGGTTCTATGAAGTTCGTAAAGGGTGATACTATTGCGGGTATCATTATTGTAATAATTAACATTGTGGGTGGGTTGGCTATAGGCTGCCTTGTTAACCAGATGCCTATAGCTGATGCAATCAGCAAGTATACGGTATTAACAATCGGTGACGGTTTGGCTTCTCAGCTTCCGTCTCTGTTGATGTCAATATCTGCCGGTATCGTAATGACCCGTGCTTCAGCAGGTAATAATTCACTGGGCGGAGATTTGACAAACCAGATACTTTCAAAACCTTATTCTTTGTTCTTTGCGGCGCTCTTTTTAGGATTGATTACAGTAACATCACCTATTACGGGGCTGCCCTTCTTACCATTTTTAATATTTACTATAATCCTTACTGTTGCAGGATTCTCGGTACTTGTCAATGCTGATGTTCAGTCTCAATTAGGACAGTTAGAAAGCGTACGTCAGAATATGCAGGATTTGGTTAACCCTAATAAGATGTATGAAAGACTTGGTGTTGATGTTTTGAGCTTGCAGGTCGGCGCAGGGCTTCTTGTTATTGCGGATCCTGATCAGGAAGGTCAGCTCCTTGCTAAGATTGCTGCATTACGTCAAAGAGTTACGGACGAACTCGGTTACATCCTGCCGAATATCCGTATTATGGATTCTTCCGCGCTTGAAGCTAACGAATATGTTATTTCCATTCGTAATAACGTAGTAGCTTCCGGTTATGTTTATCCGGGTAAATATATGGTTATTGCTGACCAGTGGGATTCTGTTAAGAAAACTATTCCTGAAGATGCTATTGTCGGAGTTGATCCTACTTATCAAACCCAGGCTTACTGGATTAGCGCCGAAGATGCCAAGGCTACTAAAAACGTTACTGCGGTTGATGCGACAGACGTTCTTGTTACTCACCTGCAGGAATGTGTACGTAAGCATGTAGATGAAGTTATGACAAAAACTGACGTTCTCAAGCTTATGGAACTTGTACGTTCACAAGACCCTACACTTGTTAATGACCTTGTTCCGGCTATTATTTCAACCAGTGATTTGAGAAAGATTTTTGTTAACCTGATTAGAGAAAAAGTTTCTATTAAAGATATTATCTTTGTATTTGAGCGTTTGTGTGATTATGCAAGGTTTTCCAAAGAACCTGATATCTTGTCTGAACGTTTAAGAGCCGCTTTAGGCCGTCAGATTTGTTTAAATAACGTTGATAAAGATAAGGTTCTGTATGCTCTTACACTTTCTCCTGAATGGGAAAAAACTCTTGATGACAGCTGTCAGAGAACAGAGCTCGGTACAATGTTCTTGTTAAATCCAATGCAGGTTCAGGATTTGATTGAGTCTACCGCAATGACATTAATGCGTGCTCATCAGGCAATAGGTTTGCAGCCGGTAATTCTCTGCTCACCAAGAATCAGACTGCCTCTTTATCAGCTTCTTGAACGCCATATCCCGACTATTGTTGTAATATCTTATTCTGAACTCATCACGGATATTAAGGTTGAAGCAGTTGATACAATCGGGGAATCGGGCGGATATTAGTCTTTTTGTTAAGCTTTAAGAAATTTTTAATGAGAAACTTTACATAACTTTACAATTGCTATCTCAAAAGGCAATTTTTTTAAAGTTAAATACTTTATATATACAAGAGATATAAAATAAAACAAAAACCCAATAAAGTCCATAATAATGAGGCTCTTATTAAGGTTTAGTTTTTATTGTCTCTTAACAAAACAGAGTATTAATGTAAATAAGGAGAGTATATTATGGCAATCGGAGCAAGAGACTTTATCGACAAATTATTAGTAGAAAAATATGCACAGGAAAAAGTGGATAATCACGAAGCGGATTCATTGGTATCAAGAGTTTCGGCTGATGAAATGATGGGAGCAATGAATAATTATGCAAATAACTATAGAACAATGCTTGCATTGAATAACCGATTGACAATGGTATGTTACGGAGTTGTGTCCAAATCAGCCAAGTATGTTGTTACGGAAGCTGTTTAAAAATAGTCTTACCTCATATTGTAAAAACCCTTTTATTTTGCTAGAATAAGGATATAGCAGCATAAGAGGGTTTTTGTATGAGTATAAATCAGTCTCTGAGACCGGTTACGACAGAAAAAAGGGATCATATTTATATTGGCGGGTGCGATACGGTTGAGCTTGCAAAGAAGTACGGAACTCCTCTGTATATTTTGGATGAAGAGACTATCCGAGGGATTTGCAGAGAATATAAATCAGCGTTTAGAGATTATAAAAATATCCGGATGATGTATGCCTGTAAATCGCTTTGCAATCTTGCGGTATTACGTATTGTTGATGATGAGGGTTTCGGGTTTGATACTGTTTCTTCAGGAGAAATTTATACTGCGTATAAAGCCGGTGTAAATATGGAGAAAGTCCTTTTTAACGGAAACAACAAGTCCTCTGAAGAGGTCGAACTCGCTCTGGATTTAGGGGTCGGTAGATTTTCGGTTGATAATTTTTATGAGGCGGAGCTTCTTAACAGGTTTGCTCAAGATAAAGGCAAAACTGTGGATGTTCTTTTAAGAATTACACCCGGGATTGAATGTCATACCCACGATTATATACAAACAGGACAGGTTGATTCCAAATTCGGGTTTGATTTGTCTCAAGTTGATGAAATAATTAATCTTATTAAAATTGATTACAATAATTTAAACTTAAAAGGGATTCACGCTCATATAGGTTCCCAAATTTTTGAGACAAGAAGCTACTATGACGAGGTTGAAATCCTTATAAAAGAAATTGCAAGAATAAAGACGGTCCATGGAATAGCTTTGGAAGAGATGAATATTGGAGGCGGTTTAGGGGTTAAGTATACGGAAAATGATTGTCCGCCTTCTGTGGAAGAGTTGGCGAATGCTGTTACCGAAGCTATGAAACAGGCTCTTGAGAAGTACTCTATAGAAGAACCTGTTATTTATATTGAACCTGGAAGAAGTGTTATTTCAACTGCCGGAGTGACTTTGTATACGGTCGGTTCGTTTAAAGATATTCCGGGTGTGCGCAAATATGTTGCACTTGATGGCGGAATGGCTGATAATCCGCGTCCAAGTATGTATCAGGCAAAATATACGGCAGAAGTTGCTAATAGAATGAACAATTCTGAAACGGAAATCGTTACATTAGCAGGAAGGTACTGCGAAAGCGGAGATATTTTAATTGAAAATATTGAGCTTCCGTGCCTGGAAACCGGAGATATAGTTTGTGTATACAATACAGGAGCTTATAACTATTCAATGGCATCAAACTATAACAGAGTTCCAAAACCTGCAATGGTACTTGTAAATAATTCACAATCTGATATGATAGTAAGTAGAGAATCTTTAGAGGATTTGACAGCGAGAGAAAATATTCCCGATAGATTGAGGCAGCAATGATAGATGAACTGATTTCATTAATTCACGGTTTTTTTAGCCCGCTCCAGTGGACTTTAAACTGGATTAATATACTTGAAATCCTTTTTATTGCTGCAGTGTTGTTTATTTTTTATCAGAAATTTATTAAAAATACACAGTCCGAAAATCTTGTAAAAGGCTTGTTTATTCTGGTTTTTGCCTGGATAGTAAGTGAAATCCTGATTTTGATTGATCTTAAAATTGTGGGAGTATTTTTAAAATCTCTTGTAACCTTGATTTCATTGAGCCTCATTGTAATATTCCAGCCGGAACTTAGACGATTTCTGGGATATTTAGGGCAGCCGGGTTTTATTAAAAGAACGTTTTTTTCCCATGGGACTTATAGAGAGGCTGCAGAGAACGAAGTTGATATATTAAAAGAAATTATTGAAGCTGTTAAATATCTTACAAAAACTAAGACAGGGGCTTTAATTGTATTTAAAAAGGCTCTGAGTACAAATGTTTATTCGGAAGTAGGAACGGTTCTTGATGCAAGAATTTCTACGGAATTGATTTTAACAATTTTCCATCCGAACACCCCTCTTCATGACGGGGCTATGATAATTGACGGGAATAAGATTCACTCTGCAGGGGTATTGCTTCCGCTCACTGAAGATCCTAAACTCAGCTGGAAATACGGAACCCGCCATAGAGCCGCAATAGGGATGTCGGAAGTTTCTGATGCAGCTTGCCTTGTTGTTTCTGAAGAAACCGGAGATGTTTCAATTTGTATGGATGGTTTGTTGAAAAAGTATGATGATTTAACAACGCTTAAGACGGATTTGGAATCAATTTTGGGCATAAAACAGGTTGATAAAACAGCAGTTAAACATAAAAATATTTTTGAAATGCTTAAGAAAAAAGATTAATAACGGAGAAGAGAAGATTGTTTTCACGCAGGAGAAAATCTGCAAAAATAGTTAAAACAAGGGGGCAGATAGTTAAAGAATATATAAGAAAAGCCATATTTCTAACAATAGGGGCTTTTATTGTAGCAGTTGCGTTGGAAATGTTTTTACTCCCAAATAAAATAATTGACGGCGGTGTTATTGGTATTTCCATGATGGCTACGTATATAACTAACGGGAACTTAGGTTTCTTCATTATGTTAATAAACTTGCCGTTTATATTGATAGCACTCAGAACTTTGGGAAAGGTTTTTGTATTTCAAACCTTTTTTGCTATTGCGATGCTTTCAATTGCTACAAATATGATTCACTGGAAGATTATTACGCAGGACTTGCTTCTTGCAACTGTGTTTGGCGGAATACTTCTGGGGCTTGGTGTAGGATTTATTCTGAAAAATAATGCTTCTCTTGACGGAACGGAAATGGTTTCTATTGAACTTTCCAAAAAGTTAAAGATAATTTCAGTCGGAGAGCTTCTAATGGGAATAAATCTTTTCATATATACGGCAGCAGGTTTCCTGCTCGGGTGGGATAGAGCCTTATATTCTATTTTAACTTATTATGTTGCTTCAAAAGTTATTGATACTGTTCTTGAAGGTCTTGATAAAGCTAAATCGGTCAGAATTGTATCGGATAAATCAAGAGATATTGGTGATGCTATTATTCAGGAACTTGATTTGAGTGTGACATATATGAAAACATTAGGCGGTTATTCAAGACAAGAAAAGATTCTTACGTATTGTGTCGTTAATAAGTTTGATATGCCTAAATTGAAAGATCTTGTTCATTCAATAGACCCTAAAGCTTTTATCGTAACGGAAGATGTTCACGAGGTTGAAGGGGTAAGATTTAAGAAGAAGGGTCATTAATAAAGATTTCATCCAAATAGTTGATAACAAGAGTCAAAAAATATACGATAATATTATAGGATAATCGGGGAGATTAGGGTCTCATGTTCAACAATATCAACGACAATAATAATGATATTTTATACAATTCTCAACTGACAAGGGAGAATAATGTAATCAATTTGGCTGCAATCAGAGCCAATGCACAGAAATATGCAAATGCTGTTTCTTCTTCAAATCCTTATATTGACAGATCTGAAATCTCATCAAATGCCATTGAACTTTTCCAAAAGGATTGTGATATTAAGAAGTTTAACAAAATTGCAATGAGTGATGAAGAGGATTTATCCCATCTTCAAAGAATGCAGGAACTGTTTGCAGACGGTGTTATAGACGTATTTGAAGATGACGTTTTATCAAGCCTTGTAACAAATTCTAAATTGCGTGATGATTTAGAACTCTAAATATGCTAGAATACAGCTATGGCAGGCTCTGATTATTATATTGAGGACAACTCCGATATAGAAGATAAAAAGATTGAGGCGGCTAAGAATCTTTACAGGGATGGGAAGTATTCTAATGCGCTTAATCTGTATTTGGATATGGTTAATACAAGTTTTTCTCATAAACTGTATTACGAAATAGGGCGCTGCTATTATAAATTAAATGACATGCCAAGGGCAGAAGCTTCTTTTAATAGATCTGTTGAGCTTGATGGAGAAAAAAATCCTTCGTATTTATATTTGGGAAATATTGCTTATAAAAATCAAGATACTCCAAAGGCCGTTGAATTCTGGGTAAAAGCTCATTCTATTAAACCTGATGACGAGTCCGTTTGTTTAAATCTTGCAACATCGTATTTTTCTAAGGGAATGAGGTTTCAGTCAGTTTTTTATTACCAGAAATACCTTAAATACGCTAAGGATAAAAAATCCGCTTATTATCTCGAAATCAAGCGAAGTATTGATGAGTTTATCAATATGGGAAATGATTTGTACCATAAAGCTTTGAGGGCTGTGGCGGCGAAAGATTCTAAAACTGCTATTCAGGCTCTTTCACAGGCTGTGAAAAGTTATCCTACCAGCTTTGATATTAATTTCTTGCTTGGAAAACTCTATTATGAAGAAAAAGAATACCTGCAGGCTCTGGCGTATTTAAAGCAGGCATACTGTCTTGATCCGAAATCTTTTGATGTATTGGATAGGCTGCCGTTTGTGATGCTTGAACTCGGAGATTATACAGGTGCATATTGCTGTATGAAGAGACTTTTACCGCTTGTATTAAACAATCAAAACGAGTATTTAAGAATAATAAGAGCGGTTAATGATCTTGAGCAGGGATTTAATAAATCCAGTTATATAGGGCACAGAGAATGGGCAGAAAAGTATTATAGAGAAAATAATTATCATTTTGCGCTTTATGAGTATGAGAATTGTATAATTTTAAATCCTGTTCTTGTCGGAGATTTGGGCGGTATAATTCAGGACTTGAAATCTTTTATCAATCCGGAAGAACGTATTATTAAGGTTTGCCTGGAAAAAGGGGGTGCTTTGTATTCTAATAAAGATTACAGGCAGTCAAATAAATATTTTACCAAAGTTATGACTTTGGCGAGGGAGGATTCTTCCGAGTACAGATTTGCAAGGTCGCGGTTGGTCAATGTTTAAGGCTTTAAAAAAATTCTTTTATCTGTATATTTTAAGGCGTAAGTATTACAGGGTCGGTCATTGTAATGCCTGCGGAAAGTGCTGCCAGAAAATTTATGTAAAACATAAAAATGTTATTCAAACGGAAGAGGAGTTTGAAAAACTAAAATTACTGCATCCTTTCTATACATATTTGAAAATTATAGATAAAGACGAAACGGGACTTGTTTTTGAGTGTATGAATCTGGACAAAGAGACTAATAAGTGCAAGATCCATAAAAAACGTCCCGGAATATGCCGCAGGTATCCTCAGGAGGAACTTTTTATGATGGGTGGAACTCTGGCAGAGCATTGCGGGTATCGTCTGGAGCCGATTGTAAGTTTTGATGAAGTTTTTAAGAAAGTTTCGAAAAAAAAACAAAAATATTAATTAATCATTAAAAAAATGTTGATTTTTTAAAAATATCATTAAAATATAATTGTCGGGTAGATTTAAAATTGTGTTTATTAGAAAAATTTACCCTCT
>CALUTG010000033.1 GCA_944323615.1 Candidatus Gastranaerophilales bacterium
GGACTAAAGGATATGGCAGAAGCGTTCAACTTAAATACATTCCTACAGACGTACAAACATAATACGTACGATCCTACCAAGCAGCATGCTATAGCTGAAGAAAGAATGGAAGCCCAGCTTCAGGAGCAGGCTAAGAAAGCTGTTGAACCGAAAAACTTTTTATCTTTGACTTTATCCGAAAAAATGGCAGAACTCGGGCTTGGAGAAAGAACTCTTAAACAGGTTGCAGATACTGCTATTGGAATGGTTACGGATATAGTTAACCCTATTGAAGATTATCTTGCAAAATATGAAAATATTTTTGATCAAAAAGCATATAATGCAGAAATACAAAGTTATGCTAAACAAATGTTCTTTGCTTCTCAGGCTATGAAACAAGATGCACTTGACAGAACTGCCGGACAAAGATTTGTTTATGATATGTAATTTTCTCCTATAATAAAAAATCTGCTTGATATCTCTAAATATCAAGCAGATTTTTTTTGTTCTTAAGAAAATTCGTTCATGTTCTTATATCCGGGGAATGTATAAAATCCCGGTCCGTAATCATTTACATCCTTATAAACTTGTTTAAAGACGGTTTCGGCAAGACCGGAAGCATTCGATTGAACAGAAGAGCAATCGCCATACGCATACATTTCTTCACATCTTCGTATCAGCAGCAAAGAGTTATTTATTACGTCCAGCCATTTTTCATCATTATATGCTTTTTTTAATCTTTCATAAGCCTTAATGAGTCCACTGTAGGCATAATGCGTTTTTGCAGTGCTGTTATTTTTTGTAGAATTGATATATCTCTCTACTTCATTCATATAATATCCGATATTTCTATTTTCACAATCGAAATTTCTTGTATAATCTACTTCAAAATTCTTGTCTACAAGTTTTGTGACGTTTGTCATAGAGTCAAAATGTTCAATATCTACTTGCGGGTCATTAAAGTCGTGAAGAGTTTCCCAGTTTTGCAGCCTATTTTGGGTATGCCGGTAAGGATAATAGAACGCATCTTTTGTCCAGGATTTTAAATTATTGTACCAATAATCTGCATAATCTTTCATACCTTCCAGATAATCAGCCATTTCCCCATATGCGTATTCTTGAAATTCACCAATCTTTTTTCTTAATGCCTGTACTGAACTCAAAGCATATAAATAAGAAGAGCCGGACGGGATAATATTTTTATGAAGAGTATTTGCGTCCAAATACTTTGAAGCTTCCCTAAAGGCACTTAAAAATTGTATTTTTAATGTTTCCAGGTTTAAAGTTTTTTCATTTAAATTTTTATATACTTCTTCTTGTGCGCTTTCAAATTTTTCTGCTTTATTAATATAAGGAATCTCGCTTGTATATTCCCAATTATCCGTAATATTATAAATATGATTAACTCTTTGTCCATGATACTTTGCTTTTTCTGTCAAATAATCGTTTAGGAATTTTTTACCTTTACTTGCGTTATCGAGTTTCTTTAAATAATACGGCACCTCTGCCATTTCAAACATCTGAGAATTCTGTATCGGAATAAAATTCGGCATACATTGAACCGTATTATTTTCGAATAATCTTATTTTGTCGGTTTTTGTGCCCCATTGAAAATCTAAAAAATTTACATCCCCGTTTGAATCGATTTTCATATTACCGTTGTTCAGATCACCATGATAAAGACCTGCTTTATCCATCTCAAAAAGCCCTCTAAAAAGTCCTCTGAGACTTGTTCTATTCCAAGGTGCCCAAAACTCCGAAGGAGATTCACCATTAACTTTTGTTGATAATAGGTAGTAATTTCCTGTATCATCGTCATACGCACGTGCTACAAATTGTTGCGACTTAGATAGTGTTGATGGTAATGCTTTTAATGCCTGCGCTTCTTGCTCAAAATTATCATGTCTAAATGGCTTTTTTATAACAATATTTTTAAATTTATCAAAACTAAAAACTTCTGCAAATAGACCTTTTCCAAGCGATGATACATTATAACCATTTTTGATAAAAGATTTAGTTTCTGCTAATAAATCATATTTTATTGGTTCATATTTACTTGCAATTTCTAAAAACTTTACAGCCTTGAAGTTAATTGCATTATTTTTTGCAGTATTTTTATTTTCTTTTAGTTTTATTCTATTTTGCGGGTTCTGAGCTGTATTGATTGGAAGTATCATTTTTTTCTTTTAAATCCTTATTCTTTTTCCTTTTCCTGTTCCATAAATACACCCCTCCTCCTATTCCAACTAACCCGATAGCGCCTAATACATATTTCCAAACATTAGATTTAGGGAGACCTCCCGCCTGATCCGTCATCAGGGTTAATTTGCTGTTTCAGATCAGTGCTCAGCTTGTCTTTATATTTTGGATTCTGTTCGCAATACATTTTGATAGATTGTTTTATACCGCTTTGGAGTTCACCTTCATCCACTATAACTATTTTTTGATATTTGCCTTTAGTAAAAGGTTCAAGTTCTTCTAAATTATTTTTGCCGCCATTCTGTCTTACTATAACTCCTCTAAAAGGCATTTTAATAAAAATCTCTGCTAGTTCCGGATCTTTGTCTAATACTTTAATTAAGCCCGCAGGATCCGCAAGGTCATACAATAATTGCATATTGCCATGCCTGTTTAAAATTTCATCAGTAAGATAATTTTTTAAATAAACTCCGGGATTTAACATATATGCATCATTAGAGCTATCACCTGCGGCAATAACAAGGTCATTATTTGCTTGTGCTATCTTAATTGCTTCATTTACATCATAAACTTTAGATAATCCGTAATCATGACGTCCTTTAAACCCAGAATCTATTACATCCGGCTCATATACCTTCCAAGGACGACCGCCGCATTCATTTTCATGTTCACCGCGACTACCGGCCGAAGAATACTTAATATTATTATCTTGAAATATTTGATTTATTTTCGTTTCCAAGTCTCTGAATGCAGCATATCTTTCATCAACACAATGCATGTCATACGGATAGGTGAAAAAAATCTTGCAATTTCCGTCATTTCTAAATCCTACAGACCAATCCGATTTATCAGTTCCTTCAAATACTTTACCTGTTTCATAATAAAGTTTGCCGTTACTAAAAAGGGACCTGTTTCCATAATCATGAGGACTATGTTCACTGTCACCTTCTACAATCCTCAAATTATAAGCTCTAAATAACTCTTTAATTTTTTCTTTTATCATAGGGCCATCCCAGTTGGTGAGTTTCTTTATATTTTCTTCTTTTTCTTTATTGGTTACATCATACTTGAATGGGAAATCCCCGCCTTTGTAGAAATCTTCATCTGTTCCGGTTCTTAAGTATTCATCGCTGCCATTTTTCGCAATAAAAGTATCCGGAAGAGGCATACCGAATTTTCTTTCTCTTGAGACTTCCGCCATTGTTTGGAATTCTCCGAATGTGCGCCCCGTAGTGATAGTAAATTTCAATCCTTCTTTTGTTTTGTCCAGAAATTCTTTAAAACTTTTAAAGTTTTTTCTTATTGCATTAACAAAACGTTCATCATAATTATGCACAAAGTTAGCATGAGAAGATGGCAAAAAGGTTTTGTCAAAATCTGAAAATACCCTGACCTTTCCGGCTTTGAACTGCGGGTAATGGGCTTTTGTCTGAATTTTTTCTATCTTCATAAAAATTTCCTCCCCTTACTTTATACCATAGTATGCCGGAGAAGAGTGAACAGCAATCATCCCATGCGATTTCGGATCAAAATTTCTGTTAAATTCTGTATACTGGTCATATATTGAACCTGTCAAATTTACATTGCTGGCTTCATCCCAGGTTAATATAGCCCCTCTCAAGTTACAGTTCTTCATATCAACATTTCTAAGAAATGCTTTATTTAAATTTAACTGCTTTAATTCTGATCTTGTTAAGTCAGAATTAACAATTTTTGCCTTTTTAGCATAAACTCTTGTCATGTCACAGTTTCTCATATCACAGTTTTCAAATACACAGCCCTTCATATCAGCTCTTTTTAATCCTGCTCTCTGAAAATTTGCATCATAGAAATTTGAATACCTTAACTTCATTCTTTCCCATTGTGAACTATGACTAAAATCCATACCGGAAGCCTTGTATAATATTAAACCTCTACTTTTAGGATCAAATCCGTTTGGAAATTCTGTAAATTCATCATATATTGCACCTTTTAAATTTACGTTATCTAAATTAGCTTCAACAAAATCTGTACTTCTAACATTAGCTTTTTCTAATGATGTCCAAGGTCCGAAGTCACCTTTAAAAATTGCACCATTTAAATATGTCATTTTTAGATTTGTATTATTTGTAATAACATCTTTAAACCAGCTTCCGTCCAGCGCAGAGTTTTCAAAATTAGTGCCTGCTAAATTAGCACCTGTAAAATTAGCACAATGAAATGTGCTTTTTGCAAAATTAGCCCCCGAAAGATTTGCATTCATCAGCTTTACCAAATCAGCTTTTGCTTTTATCAACATTTTTCCTGCAAGATTAGCATCCGGTTTAAAGATATCTCCATAAAACTTCCATTGTCTTGAAGAATTAATTGCGTGGGTGATACTCCCTCTAAAAGCGATACTGTCGTCCGTTGGCTGATTAACTGCCTGTGGAACTGTTTGATACTGTTGTGTTTTTCTATTGTTTCTAACAAAATGATTTGTTCCAATTGAACTTGTTACTTGGCTGATACGCATTATAAACTCCTTTTCATATACCCTTGTATATATTAGAGCATATACACACTATATGGTCAACAAATTGTTAAGATATGTTACGGTGAAAGAATGTTCTTGCAGCCTATGTTGTTCTATTTTAGGTATATCTTTATTTATAAATTTTTATAATTATGATGCAGTAGATTAAAATTAAATATAATAAAAGCCCATACTTTATCTATAAGTATGGACTTTTATATTTTAAATGGTTCCAAATTATAAAGCTGCTTTAGCTGTTTCAACAACCATAGCAAAAGCTTCTTTATCGTTTACTGCAAGGTCAGCAAGCATTTTTCTGTTAACCTGGATGTTTGCTTTTTTGCAAGCGTTAACAAATCTTGAATAGCTCATACCTTGTTCTCTTACGGCTGCATTGATTCTTACAATCCACAAGCGGCGCATATTACGTTTTGTAGCGCGTCTGTCTCTGTAAGCATATTTAAGAGCCTTCATTACAGCAATGTTAGCTACTTTGAAGATTCTGCTTCTTGCACCTTTGAAGCCTTTAGCAAGCTTTAATATTTTTTTGTGTCTGTTGCGACATACATTTCCACGTCTAATTCTCATTGTTCAACACTCCTATCTTGAATACTTCTTGTAAGGTAACTCTTTAGAAACCAGCTTTTCGTGAGTTTCGGAAATTACTGCATCTCCGAAAATCTTACGTTTTCTGGATTCTGACTTGTGTTGAAGCAAGTGACCGATACCTGCATGTCTTCTTGTGATTTTACCGGTTGCAGTAACTTTGTATCTTTTAGCTGCTGCACGGTGAGTTTTTAATTTTGGCATTTTCTTTCTCCTTTCGGGGGGTTAAATGATTGATTTGGCGGTAAAACACCAAATATCACGTTACACCCGCTTTACTACATTTCCGAGTAAGGCATACCATAGCACTATACTTCGGCATGATTGAAGTTTATAATAAAAACTTTTATGAGTCAAGCAGAGTGTTCAGTCTATAAAAATGCTTTTAATATTCCGTATGATTCAAAACGCGGATTGTTTTTATCCTGCGGATTATTTTGTATGTGATTCTTTAATACGGATCTTGCTTTTAGAAATTCCTTCCTGTTTATATAAATATTTGTAAGATTAACCGCATATTCAATATTTTTAGGGTTCTGGCGGATTAATTCTTCATATTTTTTTATTGCATTGGCATAATCTTGATCTTTAGCATAGATTTCTGCAAGAAGATAATTAAGCTCCTCAGTGTTCTGGTACTCAAGCGCATAATTTACATACTCTTTAGCCATACCCGGATTATTCATATAATAATAGATAACTCCGAGATTGTAATAAACTATATACTTTACATCGTCCGTATCTGCAAGTCTTTCTGCTTGTTCAAGAGCCTGAATTGCTTTTGCATACTCTTTTTTTGCAGCATAGCTTTCGGCAAGATCAATATATCCTATAGGAAGAGCCGGAGCTTTTCGTATATAGTTTTTCGCTTCTTTGGTTTTAGCTCTGTTAACATCTTCCTGTCCGCCCAGTACTAAATAAGGAACATATTCTCCCACTGCGGGCTCGGTGTTTGTTATATCGGGTTTAATTTTATAGAGCAATTTGACGGTATTAATATCAGCGAGGGTTAATGTTTCTTTACTGTCGTTTAATATAGAAGCAGAGTCTTTTGTTAAATACATAATATTATTTCTATCGTAACTGTGACCCATAAAACCGATTGCGTGTACGATTTCATGGAGTGCTGTATTGTAGACCTGATTCGGTGAAAAATACTCTTCGTCGGGCTCTTTTAGATAGAATTTTATTTCCATCTGTTTGAGTTTGTTTCCTTCAAGAGCAGGGATAGTGTAAGCTACAACATATTTTCTGGCTTCTTCATCTGCCGGATTGTTTTCATTAAATGAGATTATAATATTAGGATTCTTTTCATCCCGTGAAAATAACAGCATATGATCGGTAGCCTTTTCCCATTCAATAAAAGCATTTTCAACTTCACGTATAAAATATTCCGGAACATCCCCGTTTTTTACAAAATTATATGTAATAGGAGTATTATTCCATCGTATAATTTTTTGATTAAAAGGCGCCTGGCTTATATAATTTTGAGGATACTTTTTATGAATTTCCCGCTTGAAATCGTATAGAAAATACTCTGTTTTTAGTTTTGCTCCGTCATCAACAGGAAGCTGTATAAATTTAACCAGTTTTTCCTGAGAGTTTGTGTCCATTGGAGAGTTAATAATTGAATTTACGTACAAATCCCTCTGTTTTGTATCATTTATTCCCAGCGCAAAAGCTTTTTCAAAGTACTCTTGAGCCTTTTCCATATTATTGTTTTTGAAATAATAATCCCCGAGTCCGGAAAAAATTATATCCTTATGATTATTTATGTACAAAAGCCCAAAAAACAGAGCGCAAAGAAAAATCAGAAGAAGATTTTTTTTAATCATCTTTTACACCTTTATCAATATTTAAGGTTTTTACTAAAGTTCTTATATCTCCTTTTAGTTTAAAATACTCTGCAAATTTAGGGGTTGTTTTTATATTAAACGAACGTCCGTTTTTATCTTTATGTCTTGATATTAGTCCTTTTTCCAGAAGCTCTTGCACATGTTCATAGGCATTTGAACCCCTTAAATCTTTTAGTACGGATTGTCGTATGGGTTCTTTTAAAGCGATGACGGTTAAAGTCTTGAGTACAGGAGGTTTTAATTCAACAGGGCAAAGCTTTTCTACTATATCCAGATGCTCTGCTTTGACTTGAAGAATATAACCGTCCTCGTCATCAATTTCTAATGCTCCTTCTCTGGATGCGTAATCCATAATAAGTTCAAGAAGCGCCTCTTCAACTTTTTCCGGCTCTTCTTCCAGTATTTGTGCAATGTCATTAATTTGAAGCACTTTTGCGGTTACGAACAAAACGGCTTCAATTCTGGACTTTAATTCCTGCATCCTGATCTCCTAATACGCTTTGTACATTGTTTACCGCATCAAAAATATTATCTTCTTCAATTTCTTCTTCCGGCTCTTTATGCGGGCATTTTACGACATATAAATCCGAGTAAAACTCATCTTGAACCAAATCGTAGTCGCTGTCTACCGTTAAGAACAGAAGTGAAACATAGGCGCTTATTCTATCCATACCGAGAAGAGTCAATTCATTAAGTTCAATTCTGTCCTGCCTGTTAAGAATCTCTTCTAAGTTTGCTCTTAACCTTTGAACTCCGTTTTCAATATACTCATCATGTGCAAGGTTAACTATATCTTCCGGTGATAATCTTGCATAGTTTTGGACTCTTCTTTTTGCCCTTTCGTGAGCATTTTTAAGAGACTGCTTTTTATCAAGCATTTCATAGAATTCTAATTGACGAATCAAGTCTCTTAAGGTTACGACCCTGTTATGATTTAATCTTACACTTGTTCTTCTTTGCAGTACTTCATCTATAGAGATTACGTTATTAGTCGGGATATAATCCTCTTGATAATCAAGCGGCATATCATCTCCGTAATCAAGTTCATCCATTTCATGCTGAGGTTCAAAATCAAGAACATCAATGCCTTCCAGTACATTTGATTTGAGCTTCAATAATATAGCAGCAAAAAGGAGTGTTCTTCCTGTTAGTTTTAAGTTACGGGCTTTTGATTGGAAAAGATGGGTGAGATATTTATCGGTAACTTCAACAATATCCACATTCCAAGGGTCAATTTTACCTTGTTTTGCCATATTAACAAGGATTTCTATACCGTCAACTTCTGCTTCTCGAACATATTCCATTTCCCTCTCCTTGAGGAGAGGGGCAGGGTGAGGTGTCAACCCGTCTGAATTGTTATTCAAATGTCCTATATTATTTACTGCCATAATTGTATTTTAGTTTATCTCTTAATTCTTTTTATCCTCTGTTTTTATGAAACCGACTTTAGCTGGCTTCGTCCTGTCCATAAGCTTTGTATTGCTCTTTCACTGTTTAGAACACTTGATAACATAGCAACACCCTGCTCTGTAAAAACATAAGGCATATAACGCCGCCCCCCGTGACCTTTTGTTGAGGTCGCAAATTGCGACTTCAAGTTTTCAAATTCAACTTTTGATAATTGAAACATATAATGTGCCGGAAATCTTGTAATGTTACGTTTTACAGCTTCATTTAATCTTTTTGTCGGAACTCCGTACAACTTAGCAAGGTCGCTGTCAAGCATAACCTTAATTCCTCGGATTTCGTGTATTAAATTTTGTACCTGTACTACCTTGTTCACTATTTATATTTATCCCTTACCCCTTTACTCCACTAGTCTCTCAATTTGACACCGGTAACTTTTGAGATACCTTTTTCTTTTTGGGTAACACCGATTGTTCTATTTGCGGATTCAATCATAGGTTTTCTGTGGCTTACTACGATAAATTGTGTTGTCTGAGCCTGTGTTTGTACGATATGAGCGAGTTTTTCAACATTTATCCCGTCAAGGCTGGCATCTACTTCGTCAAAAGCATAGAAAGGTGCCGGCATGTATTTTTGAATAGCAAAGACAAAAGATAATGCCGTAAGAGCTTTTTCTCCGCCGGACATACCGGCTAATCTTTGTTTCTTCTTATCTCTTGGCTGAGCTTCTATATCAAGACCTGCCGCAAACGGATTTTCTTCATTTTCTAAAATGAGAGTTCCTTCGCCGTCAGAGAGTTTATGGAAAATATCTTTAAAGTTTTCGTTTATTGCATTGTATGTTTTAAGGAATGTTTCTTTCTTTAAATCTTCATACCCTTTCATTCTTTCCAGAATTTGGGCTCTTTCGCTGCTAAGTGTTTCTATCTGGCTGTGCAGTTCCTGCTGGCGAGCGGAAACTCTTTCGTAGTCTTCAAGAGCTCTCATATTAACTGCGCCGAGCTCATCCATTCTTTTTTGGAGACGCTGAATTTTTGAAGTAATTTCTTCAATCGACATTTCAACCGGTGTCAGGTCATTGATATTTACCCCTGCTTCTTCCAGAGTATTCTTTGTTTCCGCTAGCTGCGGCTCAAGTTCTCTGCGGCGGGCTTTAAATGATTCTATCTGTTCGGCAATTTTTTCGATATCGGAAACTTTCAAGTTTTTCTGGGTTTCTAAGTCAACCAAATCTTTATTGATGCTGTCTCTTTGGTTAAGAAGTTCTCCCAGTTTTTCTGTTATTTCTTTAATTTGTTCATCCAGAACTTCAAGCTGAGATTCAAGACCTTTAATTTCTTCTGCGAATTTTGCTTTATCAAGTTCAAGCTCTTTGTTTGTTTGGATAGAGCGTTCAATTGTATCATTATGAGTTTTAATAGTTGTGTTAATAAAATCTATTCTTTGATGCAGCCCTTCGATTTCATTGTTTGCATCTGCCATATTTTTTTCATAACGCTTAATTTCAGCTTCTACGCCTGAAGTTTTTTCTTTTAAGTCTTTCAAATCCGCATCATTCATAAGTTTTTCGACTTCTGTAATTTCTGTTTGCAGATTAGTCATTTTTTCTGAAATCTCAATATGTTTGGATTCTAATTTATCGAGTGTTTTTTCAATTGATGAGATTTCCGGCTCTGTTGTTTTTATGAACTCTAATCTTTCATCAATATTTTTTTGTGTGTTTTCAAAACTTGAAATGAGACTTGAAAGCTCCAGTTTGGCTTTATTAAGTTCGGTTGTGGAATTGGAATATTTACCCCTTACATCTTCCATTTTTTCTTCTAAAGAAGAACGTTTGGAAACAAGGGAAGCGTATTTTGATTCCATTTCTTTAAGTCTTGATTTATAAGTATCAATTTCGCTGTCAGAGTTTTGAGAGAATTTAAGTCCGGTTTTTCTGACGGCTCCGCCGGTTATTGAACCTGATTTTTCAAAGAGGTCTCCGGATAAAGTAACCATTCTGTATTTGCCGATAAGCTTGTTTGCAACAGAGCGGTCTTCTACTACCAGAGTTTCACCGACTGCATAATAAAAAGCATTTAAATACTCATCATTAAAATCGATTAAATTAATTGCAAAATCAATTACTCCTTTATCTTTAGGAAGATTTAAACTCTTAGGACATTTAACGATTTTATTTAACGGAATAAAAGTTGCTCTTCCGGCATTTGAGGATTTCAAAAGCTCAATACAGGTGGAAGCGACATGTTCGTCATCTACTACAATATGAGCCATTCTTCCGCCTACTGCTATTTCAAGGGCTGTAGAGTACTCTTCATCTACCTGTCCGAGTTTCATCAGCGGAGCGTGAACCCCTCTTATATTGGCATTTACAACGGTATCAACCGCACGCCCGAGGTTAGCTTCTTCATTTGCTTGTTTAGCTGCTTCAAGCTGGTATATTTTCTTACGTGCCGCTTGAAGGTCATAGTCCATGTCTGTAATTTCGTTTTTAGTCTTATCGTACTCATTTAATGTATTTTTAAGGATAAGTTTGAAATCGTCAAGTTCTTTTGATAATTGTTCGATAAGGAGTTCTTTTGAAGATTTTGTTTCTGAAAAATTAGCTTTGAATGCTTCTAATTCTTCCAATTTACCCCTTGCTTCTTCAAGAAGTTTTTTCTTGGATGAAAGCTCAGCTTCCAAAGGTGCCTGTTTCTGGATAAGCTTTGTTTCTTTATCTTGTTCTTCTTCCAGATATTTTCTTAAATTGTTTCTTTTTTCAATATGTTTTTCTGCCGTTTCATTAAGTCCGGACATATCTTCAAGGATTTTATGCAGAATCTTTTTTTGCTCTTCTATATTAGCTTCAATTCCTTTAATATTTTCCTGAGTGAGCGAAATTTTTAATTCTGCTTCTTTAATTTTTCCTTGCTGTGTTTCAATACCGTTTTTAGTGTTTTCAATTGTTTTTAAATTGTCTTGAATTTGTTTGTCTGCAAACACAATTGAAGAATTTTTACGTGCAATAGCGCCTTTAATCTCTTCGGCTTGCTGTTTGAGTTCAATCTGGTGAGTTTCGCCTTTTTCTTTTATTGTGTTAGAGATTTCTTCATATTTTTCACGAATAAGTTTTAATCTTTCGTCAAGGTCTTTTGATTTAACCTCTTCTTCTTTTTTCTTTTTGGTAAATTCCAGAATATTTTCGTGTGCTTTTTCAAGGTTGCGTTTTAAGTCAAAAAATTTGACAGTATTAATTTGACTTTCTAAACCGGTTTTTTCATCTTTAAGTTTTTGATATTTAAGAGCGACTTCTCTTTCTTCATTTAACTGCTCGAGTCTGGTGTTAACTTCATTAAGAATCAGGGTAGAGTTTACAACCCTTTTTTCTACAGTTTCAAGCTCGTTTGTTGCCTGCTCAATTCTTCTGTCAAAATCTGCAACGCCGGCAATTTCATCAATGATTTTTCGCCTTTCATTAGGGGTGCAGTTGGTAATAGACATAACATCACCCTGCATCATAACGTTGTAGCTGTTTGGGGTAATATTGTATTTTTCGAGTTTAGTGTGTATATCAGAAAGTGTGACTATCTTGTCATCAAGATAGTAGATACTGTTAAAGCCCTGTGAAGATTTTCTTATCCTTCTTGCGACGGAAAACTCGCCGTCTTCACCGTTTTCTCCGGCTTCAGCGAAAGTTACCTTAACAAAGGCTTCATTTCTTTTGTTGTAGGTTGATATTAAATGGAAGAGTTTTTCAGCTCTCAGGGTTCTTGATGTTGAAAGCCCCAGTGCAAAAAGAATACTGTCAATAATATTACTCTTACCGGAACCGTTTGGTCCTGATATAGTAGTAAATCCTTTCAGCATTGGTATTTCGACTTTATTCGCAAACGACTTAAAGTTATCAACTTCGAGCTGCTTAATGTACATTAGTGCTTTATATATCCCTTCCCAGTCAATAAAAAAAAGTATACTTCTTACACTATTAGACACGAAAAAACCAGCCATGTCAAACTGTTTACAATTTTCGGGCGAATCTGGTAAAACTCTTTCTATGATAATTAATAGTACAAAGATATGATAGTCGTAACAAATTTTAACAAAGTTGAAATGTAAAGAATTGTAAACTATAACTTGAAGTGCTTTTAAATTCTGAGATTGAGCGCTATTTGGCACAATATTATGTGAGGAGTGAATTAAAGTTTTTTGAAAATATGCCGTAAATATATGTGAGTGATGTCGAATAATAAGATAAGGCGGTTGTGAATGGCAGATTTTAATTATGAAGTAAAAAAAGGAGACCTTGGTCTGACGTATATATTTTTAAACAAGGCTAAGGATTTGGGTTACCAAGGCGATAAGAAAAAGGTCAACTGGAATGCTGTAATGAGTATATTTGATAAGATTCAGCAAGAAGAAATAGCTGAAAGAGAACAGTTGTATTCCGGCGGGAATGACAAAACAAAAGCCGGGTGGGGAAATAGTTATGTAATAAAAGCAGGGGATAAAATAAGTCTGTCCAAAAGCCAGCTGGCTGAGATATATGAAGCAATGGGCTTTACAAAAACAACTACTCCAACAGCCCCAACTGCGTCAGCGGCGGCCGGAAGCGAAGCAGGTTTGCAGGGTACTGCTGATAGTGATCTAAATAAGGAAGTTGTGCCAGGCGCTGATGCCGGTTTGTCAAATACTTCAGTTACAGATCCGGAAAAAACCTCAACCGGTTTATCTGGTGCGGACGAAAGTGATCCTCCAAAGGCAGCGGGCTCCAGAAACAGAGCGGTATTGTTAGCAGATCCGGAAGTATTGACTCTTTCTGCGACGGATAAAATTCCGTCAGGTAAAGAACCTCCTGCCAGAATGAAGGATTTGCCTCATTCTCTTTTACCCGGCATCAATAAAACTTATGGAACAGCACAGCCAGATAAGTGTAATACTAAACATAAGGATGAAGACGGTATAACTACAGAATTTAACAAAAATGGTAAGCCTGTAGCAATATATGATAAAGATAATAATAAAACTAAAGAAATTGCCCAGTATTCTGATGGAGCCTGGTGTTTTTTGGGACATGAATATGATAATTCCGGTAATAAAACACGCGACATATGGTATGAAAGAGATGGCAGCGTAAGGATATTCTACGATTATAAATATGACGAAACCGGAAGATTAACCAACGAATATGTATATACTCCTAACGGTGAGGTATCCACATTCTATGATTATGAATATGACAAATCCGGAAATAAAGTTAGAGAAATCTCATATAATTCTGACGGGAGTGTCCGCCATTTTTCTGAATACCAATATAATAAAGATGGACAAATGGTTCAAATGACATTATATAATTCTGATGGAACTCCTAAGAATGCGTATTGTTATGAATATGATGAATCCGGAAATAAGCTTAGAGAAACTACATATGATTCTAAAGGGCAGCCTGAAAAAGTTTGGGCTTACGAATATGATTCTGAAGGGAACAGAACAAAAAGCTCTCGGACTAAATTTACATAGGACCGGTCAAAACGGTTAAAGTTTCAGCCAAACAACTCCGTATGGTGCTATTCTTAAGTGCATTGTTCTGTTTTTAAGAGATATATTTACCTTTACATCATCATTATTTACAAGGTTTTTATAGCTTGTAATAGTTTTATCTTCTTCTCCTTTTACTCCCTTTAAAACTATATTAACAGGCAGAGTTATTTCTGCAATAAGTTTTTCGTCCGATAGGTTATTGATAACAAGTATTTTTTCGTCTCCCATGCTCCTTATGTAAGCAAAATTGCTTGGCGCTTTTGTTTTAAGAAGAGTAAAATCTCCTTTGGACATTGACGGCAGAGTTTTTCTCACTGCAATAAGGTTTTTAACTTTTTTATAGACTTTGCTGTTGAACTCGTAATAATCTTTTGATGAGCCGTAAAGAAGTTTTGCAGGGATTGCTCCCCTGTGAATATCTCTGCTGTCAAAGTAGCTGAGCAGTTTGAATTTATTTAACTTACTCTTCTCAAAGCGGTCTTTTGCGGATTTCTTTGCATTCTCAAAATTGT
The DNA here is from genome assembly GCA_944323615.1 of Candidatus Gastranaerophilales bacterium. GTDB lineage: Bacteria > Cyanobacteriota > Vampirovibrionia > Gastranaerophilales > Gastranaerophilaceae > CAG-196. Next base: position 14,574 of record CALUTG010000033.1, read on the forward strand.
TTCTTGCACCGATTTCGTCTCCGTAATAAATAATTGGGATACCCGGAAGGGATAACAATATTGAAAATGCCATTTCAATTCGGTCAGGATTGTTGTCCAAAAAGTTTGCCATTCTTCCGCTGACTCCGAGCCCTTTTCTAAATTCCGCCCCTTTAGTTATAAGAGCATTGTAGATGATTTCTCTTGTCTGCGGGTCAATCATCTCAAGGGTAAGTTCGTCATGAACCCTCAAAAATATTCCCCAGGCTGCGGTTGAAGGGATTTGAGGAGTCTCTTTATATGCATTTATAAAATGCTGCTTGTCTCCCGTGACTAAAGCTGCCCATATTGCCGGCATGTAAGGGAAATGATATGCTATTTGAAATTCATCAGTCCTTTTAATAACTTTTTCTTGGCCGTTTATGGTTGTTTTATACTTTCTTTCTTTCCCAAAATATGGCAGGATATCTTTTGGATACTGGCATGCTTCTGCCTGAATAACCGTTCGCGGCGCTGTCATCTGAATATAATTGCTGATTAATCTTATAATAGCGTGAGTTTTAGGCAAATTTTCCGCGTTAGTTCCGCTTTCTTTGGAAAGGTAGGGAATTGCATCCAGTCTAAATATATCTACGCCCAAATTTGCCCAAAAATTTATTGTATCAAGACAGTAATAAAGGACTTCCGGATTCTCCCAGTTTATGTCGGGCTGAAAGGGGTAAAAGGTGTGGTAGACATACAAGTTTTGTCCGTTTACCGTTATTTTTCTCCAGTGGTTTTCCGTAATCTCAGGGAAGATTAATCTTCTTTTTGAAATTTTTCCGTCCGGTTCTTCATACTCGACAATAGTGCCTATTTTTTCATCGACATATTTTATATACTGAGGCAGCTCTTCTCTTACTATAAAGTAATCACGCTTAGACATATCACCTTTTAAAAGAGCCTGAAACCATTCGTGCTGGTCTGAAAAATGGTTTAACACAAGGTCGGATTTGATTTTAAATCCGTATTCTTTTGCTTTTTTTATGAAATCTTGAAACTGCGGGGTGCCGCCTAGATCCTGTCTTACGTTTTGCGGGTTCTTTACATCAAATCCGGAATCACCCATCGGGGATTCTGTTATAGGCAGAAAATGCAGTGTTGTAACTCCTAAATCTTTCAAGTAATCAAGCATTTCCTCTGTGTCTTTGAATGTGTTTGGTTTTTCGGGGGTTGCTACTCCAAACTGGTCAACATAAAACATGTAGATAATTTCATCTTTGTACCAATCATCAGCACGTTTTAGATCCTCTTCTTTTAATTCGGCAGGACGGGCTTCAATTGATTTTTTTGCAATTTCCATTACTTTGTCGTAAATTTCTTTTGCTCTTTCTTCCCCGTATATCTGGATGATACAGTTATTAATTTCTGTTTCGATTTTTTTAGGAACAACAATTGTGTCTTCTGTCGCTGCTGGTGTTTCCTGTGCGGCTGTAATTTCTTCCGCAAAAATACAGGAATTTGAGACAGCAAAAGCTGCCAATATAAAAAGTGATAGTAGTTTTTTCTTCATAAACGAGTCTCCCCGCAAGTATTATACCATGAAGAAAATTCGGGAAAATAATATAAAACTGATAATGCCTGATTTTCTTTAGAAAATCAGGCATTAATCCGGGGTAATGTATTTTGAGTCTATACCTCAATAAAAAGTCGTCTTCCGACAATATTAGGCTGGTTATTGTAATATCCTGCGAAGTATCCGCCGGCTACAGGGCGATTTTGTCCGTATGTAGCAAACGGGTTTTCACTGTTTGAGTGAACAAAAGGGTTTGAAGATGCAAACGGGTTAGAAGATCTTTGTTCGCTTGTTCTTCTTATACCGCCTGTTTGGACGGCAGGTGTGGAGGTTAAAATTCTTAAAAAATTTGAAATTTCTGACATATTAGTTAAACCTTTCTGAAAGGGTTTTAATGATATTTTTTTATAAGTCAATATTTTTATCGGCGAATAGGTTCAAATCTTGAATAGTTTTTAATAAATATCAACTATATGGAGGGGGGGTAAATGGTAGGGGGTAAATGGAGGGGGGGATAAAGAGAGGGATAGAGTGACGGTATAGCAAAATAAAAGGAATTAAGTAATCCCTAATTCCCTTATAAAACGGAGTTTAACTAATTTTTTTATGACTAAATGGTTGAACGTGAATTGTGAGCCGTGAGTTGTGAATCGAAAAATATTCATATAGCAACTAGCTGTTTATCTACGTGCGTGTTGATTCACTTCCTGCTTGTAGTACTTACCTCCCAGCGGTTTTGGCGGCTGTTTTTTTTTACTTGTAATTCTATATTGCAGCGGACCGGTTATCTACGTGCGTATTGTTTTGCTATTAACTTGTAGTACTTACCTCTCAGCGGTTTTGGCGGTTGATTTTTCGCTTGTAGTTCTACATAGCAGCGGACCGATTATCTACGTACGTGTTATTTACTTTTAACTTGTAGTACTTACCTCCCAGCGGTTTTGGCGGTTGATTTTTCGCTTGTAGTTCTACATAGCAGCGGACCGATTATCTACGTACGTAGTACCTATTGGGTTGCCATTTCCATTGCGGATTGCAGCAGATCTTTGTTTGTTTTGATAAGTGCGTTAACAAGTTCCATTTGAGTTTTGGCCATCTGGTAATCAGCTGCGTTGTTTTTGAAATCGGTATTAGCCTGTTCTAAGAGTCCAGAACGGATTTCGCCTCTTCCTACTACGGGTTTTCCTGATTCTTCGGTTTCAACAAAACGACCATCTTTAATCTCATATAAACCTTCAGGGTTATGGAAGTTTGCTGTTGCTATTTTGTACAGAGGTACGGAACGGTTTCCGCCGTCTGCTTTACCATAGATAGTACCATCATTTTTAATCTCGTATTCATCGTATTTTCCGAGAAATTTACCGTTGTTAGGATCAATCCAGAGCTTGATATTTGTTGTAGGAATGCTCATTGCTCCGCCTTTGAGTGCAGTTTCCTGGAACAAATCTGCGTTGATGGATTTTGTACCGGACATAATTTCACCTTTGTCGTTAAGGATGTAGCCTTGTACTGTTGAACCGTCGGTTGCACGGTATACACCTTCTCCGTCGAAAGTAAATTCGCCGAGACGGGTGTAAGAGACTTTTCCTTCAGGATTTCTGAGAACGAAGAATCCTGTACCTTCAAAGAATAGGTTTTCATTAGAAGTACCCGGTGTTGATTTACCCTGTCCGAAGTTTTTCACTGCGTTATCAATTACAGCGCCGCTCAGGAATGTTTTAAAGTTTACCTTGCTTTCTCTGAATCCCGGGGTATAAAGGTTCGTGAGGTTGTCAGCGAGAACATCCATCCACTGAACTGTAGCTTTCTGGGTGTTAATCGCGGTTGTGTACATATCATTCATTTTCGCGTTCCTTCTTTCTGTTCTGTCTTTCTTGATCTCTGGAGTTGCGTTGGTTCAATTCATCGTATTCGATGTTGTTATCATCAAACCTTTGTCTCAATAGGGGTAAGTTTTCTTTCAAGTATGCTTCTGCTACCTGAGAGCTCGGGAGAAAATCTGCTGAGATTTTTCCGTCCCTTGATACTCTTATAATGACAGAAATGTTATTGTCAAAATCTATTCTTACAGGCTGATTATTTTCCATGGATTTAGCCAGTAAATCTGCAAGGGTTTTGGATACTTGTACGGATTTTTGTGCTGCTTGAGGTGCAAGTTTTGTCATGTCAGCCTGACCGTTTTCAACAAGGTTTGCAAATACTTCTACATCAGCTTGATTCATAATTACCGAATCAAATTTAACGACATTTTCAACTGTAATCTGAGTTTGTTTATCGACTTTTCTTATTCCTTCTTCGTCGGTTATGGTCTTGGTTTCAGATGTAATCTTATTTCTATTAGCCATTGCAATATTTTCGGCCATGGTTGAGAGTATTGCGGCTTCTTCTGCAAGGTCTTTTTCAGATGCAGCGAGTGTGTTATTTGCATTTTGCGCCGAATTATTCATAAAGGACGAAAAAGGCTGCCCATCGCCAGAAAAGTTCATGTTAGGATTCATCTGGGGCAGTATTTCTTTATTATCCTGAATATTAAAATCGTTATTTATCAAAATATTGTTTTCCTTATTGTTGTTATCGGTTTGTTCCCCGTTATTCTTGAGCGAGTCAAACTTTTTATCCTCTGATTGGTCTACTTTTTTATTAAGCTCCTGAACAATTGAATGAAGCCCGTTAAAAGCTTCGTCAAGCTCTTCCTCCTGTTCTTCAATGCAGGAATCTTTGACAGAAGATTTTTCATCATTTATATTTTCTTCTTTGTCAACGTTTTCTTCTTTTGAAGTGGTTTCTTCTGATTTTTTTATTTCTTTTTCTTCAGTTTTTTTTGCTTCTTCCGCTTTTTTTGTTTCTTTTGCTGAATCTTCTTTTCCGGTTTTGTTTAGCTCTTTTAATTCATCGGAAAACTTTACAGAGGAGTTTTTCACGCTCTGATTTTGAGAATTATTTCGTGTTGAGTTTGTTTGATTAATGTTAGGAGATTCAATATTCATTTTCTTGTTCCACCATATTTAATTCTTCTTCTTCAAGCAGTTTTTTGAGCTCTGCTTCTTCATCTTCTTCCATCTCGCGGTGCTGTATAAAATACCTTTGGACACCGATCTCGGAGAACTGTTTTAATTCTTGTGCTTTTTCTTCTTCCAGATAAGCTTCTTTCTGTTTTTCTTTGTGCTTTTCAAGAACTTTAACCGCTTGTTCGAGTTTAACGAGTTTCATTTTTTCTTCGTCCAAAATTGCCTGAAGCCGTTTTCGTTCTTGTTCTAATGCATCTGCTTTGTCCCAGAGGTGGTGAAGGTACTTGTCATAGTATTCCATCATCCTGAAATCTGCTGTTTTTCTTGTTTCAATTGTTTGTTGGATTTCAGCGTTATTTTCTCTGATTTTTTCTTCAGCTACGTATACTGCCTGCTGTGCTTTTTGAACAACCAGAAGCTGTTCCTCTTTTTTTCTTATACGGAAATCCAGAATTTTTTGCAGTCTATATCTGAAGGGCATAATACATTCTCACATTTGTATTATTACAGATTTTTGCAGATGCTGATACATCTATTTGTATGATTAATGATGAAAAAACAAAGGTCAAGAGGTGGGTTCTTATCTGAATCATCGTTCGTGAAAATTGTATCAATAAATTATATAGCCTGCTTATATAATATATATAAGACTTTTGGCTGCTATTAGTGTAAATTTTACATTTAAAAAATCACCCGAAAGTATTATTTTTAGGGGGTTTACAGGTGATTTGTTTTGCGATAAAATGTACTCGTATAAAAAGAGAAAGTGTGTGCTTATGATTCAACCGATTAATGCCTTCAGCCCTCGGGCGGTATTTAGAGGGAAAACTGAATCCTACAGAAGTCCAGCTAGAGTGTCAGATCCCAAAGTTGCAGCATTAAATGCCGGCGGTGTTTCTGCTGCAGTCGGTGCTTTGACTATGGCCGTTTCAAGAAGCTATACGTCATCCTGGTCTCATGCGGGAGCTTTAGGTCTTTGTGGAGCAGGTTTGATGATGTTCTTTTTAACACCGGGTTTGATTCAAAAAATGGGTCTTGGTAAACATAGTAATGGTAAAAAAACACAAGCTGTTACTAATACTGAGTCACAGAAAATGACAGCAGCTGTTAAGGAACATTTAAGACCTGTCAAGAAAATGGTTCAGTTTCGCCAGCAATCCTAATTCATAGGGTTGTTTTTTGCGACACCGAACCCGTTATGTGCAATATTGTAAATAGTGCATAAAACTACTCCGGCTGCGCCTAGTTTTGAAAGAAATCCTTTAGTAAGAAGGGCCAATGATGCGCAGCCGGCGGCAGGAAGCCAGTTGCAAAGCGTATAGAGAGTACCTTTTACGCCTCCTGTTATGCTGCCCCACAATGCAGGAAGTGGATTCTTTTCTCTTAAATCAGCTGTTTTTTTCTGTATAGCATTTGATACATAACTTATATTATCAATGGTTCGAGTATTTGCATACAGTTTTTGGTAATATTCCGCAGCAGCATCTTCTTTCCCCGCATTGGCAAAGTGTTTGCTGACTTTTGCGGTATCATATAGTGCAGCTCCTATTCCGGCTGCTCCTATTGTTTTACAAATTATCGGCGCTACAGTTACCATTATTCACCTTTAGTTTTTGTTGTTTTAATTTCTACTGTGCTTGTTTGGGTTGGGACATATTTTGTGTCTGTTCCTGCCGACATTTTAAGAAGAATTTCGGATGCTTGTAATACATCATCTTTCTCAGCTTCCGGATTTTGCTGAATTTTAGTCAGCAGAGTTACTGTATAGTCGTTGCCGCTTGCAAGTTCTGAATTAAATGCACTCAAAGCTGCTATTCTAATCAGGTCGTCCGGATCTTGCAGCATCTTATTCAGCAGAGCATTTAATGCCGCATCATCATATCTGTTTCTATCTTCATCCAGTCTTGTTAAAATTTCTTTTGCTGCCATCAGTCTTATGTCGAGATTTGGATTATTTAAGTAATTTTCCAGTGACATTATGTATTCATTGGTAAGGGCTACAACTTTTTTTTGTTCACTTGTTTTCTTAATCTCTTTCTCTTCGGCAGATAAAGTATCAAGATTTTCTATGATATTTTTAGAGGTGCTTAAATCTTCTTCTTTTGTTTCTTCTGAACCTGATGCTGCCAGACTTAGATTTTCTTGTTCAGCACCTGCAGTATTCTCTTCCGGTGTTGTATTAGGTATTTTTTCTACATCGGTATTTGCGTCGGATTCTTTTTTAGAAGAAGTTTCCTGTGCTTGCAGGATATTTTCTTGAGGGATTGCATTATAAGTATAATTATTCATATAGTATTGAGGCGGATAAGAATTTATAACGGCAGGACTTTCGGTTTGATTATTTACAGGCTGCGGCTGGGTATAGTACCCTTGAGCAGGCTGTTGCAGGGAATTAAGATCCGTTGATGCTGGCTGATTTATTTGTGCCGGATAAGGACTGTAGTTCTGGTAAACAGGCTGTGACGGTGTATATGTTTGCGGAATCTGATAATAATTCTGCTGGGTACTAGGAACAGTCACATATTGTCCGGTTGGATAATTTACGTTTTGCGCAGGAATGCAACCTCCTGAAACAGTTGTTCCGTTTGGATTAGCATTAACTGTCGGATTCGTTATATGGATTGTTACTCCTGAATAATTTGCCGGATATGGCTGATTCGGATAGTTTACAGAATTTGTCATAATACACCCTTTTCACACTTGTATATTATTAATAAGGCTTATGATACAAAAAAATTGCGCAAATTTTTCATTTTTGTAAAGAAATATTACACCATATATATGATGGTAGTCATGCCGTTATCGGTTAAAGTATTAAAGGTACTAAGTGTACGCATTTGTATGCTTGGCGGAGACGAGGTAGTTTAAATTGAAAAAATTCAAGTTTCGATTACAAGTCGTGCTTGATATGCGGGAAAATGAACTGGAACAACGCCAGATGGAAGCCGCAAAGAT
>CALUTG010000034.1 GCA_944323615.1 Candidatus Gastranaerophilales bacterium
GGTCTTGGCTTAAAAGAAGCTAAAGATTTAGTTGATGGTGCTCCTAAAGCTATCAAAGAAGGCGTTAAGAAAGAAGATGCTGACGCTATCAAGAAACAGCTTGAAGCTGCTGGTGCTACTGTTGAAATCAAGTAGTTTGACATTTATTTGTAAAAAACGGATTGGAAAATTTTCCAATCCGTTTTTTTTATAACACATTTATTACTACCTATTTACCCCTATTTACCCCTATTTACCCTTTTTTACAATCATAAAAGATTTTAAGGCTCGACCAGTATCACCGGAGTCCTGGGTAGAAACGACATGAATATTTTTATAATCCAGAGAAGTTGAACTGCCGCCGTCAAAAGCCATAGCACTATCTAAGCCGTATTTTGCACATAGATCTCTGGCCTCATAAATATCCATAGGATGTTCATTGGTTACAATAAAAATATGGATCTCTTGACCGCCTTTTTCTAATGATTTCAGTCCGATAAGAGTTCTGGGAGTTTTTTGAAGAACAGAAGCCGATTCTCTTACAACATTACCATCAGCATCTTTAACAAGGAAAAACTCTTCTTCCAGTCTTAATTGAGGGAGCAGCTGCGGTCCTCCTTGAGCGGAAGTCCTTATAGAACACATAAAATCAATCTTTGAATTATGCGGTGCAATCTCATATTTTAACTTGCTGTCGCAGTCCAAAACACGAAATTCTGTTCTGTTTAATATTGTACGTAAGTTTTTTCTTGTAACAGGGTTTGTCATTAAATTCTCATTAAATATGGGGTCTTCCACAGTTTGATAGTCATCAACTATATAAGAAACCGACTTCTGATTGTCAGGATCAAAGAATCCGGCATTAATAGTCAGCTGAGAACGGGCATTATTATGAGCCTCTTTGTTAGTAATAAGGTTTGAAGATGAGACAAACTGAATTTGTTTTTTCATCTTCTCTCCTGATAAAACAATATGATAAATACCGTCATCATATTGAACATCAATCGGTGCAGCCCAAACTGAGGCAGCAAACATTAAAAGAAAGAATAGTAAACCCGTTTTAATTCTCATATTATAGATCCCTCGATTTGTAGAATGCAATTATAGCACATAAAAATGCCAGTGGAGGAAATGCTGCCGTTATAAGCGGATGCAGAACTCCTTTTTCTGCCAAAAGGTCAAAGAACGGCAGAGTTATATAATAAACAAATATACATCCTATTGCAATAGTAAACCCTATTAACCTTTGTTCACGAGGTTTACTGAAGCCGAGCAAGCAGCCCATAACCGCCAGTAATACACATACGAAAGGATGGAAAAACCGTTGCAAATATTTATTAAGCATCAATCTGTAATCTTCATCAAGATTTTCTTTTTTCAGCAGAGTTACATAATGCTTAAGATCCTTATTATTAATATCTCTGTCGCGTTTTGTCGAATTAATCATAATAGTATAAGCATTCTCGGAATCTTCGCCTTCCAGTATATCAACTCTGTCAATTTTTTTAATAGTCTTAAAAATACCTTCTTCACTGATATCATAGGAAGTAACATCTTCCAACACCCAGCTTGAAAGCCCGTTAGGACTTACACCTTTATGTCCGGTTTCCGCAACAAGAACATTAGATAGTCCGTGAAGATCATCAAATATCTGTTTCGAAAAATTCATTACAATAACATTAGACATCTCCCCGTTAAAGAACCTGGAAACAACAACAGCCTGCTTTGGATTGTTATTTTCATCTTTCTTAGTATAAATATACTGGGTAAGAGTTCGGCCTCCTCTTATATCCAAAAGTTTCTGGCATGAAAACGGGATCAGTTTATCATAAGTCACAAAACATAAGTACGTAACAATTAAACTCAATACAAGAACAGGTGCCAGAATTCTCCAGAAAGACATTCCTACAGCCCTAAATATAGTAAGCTCCGAATCTTTACTTAACTTATCAAACGTAAATAAAGAACCCAGAAGCAGTCCAACCGGGAAAGCTTTACCAAGAATCTTCGGAATCTCGTAAAAAAGAATAAGGACTCCCGTTTTAGGACCAAAATCTCCTGCAAGAACTTTTTTTATGGTATTTAAAAGCATTTCCGGCGCAATCCAAACAATAGTAAATAACAGAATTGCAACAATTGTTGTTACAAGAACCTGCGTAAAAATATACCTGTCATATACAGTAAACAGTTTTTTCATACTAGAGTTTGAAGTCCTTTCCAAGATAGAATTCTTTTGCAACAGGATCATTTGCTACATCTGTACTTTTACCCTGAATCTTGATTTTTCCGTCAAATATTACATAAGCTCTATCCGTAATAGAAAGTGTAGCCTTAGGGTTGTGGTCTGTAATAAGGACTCCAAGTCCTTTTTCTGCGGAAATTTTTCTTATATTGTCCTTAATTTCACCGATTGCAATAGGGTCAATACCTGCAAACGGCTCGTCAAGAAGCATAAAGTCAGGGCTTGCGGCAAGAGCTCTGGCAATTTCAACCCTTCTTCTTTCACCGCCGGAAAGTGCAACAGCCGGATATTTTCTTAATCTTGCAACCCCGAATTCATCAAGCAATTCTTCGAGTTTCGCTTTTTTTTCATTGACAGTTAACTTATCATTCATCTCAAGCACAAGCTGAATGTTTTCTTCCACAGTTAACTTCCTGAAAATTGAATTCTCTTGCGGCAAATATCCTATACCTGCTTTTGCTCTCAAGTTCATTGGCCAGGTTGTAATATCTTTCCCGTCGATAAAAACATTACCTTTATTAGGCTTAACAAGCCCTACAATCATATAAAATGTAGTTGTTTTACCAGCGCCGTTAGGACCCAAAAGACAAACAACTTCCCCTTTATCCATATAAAAAGAAATGTCATTTACTACACTTCTGTCCCCATATATTTTAACGAGATTTTTTGCTTCAATCCTCATAGAACTCCCCTTTTATATGTATATGATACAACAAAGTCAGCAAAAAGGCTTATGTAACAATTGTAAACTTTTATTAAGCAAAAAGCAGAAAGAAGGCAATTTATAAATACAGAAATACTTTATTTATATGTAAGGTAAAAAAGGTTAGTTAAATTTTGGTAGGAGGTCGTTATGACATTACCGATATCTGGAATAGGTTACGGACTGGGCAACTTAGCACTAAGTGCACCGGGAGCATACACATCATACGACAATATGATGTACGGTATGGGGATGTATTCTCCATATAGTTACGGTATGATGGGAATGAATTATCCTTTAATGATGGCTTATACCCAGCAGAATATTGAGTCTTCACAATTGCAGCATTCTGCAGATATGCATTCATTGTTGATGCAAAATGATGTAAGAGCTAACCGAGAAACCGACTCAGCTTTAATCAGAAAAGTTCTAACAAATTCTGATATAATGCAAGGTATCCAGAACTTGCGTGATAAAGTTGTGGAAGGTGACCAGGACGGTATCTGTCAAGAATTTGATAAATTAAAATCCGCAATATATCAGACATATAAAGACGAACTTAATGAAAGGAACGGATTTAATAATCCTAAAACATCTGCATCAGAAATAATTGAAGACGTATATAATACAGTCTGCAAAAGCAATTTAAGAACAGATATTGAAAAATATGGCGGGAATGCTCTGACAACTGGTTTCAAACAGCAATTCAAGCCGGGTTCCTCTGAAAGATATGTTGATCAGACGTTGAATCACTGTTTTGGATTGAGAATTGACCAAAAAGGCAGCCAAGATACTGCGAAAACAGTAGGTGCGGTAGGCGGTGGAATTGCTCACGCAGCTAAATACGGTGTATATGGCGCTGCTGCTGGCGGTACAGCGATTTTGGCAGGAAATTTATTGGCAAAAGGAGCCGCTGCTATAATCGGAAAAGGAAGCAAAGTTCCTGTCAAGATGAAACTCGCAGGCAAAGGCGCTCTAGCAGGGTTGATAATCGGTACACTTGGTGATGCCGTATGGCAGATTGCAAAACCGAATGCAACATAAATAGCGAATAGATATCATGTAGTGTGTAGTATAAGTTTTATGGCTAATCAGAAGATTAGCCATTTTCTTTTTTAACCTTCTACTCTCTGCCAGCGCTTTTCTCCAACGTTAAAGAGCACAAAACAATTTATTTTGACCTGCTGTACTGTTTAAAATCTACGATTCACGGTTCATAACTCACAATTCACGATTTTATCCCTTGACATTTCAACTTGATATTTTATTATAATATGGTGGCTGATGGGGCGTCGCCAAGTGGTAAGGCAGCGGGTTTTGGTCCCGCCATTCCGGAGGTTCGAATCCTTCCGCCCCAGCCATTTTTTGTTTTTAAGCCATAGCGGTATCGTCTAGTGGTTAGGACGGGAGATTCTCATTCTCCAAACAGGGGTTCAATTCCCCTTACCGCCGCCAATAAAAGTCCTCCTTTGGGGGCTTTTTTGTTTTGTAGGAATTGAACCCGCCATCACTTCGTGATGTGGGGTTCGCCCCTCTCGAAAAACTTGACATTCAGTCAACTTTTTCTCGGCAGAGTCCTTACCGCCGTTATATTTTAGAGTCTCTCCCATTTTCCTGTGTCCACACTCTGTCCATATTTAGATTTTTAGGAAGAGCACCTGCCTTTTCCTTTGGTTATATTTGAGTTTAGAAATTAAAATAGTCGTGATTTAAATTGCATATGGTAAAACCGAACGGTAAAAAATATTGCCGCCGTAAATAAAATTCCTCCAAACAGAATCATCGCATGGGAAATTCCTATAAGTTGAACAACAGAACCTGCTACGAAATTACTTAAGGAGGTAACTCCTGTAAAGCAAATTGTATGAATACTCATTATCCTCCCTCGTTTATCATCGTCAACAATTGATTGAAGAAGTGTATTTTCAGGAGTCATGGCAGATGTCATACCAAAACCTACGCAAAACATAAAAACACAAGCAGGAATCACATTGCTTGTAAAACCAAGACAAATAAAAGCTGAACTCAACAGGAGAGCCCCTAAACACAGTATGTATTTCAACCCTCTCAAGGTAGTTTTAGCAGCAAGAAAAATAGAAGAACATAAAGCGCCTATACCGGCAGAACTCATAACATAGCCCAGGATCCTTGAATCACCGTGTAAAACATCTTTTGTATAAATCGGCATAAGCATCGGATAAGAAAGTGCAATAAAAGCAAATAAACCAATAAAAGCAAGCAGGGTAAGTATTTGCTCAGAGCTAAAAGCATATTCCCAGCCTTCTTTTAGACCGTCTAAAATTGAGGTATTCTTTATCTTTTCAGATTTCTTATCCTCAAACTTCATCATTGCAACAAGAATTACGGAAGGGAAAATACATATAAAGTTAATTGCAAAGCACCATCCCGCACCGACCAACGATAGAAGAACACCTGCCAGAGCCGGTCCGACAAGTCTTGCTACGTTAAAACAGGCAGAGTTAAGTGAAATAGCATTACTCAAATCTCTTTTATCGTCAACCAGATGAATATATGTTGATTGTCTTAAAGGAGTATCGATTGCGGCTATCGTATTCAAAAAGACACCCAGTAAAATAATATTCCAAATCCTTAGATGTCCGCTCAATGCGCATACGGCAATTAAAAAGGATTGAAGAGCAAAAAGAATCTGAATCATTTTTAGTAGTTTATGCCTGTTAAACTTATCTATAATTACTCCGGCAAAAGGAGTCACCAGAAATAACGGAATTGTATTGAAAAACATAATCAATCCCATCATAAATGGAGAATTAGTCAACTCATAAACAACCCAGCTCAATGCAACATTCTGTATCCAGATTCCGACCTGAGAGGTAACAAGTCCCGGGAAAAACAACCTGAAGTTTCTATATTTCAACGCTCTGAATGCTGCTTCCAGCCTATTCATGCTATTCCACATTTCCTTTCGTTTTAAACCATTCAATAAGAGGTTTTCGTTCCCCGAAAGAAAAATTAAATCCTCGTTCAAAATCAGGATTTGTCAGATACTCATAGCTTATATTATATCCGTACGGTTCAAATTCCGGATTAAGAGCCCTAACCTTTTCTTCCGACACCTTATTCTTATCAATATCAAAAACATTGGAATAATTCAAACCTTCATAACAACAAAACGGAATTAGAAGTGCACCGTCGGGAGCTTGAGTCGGGAGTCCAAAAGTTCTGCACACAATACCTCTGTATTCATAGACAGAACAAGCATCATTTATAAGAAACGGGCAATCATACCTAAAACGATCTCCTTGAAAGGTTTTCTCCTCTTCTAATATTCTGTCAACATTAGAAGAAATTATATCGAGGGTCTCCTTATCTAGCTTAATAAGCCCTTGAAGCAGGTATGTTATTTCAATTGATGTATAAGGGAATTGCGCATGCCTGCAGCATCTTGAACAGCCTTTTTTACAGAATACATAAGGCTTTTGCTGCCTGAAAAATTTATCCAATTTTTCATTAAGAAAATTCAAATATGTAATATAATTATTTAGCATTTTTTAATTCTAAAATAAAGGCTGCTATATTTCTATAGCAGCACAGAGACTTTATCGCAAATGGTTCTTTTTTAAATAATATTAATTATTTCTTATAAAACTATCGAGCCAGATTTATTATCATTTCAACAGTTTCCGGATCATAGTGAGAGAAGAAGAGACTTCTTCCTGTATCCAGAGCTCGTATTTCATCAAGCTCTTCTTGAGTCAATTTGAAATCAAAAATATTCAAATTCTGTTCCATACGTTCCTTCTTAACCGATTTAGGAATTACAATGACTCCTTCCTGAGTCAGGAAGCGCAAAGCAAGCTGCGCTGAAGATTTCCCGTATTTTTCACCGATTGAAACGAGAGTTTCATTCTTGAACATATTATTTTTACCTTCGGCAAAAGGACCCCAGGACATAATCTGAGTATTATACTTTTTCATAATTTCATGAGCTTTCTTCTGCTGCTGGAAAACATGGGTCTCAACCTGATTTATTGCAGGCTGAATTTCACAGAAATGAGATAGATCAATAAATCGGTCAGGATAGAAATTGCTTACGCCAATTGCGCGTGCCTTGCCTGCTTTATAGGCTTTTTCCATAGCTCTGTAGGTTCCGTAATAATCTCCAAACGGCTGGTGAATTAACAGCAAATCTACGTAGTCTGTTTGAAGTTTCCTTAAAGATTCATCTATGGAAACAGCCGCTTTTTCATCACCGGAATTTGAAATCCATATTTTTGTTACAAGAAATAAATCTTCCCTTTTAACTCCGGAATTCTTAACGGCATTGCCAACCCCTTCTTCGTTAAAATAAGACTGCGCAGTATCAATTAATCTGTAGCCGGTATCAATTGCATCTCTGACACATCTTTCACACTCCGCCGGGTTAACCTGATAAACACCATAACCTAAAATCGGCATCTCTACACCATTGTTTAATTTAACTGTTTCCATAGATATCTCCTTTTATCTGATAAAATTAGTAAATTCAATTTCTTCCGGCTCAGGAGGATTTATTCCTGCCTTTGCAGCAGCTTCTTGACACTTAAGATAATATGTAAAGTTCTTAGCAAGTATCCTCATATTCTGCATACCCTCTTTATCCTGCAAAACTTCTTCCGGATTCTGACCGTGAACCATATTCCAATAACGAGAAGAAATTATAGGCATTTCCGTAATAGTAAAGTATTTATTTAACTGATCCAGCGTAGCTGTAGTACCGGCTCTTCTGGCACTTACAACAGCTGCGCCCGGTTTAAGTCTGAACACATTTCCTCTTCCTGACATAAAGCAGGCAAAGAAAGCTCTGTGAAGGAAAGGTGCAATAGAGCCGCTCACACTTGCATAGTGTACCGGAGAGCCAATTATAAAGCCGTCAAAATCAGCAGCATAATCAATAAAATCATTCACTTTATCTTTAATAACACATCTGCCGATTTTTGCACATGCTCTGCAAGCCTTGCATGGAGAAATAGGATCTGTTCCTATAAAATAGATTTCCGCGCCTATACCTTCAGACTCAAGAGTCTTTGCAATTTCATTCAATGCAGTATAAGTACAGCCGTTTTTGTGAGGGGAACCATTAATCAACAACACTTTCATTTTAATACAATCTCCTTTCGCGATAAAAAGTCTCAAAATATTTATATCTTTATTATCAATATTTTAAGGAGATTTAAAAGTGGAATTTCTACCTAATTTTTATCTAATTCTCTCATCTTAATAAAACATACCCCCTTGCAAGCAGATATTTTAATACTAGAATAGAAATGTACATTGATATTAATTTATGTATCGGGATGTAGCGCAGCTTGGTAGCGCACTTCGTTCGGGACGAAGGGGTCGCAGGTTCAAATCCTGTCATCCCGATTTCTTAAAGCAAGTGAGATAACGGTTTTAACTTTAAATTTTGAATAATGTTCAAATTGTGTTCAATATATAAAATATTATATAGAAACAGAGAAACCGTTATCTTGTAATAGCCCTCCAAGTTTATCTTTTAAAACTTTTAACTCTGCTTCGGAGAGCTGTCCTACTGATTTTTGATCAGTATAATCATTCTTCATAATAATTTTACCGTCAGCATTCATTTTATAATCATAAGCATAACGATCTAAATCCTGGGTAGTATTATCAAATACAACAGAAGTTAAGCTACCTTCTTCTTTATCAAGAGTAAATGATAATAATGGGTGTTTATCGGTCTTATATCCATTTCCATAGTCTTTACGATTATAAACATTATAATTATCGTATCTGCTATAAGCACCCAGATAAGATTGTTCAACATTAACAGATTCGTCCGTGCCTATCAATGCAAGCAACTCTTCTAAACTCTTTTTTGCAACACTTGTTTTAGTTAACTCAAGATATTCTCTTGCAGAAGTTTTATCAGTATCTGGAAGAAAAATTGTTTGATCATATTTTAAATCATTCATTTTTTCATATGAATCCATTCCGTTCATCTTTGCTATTAAAAGCATATAATTACTAATTTCCTGATTAGAAGCTTTTTTTCCGTCTTTGTTAAGCTCTTGTTTAGCCAGATTCCATAAACTATCACCCTTCTTGACTTTATAAGAATCCGTTTTCACCTCATCAGTATAAATTCTATCCATTACATAACTAATGTACTTGTTTTCTGCAGCAATATCCACCATGTACAAAATCTCCTATTTTAAAATGTCCCCTATAGATATATAAAGTCATTATGTAAAAATAAATTGCTTAAATTATTAAGAATTGTATACAAGAAAAAATTTTTCAAATATAATTAAGGTGATTAAAAGATTTTACGAGGAGATAAATAGCATGAAAAAAGGCAAGACAAAGATTGTTGCTACGCTTGGTCCAGCGACATCATCATATGATATGATTAAAAAGCTCACATTGGCAGGTGCCTCAATGTTCAGACTCAATAGTTCTCATGGTACGATGGAAGGACATTTAGAAAATATTAAAAATATCCGCAAAGTATCAGAAGAACTCGGGTTATATATACCGTTTATGATAGATCTTCAAGGTCCAAAGATTCGTGTAGGGAACATTCCTTCTCCGGTTGAAATCAAGAGTGGAGATAAAATAATATTAAAAGCCGGTGAATATGAAGAGAATGCTGATTTTATACCGGTTGATTATGACGGAATTGCGGAAGACGTAAAAACAGGGGATAAAATCTTACTTGACGATGGTAAAGTCGGGCTTTGTGTTTGCAATGTAAAAGATAACAAGGTTTATACCGAAGTACTTTATGGAGAAGTAATAAAACCAAGAAAAGGAATTAATCTGCCGGGTTCAACAGCAAGTCTTGAAGCGGTAACTAAAAGAGATAAAGAGTTTATCAAATTTGCAGTAGAAAATAAAGCTGATTATATCGCACAATCCTTTGTTCGGGAAGCCACTGATATAATAATGGCAAAAAAATATATTAATGCTGCCGGCGGTGATATTCCGGTAATTGCCAAGATTGAAAAACCTCAAGCCGTAAAAAATCTTGACGAAATAATCTATGAGGCTGATGGTATTATGGTTGCAAGAGGAGACTTAGGAATAGAAATGTCTCCTGCAGAAGTTCCTATAATCCAGAAAGTTATTATTGACAAAACCATTAAACAACGCCGGGTATGCATAGTTGCAACACAAATGCTTGAATCAATGATAGACGAACCTATCCCGACAAGAGCTGAGGCGAGTGATATCGCAAACGCTATTATGGATGGAACAGATGCAGTGATGTTGTCCGGAGAAACCGCAATGGGTAAATACCCTATTGAATCAGTAGCAATGATGAGAGAAATTGCCAATAATACCGAAAATTGCAAGTTTTGTCTTGCGAATTTAAATTTGGATATTAATGAACACTATGAACTTTCTCCGCAAGCAATAGCTAATGCCGCAGTAAAAATGGCTCAAGACCTGCACGCTAAAGCAATTCTTGCATTCAGTCACACCGGTTACACGCCAAAATTACTGGCAAAACTAAGACCATCTGTTCCGGTTATAGCTATTTCAGATATGGAAAAAACATGCAGAAAACTAAATTTGTACTGGGGAATTACACCTAGTCATAAAGATTGGGACACTGTTTTAGATACTAAAATTCTCAAAGAAATAGATAAATATATTTTTGAAAATACTTCGTTCAAAAAAGATGAAAGAATTATAATTATCGGTTCAATTCCTAAATTAATTACAGGAAGAACTAACTTTATACGGGTACACCGTATAGGAGCAGAAGATGAACAAAACAAAAAATGCGGGTGTTAACCACCCGCATTTTTATTAATTAGGAATTAATATACAACTTTCCAACCGTTATCAGCTATAGACCCCGTACATGTCGCGCCATCTGTCGGTGTTGGCTTAACGCACCCAGATTCCCAGAGAACAGCACTAGCACCTGTATACAATTTATGCAACTGTCCTCCATAAGGAATAACCGTTCCATTTAAATCAACATAGACAAGAAATGTATCTCTTCCGACAGTATTCATCCCTTTGTTAGGACCATCTACATCAATATAGATGGCATAATACCTTCCATAATATTGACTCGGAGCTGAATCCAATGCTGCAGCAGCTGGCGCAGCATTTTGATAAAAAGCAATTCCGTCATTGGTTACAAAACCTTTTGAGCCAGGAAAAGCTGATGTTGTACCAGAAGAACCGTCAGAGGTTGAATCAGAAGAATCCCCTGTTGTCTCGTCTGCAGCAACCGCTACAAGAGAGAAGATAGCAGCAGTTGAACTTGACGGAGAATAGGATTCCTCATATTTAGGTATACTTGTGATAAAAGAACCTGCAAGGTAATTTTGTACACATGCAAGATAATCATCTCCGCATACAGTTTCAAGCTGCCTTGCAGTATTATCAGAAAAAATCATCTTATTAGCATTTTCCAGACTGTTAACAGCCTTTGCAAGAGCAGGTCCTACACTTTGCTTAGAGACATTTGACATTAATGCCGGCATAGTAAGAGTCGCGACAACACCAATAATAGCTAAAGTTATCAAAACTTCCGCCATAGTAAAACCTTTTAATTTCATCATATAAAACCCTCTTTTCTTAACTTTAGTTACTTTAAAATTATATAATAGCAAGAAGAAGATAGCAAGTTTTCATGATAAAATAATAACATTAAAAAAGGAGTCAATATGAAAAGAATTCTTGTAGCAGGCGGAGCTGGATTTATAGGCTCACACTTATGTAAGAAACTTCTTGATAAAGGAAACTATGTAATATGTCTGGATAACTTTTTTACAGGCTCGATAGAAAATATTGAACAATTTTATAAACATCCAAATTTTAAATTAATTGAACATGATATTACGGAAGAATATTTTACAGTCATAGACCAGATTTATAACCTGGCTTGCCCGGCAAGCCCGCCGCATTATCAATATAATCCTGTAAAAACCATAAGAACTTCAGTTATGGGTATTATCAATATGCTTGAACTTGCTAATAAATATGGAGCAACTCTTTTACAAGCATCCACCAGTGAAGTATATGGAGATCCGCTAATTCATCCTCAAATTGAAACATACTGGGGAAATGTTAACCCTATAGGAGTTAGAAGCTGCTATGATGAAGGCAAAAGATGTGCAGAAACACTCATGATGGATTATCACAGACAGTTCGGAACCAATATTAAAATTGTACGTATTTTTAATACTTATGGTCCTAATATGCACCCTAATGACGGCAGAGTTGTGTCAAACTTTATTGTTCAGGCTCTAAAAGATGAGGCTATAACTATTTACGGAGATGGAAATCAGACCCGTTCATTCTGCTATGTATCAGATTTAGTTGATGGCATGATAAGAATGATGGAAACTCAAAACTTTACCGGACCAGTTAATTTAGGAAATCCTGAAGAGAGAACAATAAAAGACCTGGCATCTATTATAATAGACCTTACCAGCTCAAAATCTAAACTTATATATAAACCTCTGCCTTCTGATGATCCAATAAAAAGGAAACCCGATATTAGCCTTGCAAAGAATAAACTAAAATGGCACCCGACAGTTGAAATTAGAGACGGGCTAAACAAAACTATTGAATATTTTAAAAATAAACTTAATCTAAATGTTCAAAAACAGAGTCTTCTATAAGCATTGCCAAGATATGGACAACCATAATATGTGATTCCTGAATATGTGGAACGTCATATGACGGTATTTTAATTAAGTAATCACAAAATGCGTCCATATTACCTTCTGAGGCTCCTGTTAAACCGACAGTGATAAGACCTCGTTCTTTAGCAGTTTTTAAAGATTCTATAATATTTTCAGAATTACCGGAGGTTGAAATTCCGACAAAAATATCTCCATGCTTTCCTAAAGCTTCAATTTGTCTTGAAAAACAATATTTATAATCTATATCATTAGATATTGCAGTTATAACAGAAGAATCCGTAGTAAGAGCAAGAACCGGTAAAGAAGATCTGGTTTTATATAATTTACACATTAATTCACCTGCAAAATGCTGTGCATCAGCTGCAGACCCTCCATTTCCTGCAACTAAAACTTTACCGGATTTTATTAATGCTGCACTAATCTTGCTTGCAATGTTTTCTATCAGAGATATCAAAGAGTCATCATTCAAGATAGCATACTTGGTATTAATGGAACTTTTTATATAATTACAAATATTATTACCCAATTTTATAGTCTCCGCTCTAAACACATACTGTGAATAAGAATCACTAATTAATTTAAAAAATAAACACAGTTAAACAACTTAGATACTAATATAATTAGAGTAAAAAAGCAAGAAAAAAAGAGGAAGTGTTAAACCTTCCTCTTTTTTAGTAACCTACTCTACTATCGAAGGGTCATGGTTAGAACCATCACCAGAAAATCCGACACCGCCGCTAGGATCGTTGGAAGCAAAATTGTCGTTGTCCTTATCAGTACTACCTACAGAATCGAACATGCCACCAAGGTTAGAATCCCATCTACCACTGCCGCTTCCGCCGGTACTACCACCGCCGCTTCCGCTACCAGAATCACCGTTATTAATACCGCCGCCGGTACTACCTCCATTGCCGCCACCTGCGCCTGGTCTTGCTTCAAATCCGGTATGGAGGTTATTATTGTCATTGTCATTATCATCGCCTCCGCCAACAACAATAAGATCCCCATCAATAGGTTTATAGTTTCCGCTATTTCCGTTACCATTGTCATTGCCATCACTGCCACTATCAAGATCAAGATTAATTAATTGTTCATAAGCAAGCGTATAATCTATTTTAGAATTATCAGCATTTTTCTTATCATTTTTCTTATCATTTAGTTTTGTTGGATTTTTGAAATAAGCTTCTGTCAACGCATCACCTGGTAATAAGTGTCCGGAAGCTGAAATTAAGAACCTAAATCTATCAGGTTTCTTGCACGTAGCAGAATATATAGAGTTCGGAAGGGTATCTCCGTTTAAATCAACTGTAATTGCAGCTTTTCCGGAAGTAGAACTTTCAACTGACCACAGAATGCCATCAACAGTTTGAAATGTCACAGCAGATCCTGACACTTCGGGGTCTGTAGTAATTTGCAAGCTATCAGCTAATAGATATGGGTATTTTTTAGCTCCAACATACTTTGCATCTGTATTATACGGAGAATCTAAAGGTTGCTGCTGGCAGGCAAAACCGTTACAGCTTGTATTAGCGCTAAAATATAAACTTGGATTATGTAGCAAATCCGAATTTATTTCATTAATAACTTTAGATAATCTCATTACCTGAGATTTATTTTTATCAGGAATCAGTCCCCCTATTATAGGAGCCATTATAGCGGTCACAACACCAATAGCAGCTAAAGTGATCAACACTTCAGCCAGAGTAAATCCTTTGTTTTTCATACAAGCACCTCATCTAAATATTACAAATTTATTATAACATATTGAGCATACTGCCTGCAATAATAAACATAAAATTTACTTATTGTCTTTTTTTGCATTGTCTATATATTGTTGAGCAAGCTTGTACCCTGATTCCAGTGTTTTGTTCTCAACATCAGGATGTTCTTCCCTGTATGTGTTATAAGCACCTTCAAGCTCAAGCGCATATTTATTTATTTTTTCTTGATTACCTGTTTTTATTGCATTCTGAAGCTTTTTCAAAACACTTGTAAAGTTTTTTGTTTTGTCGTTAGTAAGTTCTTCTATAGCATCTCTGCCCTCTACTCTTTTAAGCTGTTTTTGCAGTGCAGTAAGATTATCTAATGATTGCTGAAGGTCTTGAACCATTTTCTCCTGAGCTTCTTTAAGCTCAGCCTGCTGTTCCTGCTGTTGTTTTTCTAAATTTCTAACGTCCTTTTGTAGATCTTGCAGTTGTTCTTCCAACTCCGTTACATCAAGAGTCGGAGCATTGTCAGGAAAATATTGAGCTTCCTGCTTAGCAAATTCTAACTGTTTAGTAACATTATTCAATTCACTATATTTACCAGTTAAATCACTGACTGTTGTATTTAAAGCTTCTTGTTTTGATGTAATATTAGAATCAAAATCAAAATTACCGCTTTGTGCCAGTTGAAGTCTGAGCTTAACCTCAGAAATATCTGCACAGCCTGTTTTTTCTAATTCTTTATCAATATCTTCTTGGATAGATGCAGCTAATTCCGGGTCCGAAGCGGAAGTATCATCAATCGGAGTTGAATCTGTTCCTGATTCAATTTTGGACAACACAGTTGTAAAAATAGAGCTGGCGAGATTAATACCGAGACTGGCCCAAGGATTATGCACCTGCTGTCCTGAGCCATGTACTAATCTATATTGAGCTCTATAGTCTTTATTATATTTTGCTACTTCTCTAAAGCTTCCGTCTGAAATTGCGCCCATAATTCTTTCTTTCTTCTTATATCTTACATATATATAAAGTAAATAAAAAAAGCCCGATTTCAGGTTCGGACTTTTTTGTTACAAATGTTAATATTTAATTATTTTTTTATTCGCACATTAACTTATATGCTGCTCTGATATTATCACTTTTTACGCTGCTGTCAAGATTGGTGTCATTATAGATTGTCTTCATGATATTAGCCCATTTTTGTTTTGTTTCGGCATTATCACTTGCTCTATACTGACTTATTATATATCTTAAATCACTTTTGCTGATATTTGATGCATCGAAACCATCGTTATATTTATTATTTTCAGTATCATATAACTTAGCAAAATCTTCTGCTGTTGTGCGGTTTAATTTATTACCGTCAGCCTTATCTAAAGCTGCTTCATTTAACTGCTTCTGGATAGCGTCACGTTCCGCCTTAAGAGCTTCAAGTTCTTTATCACAAGATTCTATTTTGTCTTTAAGTTCTTCTATCTTAGGTTTATTATCACTAATAATTTTTTGTTGAGCAGCGATTTTTTCCTCTAGTTCAGCTTCTTTCGCCAGTTCTTCTTCGTATGCTTTTTTAGCGTCTTTCATTGCAGTTTCCAAAGACGGCAGCTCAGGGTCATCAGATTTAGCATTTGTATATTCGTTGTATGCTCTATCGTACTTAGCTTTTAAGTCTGACACATTTAGTTTGCTTAATTGTTCGTTCAATGAAGTAAGCTCTGTTTTAGCATCACTGACCTTTGTTTCCAGCTCTTTTTTATTATCATCATATCCTGTTTTTTCAGTCTCAACATCAGCAATTCTCTTATTCAAGTCACCGATATTTGCTGTTAAAGTTTTGTTAGAATTTGCGGCTTTATTTTGAATAACCTGACCAAGTATAGCACCGCCAATGTTCATAAGGACATTACCTACTTGAAAACCGGCATAGGTATCATAATTAAAACTTCCGTCACAATTAGTAAAAATGGAAGAACCAAACATGTTACCAAACATGTTAAGACCGCCCATGTTGAACATACCCATGTTGCCAAAGCTCATTGAGCTCATACCAAGCATATTCATATTATAGTTACTGTAGCCGAACATCTTAATATCTTCCATCTTTTGTCTTACATATATATAAAGTATATAAAAATTAATCAATTTCAAAGCTTATAAAATTTGTTACAAAAGTTAACAATTAATTAAAAGACGGAAATTGACAAATAAGTTTGGGCTTGATATATTAACAAATGTCCTCACGGAAAAGTTTTCGGGCGAGTGGCGAAATTGGTAGACGCACTAGACTTAGGATCTAGCGCCTATGGTGTAAGAGTTCGAGTCTCTTCTCGCCCAAATATAAAAAGAACTTTGTTTTATCAAAGTTCTTTTTTTGTATTTCCGGCTAAAAACGACGGACGAGAACTCTCAATGCGCAGCATTTTAAGAGTTCGAGCGAGGAGCGAGCAGAGTGCGAAGGACTTTTGCTGAAAAAACATCGTTTTTTGAAGCAAAATCCGAAGACACGTTTATTGCGAGCGACTCAAGACAGTCTCTTCTCGCCCACCATTTCTAAAAAGAGCCAAAAAGGCTCATTTATTTTCGACAATAATTACATCTTCTGCAGATTGATATTAAAAATAACGCTTTATATAATTTGAAACTGTTGAGCGATGAACTCCTAATTTTTTAGCAATCTGTGTTTTAGACATCTTAGCAGCTACCAGCTCTCTAATTTTTTTATCATGGTTACTTAATTTCAATATATTGCTTTTACGCCCTTTAGGACGTCCTAAAATTATTCCCTCCGATTTTTTTCTTAACAAAGCCTCTTTTGTTCTCTGAGAAATCAAATTTCGTTCAATTTCTGCTGATAAGCCGAATGCAAAAGCCAAGACTTTTGACTGAATATCATCTCCCAGGCGAAAACTATCTTTTACAGTCCAGATACGAGCACCGCTGTTAAGACAAAAATTAAGAATACTCACCACTTGCAACAGATTTCTTCTCAGCCTTGATATTTCTGAAGTTATTACAAGATCCCCTCGTTTTAGTTTTTTCATTAATCTCCATAATTTTCTTTTTTTTAAATCACAACCGGCAGAAATACTTTCTTCAACCCACTTATCAATTATTATTGAATTGGATTCGGAAAAACGCATGATTTCAAATCGTTGATTTTCTGTTGTTTGTTTATCAGTACTTACACGTATATAACCATAATTGGTCATATAACCTCCTTTGTAAAGTTATGTAAAGAAAAGTTTTACCGCTAAGATTCGGTAAATATAATAGTTTTAGCAAAGCTTGCAAAATTTAATGTTTTAAAAATAGCAATTTTTAAAGTGTTCAAACGTTAAAATATATAAGTAAGTTGAAATGATAAGTAAATAGTGAATTAAATATAGGAGCGATTAATTATGTCAGATGAAATGACTGTGCAAACCGTACAAACCAAAAACACCTCAGCCCTTCCATATGCTCTGGGCGGCGCTGTTGTCGGCGGAGCCGGAGGGTACTTTGGTGCCAATTATTTACCGTTAAAGAAACCTATGTATTCTTCTTATGAAGATATCATTAAAGAGGTTAACGAAGCTGATAGCTTTGATAAATTGAAAGACAGCAAAAAAAGCGATGATGTAAAAAAAGCTCTAGACGAAGCTAAAACCCAAGCTGAAAAACTTAAGACAGCAGAAGCTAACAAACTTACATACCAAGAGTTAATTGGAGCAAAGGCTGATGTTTTAGATACGGATAATACAGCAAGAAAAGCTTATGAAGGCGCTGTTAATAAATTAAAAGAAAAAGCTCCTACCGATAAGCAGATTGAAGAAGTTGCTAAAGAATTAAATAAAGAGGCGACAGAAATTACAGATGATATGAAGACAGTCGCAAAAAATACGATTGAATCGGATAAGCTGAAATACAGAAAATATTTTGAAAATGAAGTCAAAGATGTAGAAACAAAACTTGATGATTTGTATAAAGCAGCCGGAGACAAAAAGATTTTCTCAGATGAAGTAGCCGGAAAATACAACACACTTAAAAATGCTAAAGAAGAAGCTAAAAAAGCGTTGGATCCATTGCTTGAAAAATGCACAAAAGGCAATAAAGCTATGTGGGCAGGAATAGGGGCAGCAGCCCTTGCTATATTGGGATTGTTAATTGCACCTAAAAAAAATAAGAATTAGCAATAAATTTAGAACTATAAAACAGATGAACAACAAGGTAAAACCTTGTTGTTCATTTTTGTAAAAGCTTAAAAAGATTAAGGCAATATATAAACATTTTGTAACCTACTTGTCATATTTTTTTTGCTTTACTATAATAAAAATGT
Organism: Candidatus Gastranaerophilales bacterium; assembly: GCA_944323615.1. Taxonomy (GTDB): domain Bacteria; phylum Cyanobacteriota; class Vampirovibrionia; order Gastranaerophilales; family Gastranaerophilaceae; genus CAG-196. The sequence goes on from CALUTG010000034.1 coordinate 18,599, forward strand.
TGTTAGTGTTTTAAAAGGAATTACACTTAAAAGGAGAGAGTAGTTATGAAAAAACAAACTTTTGTCAAATCATTGTTTGCTGCAATGCTTGCAATGTTTTGTGCTCCTGTGTTTGCAGGAGAAGCTTCTCTTGTAGTTCCGAATATTAAAGCCGCAAGCGTAGACAGTTATAACCTATTGGTTATTGGTGTTATTGTCTCTGTTATCGGTGTTATTTTCGGACTCATAGAGTTCTTAAGAGTTAAAAAAGTAGCTGTTCATACTGCTATGAATGAAGTAGGAAACACTATTTTTGAAACATGTAAAACTTATCTTATTCAACAAGGTAAGTTTCTTTTGTGTTTAGAAGTACTAATCGGTTTGTGTATCGCATTTTACTTCTGGTATTTGCAGGGCATGGCTCTTAAATCAGTATTAATCATTCTTGGATGGTCTGTACTTGGTATTTTAGGGTCTTATCTGGTAGCTTGGTTCGGTATCAGAATGAATACACTTGCAAACTCAAGAACTGCATTTACCGCTTTGAAAGGCAACCCTCTTGATACAATGAACATACCTTTAAAAGCTGGTATGAGTATAGGTGTTTTACTAGTATCAATCGAACTTATTATGATGCTTGTAATTCTTTTATTCGTTCCTGGCGAACTTGCCGGAGCATGCTTCATCGGTTTTGCAATTGGTGAATCTTTAGGTGCTTCTGCTCTTCGTGTTGCCGGCGGTATCTTTACAAAAATTGCAGATATTGGATCTGACTTAATGAAGATTCAATTTGGCATCAAGGAAGATGATCCTAGAAACCCTGGTGTTATTGCAGACTGTACCGGTGACAATGCAGGGGACTCTATCGGACCTACAGCTGACGGTTTTGAAACTTACGGTGTAACAGGCGTTGCTCTTGTAAGCTTCATCCTTTTAGGTGTATTCCCTGATTATCAGGTAACTTTACTCGCATGGATTTTCACAATGAGATTCCTTATGATTATAACTTCAGTTGTTGCTTACTGGATTAACGGAATCGCTGCAAGAATCTATGCGCCTATGGCTAAACATTTTGATTTTGAAGCTCCGTTAACATCTCTTGTTTGGATTACTTCAATCTTATCAATACTAATGACATTCGGAGTAAGCAACTACTTATTAAAAGACCTGCCGGGCAATTTATGGCTTGTTCTTTCAATAATTATTTCCTGCGGTACTTTGGGCGCCGCTCTTATTCCGGAAGCTACTAAGGTATTTACAAGCCCTAAAGCTAAACATACTCACGAAGTTGTTACTGCTTCAAGAGAAGGCGGAGCTTCCTTAACAATCCTTTCAGGTATTGTTGCAGGTAACTTCTCCGGGTTCTGGATTGGTGCAATCGTTGTTCTTCTTATGGGATTAGCTTATTTTGCAAGCTTACATATTCCTGCTGAAACAATGATTTACCCTTCAGTATTTGCATTCGGTCTTGTTGCATTCGGTTTCTTAGGAATGGGACCTGTTACAATCGCAGTTGACAGCTATGGCCCTGTTACCGATAACGCTCAATCAGTTTATGAATTATCTTTAATCGAAGAAATTCCTGATGTTGCAGCAAGCATTGAAAAAGAATACGGTTTCAAACCTGATTTTGAAAACGCAAAAAGATATCTTGAAGAAAACGACGGTGCTGGTAACACATTCAAAGCAACTTCTAAACCGGTTCTTATCGGTACAGCAGTTGTTGGTGCCACTACCATGATTTTCTCATTGATTCTTGTAATCAAAGAAACTTTAGGCATTCAGCCAGAAATGATTCTTAACATCCTGAACCCATACACACTTCTCGGTTTCATCGCCGGCGGTGCTGTTATTTACTGGTTCAGCGGGGCTTCTATGCAGGCTGTTACAACTGGTGCATACTCTGCAGTTGAATTTATTAAAAACCATATTAAATTAGGTGCAGAGGATGACAAACGTGCTAACGTTGCAAACTCAAAAGAAGTCGTTAAGATTTGTACACAATATGCTCAAAAGGGTATGTACAACATCTTTATCGCGCTCTTTGCGTTCGCATTAGCTTTAGCATGCTTATCTTCACCTAACGGTACTGATTCAGCTCCAGTCGCATTCTTTGTAAGCTACTTGCTCGCAATTGCAGTATTTGGTTTATTCCAAGCTGTATTTATGGCAAACGCAGGCGGATGCTGGGACAATGCTAAGAAAATCGTTGAAGTTGATATGGCGGAAAAAGGTACTGATCTTCACGCTGCAACAGTTGTCGGTGATACAGTAGGTGATCCGTTCAAGGATACTTCTTCAGTTGCTATGAACCCTATTATCAAGTTCACAACCTTGTTCGGTTTATTAGCAATGGAAATCGCTATTAACCCTGATTTCCAAAACTATGCTAAACCGGCAGGCTGGGTATTCTTGGTATTGGCTCTGGTATTCGTAATTCGCTCATTCTACGCAATGAGAATACCAGCTAAGAGGGTAAATGAAGGAGAAAATGAGGGATAAGCCTTATTAATCTTAAAACATGTTGGCGGGGCGGGATGAAATTCATCCCGCCCCGCTTTTTTAAAAATTAATGAAAAATTAATATTTACCTCCTTGATTTTGCTTGATTCAGATTTTTGTTTGAATTAGGATAAAAATGTTAAGAAAATAATTTTACTAATAAGAAGGAGTGAAAATTATGGTAAAAGTAGCTATTAACGGATTCGGAAGAATCGGACGTAA
>CALUTG010000035.1 GCA_944323615.1 Candidatus Gastranaerophilales bacterium
GATACAATCGGCGATATGATAAGTAAACTTGCAGCAAATAATATCACAGCGACGATAAAAAACGGGGTTGTGAGTTTTGAGTCAGACAGTTACTATACATTGACACAAGGTTCGCAGCTCGGAACGTTACTTGGAATAAGCAGAATTCCTAATGTGCAAAATTTGAATTATGAGGCACGCCACATCTTTCAGAAAGAACCACCTATTTTTACCAGTGATACATCTGTCACCGGTACTAGTGTGGTCAAAGCTGGAGGATTTAAAGCTGCTGTAAATAAAATTGATACAACTAATGTTGAACCTTTGTCTAATTATATGAGTTCTTCAAGTCTGGCTGCCGGTACATATAAAATATCAACAACAGAGGAACTTGTTTATCTTCTTTCAGAAGATCTTGTATCTCCTTCAGATAGTGTTTTTATAATTGATAATGATATAGATATGTCCGGGATTAGCTATGAGACTTCGAAAAATGAGTTTGAGAATTGTGTAATAGAAGGTAATGGACATATTATATCAAATTTGTCAGGGGAAAACGGTTTGTTTGAGGATTTTGATGGTGAAATAAGGAATCTAGGTTTAACTAATGTAAATATAACTAATAATGATAAGGATACCTATGTTGGAGCCTTTGCCGGACATATAGAAGGAAAGATCTATAACTGTTTTGTCACCGGAACTATCTCTGCCGAGGGGGGATATTATTTAGGTGGTTTAGTGGGTGGAGCAATGAGATCTAATATTTCTGAATCATATGTGTCTGCGACTATAGCTTCAACAAGCCGGAGTGCTGATGTTGGTGGTCTGGCAGCAAGTATTCAACATACAACAATTACTGATTCATATTCAGAGGGGCATATTCTGGCCGCTGATTGTGCCGGAGGCATAGTAGGCCGGGCCACTCTGTCAGAAATGGAGAATGTTTTCAGTAGTGTATCTATGGAATATTCTCGAGGAGGTGTTACTTTTGCAAGGATGAGTGGTATTGTCGCTGAACTATACAATTCAAGTTTATTATATAGGGCATATTTTAATGGTACTATCAGTAATGATATAAACTATTCTGGCCTTATAGTTAGTAGTGCATCAGACTCGTCAATTAGTAGAATAAGGTATGATGCTGCTAGTGATATACCTGCTGTTGATTATTGGTCGCAAAGATGTGATTCTAATGATAAATTATCTGAGGCGGGTGTTACGTCGGGTCTTATAGGAATCTATAAAAATGGTGTCTTATCAGATACGATTAGTTTAGACTCAGAGCTCACTCTAACACAATTCATGACCCTGCTTAGAGGAGAGGGGTTTGATGCTGAGATTAACTCAGCAAATGAGATGTTGACTATTACTTCAGATGATATGTATTTAGGAAATATAGAAGGCAGTGATAATCTTTCAAATATTATGGATTATTTAAGCTTTGAAACTAATACAATAACCATTTATGAAAATACAACATCTGCCGTTCAGAATGTAATAACGTCAAAATCTCTTACCGAAACAAGCGAGCTTCAGGATCTTCCGGATTACAATAACGGAAACGGAGAAATAAGCGTGGTACAGTCAGACGGGAGTAAAACGACAATAAAAGTCAGTCCGACAGATACGATAGGAACACTGTTTTCCAAATTATCCCAGTTCGGTATAGTCGGCAGTCTAAATTCCGGATTAGTGAGTCTGGAATCAACTAATGGGGCGTATATAGAGCAGGCAGCAGGCGGGAGCAACCTTTTTGATTCATTGAATCTAAAACCTGTGGAAATAGAAAAAGAAGAAATTCCTGTAAATACGGATTCTGATAAACTGACGGTAACAACCCCATCCGGCGGAGATGGTGATGGCGGAACAGACCCTGTAGATCCCGGCGACGGAAATCAGGGCGGGGGAACCAACCCGCCTACAGACCCTGACGGAGGTAATACAGGCGGGGGAACAAAACCACCTACAGATCCTGATGGAGGTAATAATACCGGAAGCGGCGGTTCCGGGAATCAGGGCGGAAATAATGGTAATGGCGGCGGTAATACGGGTGGAATCAGCCCTATAACCCCTGCCCCTGATTCAATAATATTTCAGGTAGGAATAGATTCAGACTGGTCATCCCAGATAGGAATAAGTACCTCATTTGAGCTTACCGGCTTGGACGAGCTGCGAAATATAGGCATAGATGATAAGGATTATTTATCACAGATAGATAATCTATTATCAACGGTTAATGCAAAGCAGACGGAATTTGGCGCGGCAGAGAACCGTTTAATGAGTGTATTGGAAGAGATATCGATACATTATGATAACCTTGTCTCTTCCCGTTCAACGCTAAGGGATGCGGATATAGCGGAAGTCTCAAGCGAATACATCCGCCAGCAGATATTACAGCAGGCGAGTGCAACATTGCTATCGACAGCTAATCAAACACCGGCGATAGCTTTACAGTTGATTTGATGTTTGTGAATAGTGAATAGTGAATAGTGAATAGTGGTAGGTGCCTAAGTGATTGAGTGATTAAGGTTAACCCCTCACCTCAACCTCGCCCCTTCGGGGTTTCTCCCTAAGGAGAGGGAACCCCTTAGTGACTATTATCGATTCACAATTCACGGCTCACTATTCACGAGTACTCTATACCCTGCCGTACATATCTTCGTATCGTATAATATCTTCTTCTATCAGAAGATCGCCTTTTTGAACTTCAATAATTTTAATAATGTCATCAAAAGGATTCTGCAATGAGTGTATAGCCTTGACCGGAATATCAACACTGTGTCCAGGACTTAAAATCAGCTCTTTACCTTCAAGCACAACTTTTGCCTTACCTTCAAGCACTACCCAGTGCTCGCTTCTGTGGTTATGGGATTGGACAGAAAGCTTTTGCCCCGGATTAACCTGAATCATTTTGGTTAAGAATCCGTTGCCCTGTGCCAGAACCGTATAATATCCCCAGGGTCTGTAAACAGTCTTATGTATCTTATGGGTTTCGTCATTTTGTTTTTTCAAAGATTCATAGACCTTTTTTACATCCTGAGATTTTTCCATTTTACATGCAAGAATGGCATCTTCCGTTTCTACCAGAATAGTATCCTCAAGTCCTATTGTGGCAACAAGTTTAGATGAAGAATAAACCAGAGAATTTTTTGAACTCTCATCAAGAACATGACCTATCATAACATTTCCGTTTTCATCTTTTTTGTTGACGTCATAAATTGATTTCCAGCTGCCTAAATCATTCCAATCGCTTTTGAGCTGTACAAGAGCAATCTTGTCTGATTTTTCCATTACCGCATAATCAATTGATATATTCGGCATCTTATCAAATTCCGTAAAAGGAATTTCTGATGATTTTGTAAAATCAAAATTCTTTAAGAGTTCATAAATCTCTGGAGCACATTTAGAAGCTTCTTCAAGGAGAGTGGAAGCTTTAAACATAAAGATTCCGCCGTTCCAGTAGTAATGACCGTCCGCAAGATATTTTTCCGCAAGTTCTTCGTTAGGTTTTTCAACAAACTTATTAACTTTTATCCCGTCTGTGGAATTTATATAGCCGTAGCCTGTTTCAGGATAAGAAGGTTTTATACCAAAAGTGACAATATAACCTTCTTCCGCAAGTCTTTCTCCTTCTTTAACAGTCTGTACAAAACCTGTTATATCTTTGATTAAGTGATCTGAAGGTACTACAAGAATCACGGGGTCTTCTTTAGAAGTTTCTGTAATATGCTTAGCTGCAAGTATAATTGCCGGAGCTGTGTTTTTGGAGATAGGTTCGGATAAAACTACCGGGTTTTTGGCAACGGAAGAAAGCTGATACTTTACGTTGGAAAAATGTTTAACTCCGGTTATGCTTATGATATTTGTTTCCGGCATACATTCTTTAAGTCTTGAGAAGGTGGCTTGCAAAAGACTCTCAGAATCCTGAATAATATTCAGAAGGTGTTTCGGGTACAATTCTCTTGACAAAGGCCAAAGTCTGCTTCCAGAGCCGCCGGCTAAAATTAATCCATACATAATTCCATTTTCCCCCTTCTAAAACTCCTGTCTTTGTATAAGTTTAGCATGAATAAAATAATTTATCATCTTCTTTTAAATAATTCCATTCTTTGATATAATTTTTACAAAGAGTAGAGATGAAAATATATTACAAAGCTACATACACTTATAAATTATATAAAATGCTTGAAGCGGAAATAAGGGATTTTGTATCGACTTTAGGCGAAATTATGACGTACGGGATTGAAGTTTTAAAAGGTTTAAAAAACTTTAATACCTCATTTAAAGAAATTATATATCAGTGTTCCCGTTTTGGTGTTTCATCTCTTCCGATTACTCTGTCTATAGTGGGCATGACCTCAATAATTATTGCTATGCAGGTAGCCGGTGAAATGGTTAAGCAGGGCGGAGGTAACTTTGTAGGAATGCTAATGGCTATTTTAACAGTAAGAGAAGAGGGGGCAATAATGGCAGGTTTTGCGATTATTTCAATGATAGGTTCTTCTTTAGCTTCTGAAATAGCGACGATGAAGGTAACAGAACAGATTGATGCTATCAAGGTGTTAAAAGTTAATCCTGTCCAGTACCTTTTTACCCCGAGAATCATTGCGGGAACAGTTATGATGCCAATGGTTGTCATAGTTGCATCACTCTTTGGTATATTAGGCGGGGCTGTAGCTTCAAATGTTACATCAGGATTGACATATAAGGCTTATTTTGATTCGGTATGGTTCGGATTAAGTATGCGCGATTTAAATGTTTCAATCTTAAAATCTATAAGTTTCGGTTTTGCAATATCCTTAATTAGCTGTTCATGCGGAATGGGAGCAAAAGACGGGGCTAAAGGTGTTGGTATAGCAACAACAAAGGCTGTTGTGTGGTCATTTGTTGCGATTGTAATACTTGATTTAATTTTTGCAGCGGTTTACTTTTATTAAAGGACGGATAAGAATAAATGAGTATAGAAGTAAAAAATCTTGTAAAAGCTTTTGATAAGAAAACAATAATTGATAATCTGTCATTCAAAGTAGATGACGGAAAAATCCTTTCCATCATAGGTTTTAGCGGTTCGGGTAAAAGTACTGTTTTAAAACTTATAAGCGGTCTTTTAGAGAAAGATTCCGGTGAAATTATTACAACCGGCGGGGATATTGCGATGGTTTTCCAGTATTCGGCCCTTTTTGATTCATTGAATGTTTTCGACAATATTTCTTTTGCGCTTCAGGAAAGAAAAGAGTTAAGGAAGAAGTATACAAGAAAAGATTTGGAAAGAATTGTTGCGGAAAAGCTTGAATTGGTAGGTTTATCCGGTATTGAAGATAAGTATCCTTCGGAACTCTCAGGCGGTATGCAGAAGCGTGTAAGCTTTGCACGTGCGATTGTTACCGAACCGAAAATTATTCTTTACGATGAACCGACGGCAGGGTTGGATCCTATTTCCTCCACCTTAATTGAGGATTATATTGTAAGACTTAAGCATGAAACAAATGCCGCATCAATAGTGGTTACACACCAAATGTCCACAATAAGAAGAACTTCTGATTCTGTCTTGATGTTGTATAATGGTAGAGCAGTTTTTGAAGGAACGCCGGATGAACTCTGTGAAGAGAAGACAGATTATACAAAACAATTTGTGAATGCATCACTGGATGGACCTATGAAAATGAAATAATGAGGTTATATTATATGAAACTTTCATCATCTTTTAAAGTCGGAGTACTGACAATTGTAGCTTTAGCAATATTCTTATTTACGGTATTGTGGATAAAAGGTCGTTCTTTTTCCTCCGCAGAAAGAATAGAAGTTTATTTCAAAGATGTTAACGGTATGAGACCGGGCTCCGGTGTGCAGATGATGGGGTTAAGAGTCGGACAGGTTGAAGAAATTATTCCTGTGGTTGAAAACGAGTCCAGTTATGTTAAATTGAGATTTGTTATAACAGAGCCGGGGATAACGATTCCTAAAGCTTCAATGCTCTCTATTCAACAATCAGGTTTAATCGGGGAACAGTTCTTAGAAATTACTCCGCCGAGAATACGCTCGGTATATATTCCTGTTACGGGAAAAGATATTTTATCGGCCGATACTGATGTAGAAATTATGCTTGATGAAAAATATTATGATGTCGGAAAAGTTAAAAAATCTCAGATTATGTCTTCTAAACTTGTTCCGGATTCAGTAAAAGATTTAATTAAAACGAATTATGCGTATAAAGTAGATTATGTTGTAAACCTTCCAGGGCTTATTTTGCCTAAGTTTATGACAGGGGAAGTTGTAAGCCAGAACGGAGTGAAGAAGCTTAAGATAGCTCCTCTTGATAAGACGCCGCTTCCTTATCCGAACCAGACTTCTCCGTATACAATAATTGAACCGATGAGAATTGCGGACTTTATGGAGCTTCAATACGAGGCTGCTGAATCTCTGACGGAAACGAATAAGATTGTTAATGAGCTCTTGAATGACCAGATGATAGCTGAAATTACGCAGTCTGTTACAAACTTCAAGAACTTAACGGCTCAGGCTACAACAACTCTGGAAAAAGCAGAAAAACTTATAGACTCATCCAAAAATGATTTAGATGCTCTTGTCTGGATGATGACGGATGTTTCAAGTAACTTTAATAAGCTTGCGGTTAATATTAACGGTATTATTACGGATGAAAAATTCAAACCGACACTTTATGAAACCGCAGAAGCTATTTCAAGTATGTCTAAGAATTTAGCACCGATTATCGGTTCTATTAACGCAGAAGAGTTTGCGGAAGATCTTAACAGTATTATGAAAAACTTAAACGAGCTCTCAACTACTGTTAACAGAATGAGTAAAGATGAAAAACTCAAAAAGAAATTTGTTGATTCCGTTGATAACTTTAATGCTACAATGTGTCAGGTTAACAAGGCGCTTGAAACAATTAACGGTGAAGATAATGAAGAGAACCTCAAACAGATTGTAGAAGATACTTCAGATACAATTGCTAACCTTAAGAAATTCTCTGAAAAATTGAATAAGAGATTCCTGTTATTCAGACTGATGTTCTAAGGGGGTAAATCCTTGGGGGTAAATCTTTGGGCAAATTTTTAAGATAAATTTAAGAATAAAATAAGGGGCGGGATTGAGAATCAATCCCGCCCCTTATTTTATTAATTAATAATTATCCGAAGATTTTTACAAACCTTTCCATTGCTTCTCGGGTATTTTCTTTAGAACCGAAAGAAGTCAGTCTGAAATAATCTTCTCCGTTTTTACCGAAGCCGGCTCCCGGAGTTCCTACAATTTGGGCTTCTTTTAGAAGGTAATCGAAAAAGTCCCAGGAATTCATATTATTTGGACATTTTAACCAGATATAAGGAGAATGTTTTCCTCCTACATGCCAGATATTACATTTTGTAAGTGTATCTGATATGAGTTTTGCATTTTCTTTGTAGTAATCAATGTTTTCTTTGATTTCTTTTTGCCCCTCTTCCGTGAATACGGCTTCAGCAGCTCTTTGAACTATATAAGGTACACCGTTAAACTTTGTGGTCTGGCGTCTGAGCCACATTTTATTTAATGGACCGAGTGCTTTAGGAACAATTGTGTAACCGCATCTTGTACCGGTAAATCCTGCGGTTTTAGAGAGCGAACAAAATTCTATAGCGCAGTCTTTGGCGCCTTCAATTTCGTAAATACTTCTCGGCAGGTTTTCATCCGATACAAAACATTCGTAAGCCGCATCAAAAAGAATTACTGCACCTTTTTCTTTTGCGTATTTAACCCACTCGGCAAGCTGGTCTTTGTTATAAGCCGCTCCGGTCGGGTTGTTTGGTGAACAAATATAGATAATATCTGCATTTATATTTTTATCAGGCTTCGGCAGAAATCCGTTTTCTTTGTTTGCATCCGCAAAAATTACTTCACGTCCCGCCATAATATTTGTATCTACATAAACAGGATATACGGGATCAGGAACAAGAACCGTATTTAAAGTGTCAAACAGGTCAAGGATGTTTCCGACATCGCTTTTTGCTCCGTCTGAAATAAAAATTTCATCCATTTCAAGTTCAACATTTCTTTTTGAATAATACTTTTTAACAGCTTCTCTTAAGAAATCATAACCCTGTTCAGGACCGTATCCTCTGAAGGTTTCCTGTACGCCCATTTCATCAACCGCTTTATGAAGCGCAGAGATTACGGCTTTGCATAAAGGTCTTGTTACATCACCTATTCCGAGCCTGATAACTTTTTTGTCCGGATGAGCCGCAGTGTAGTCATTAACCTTTTTAGCTATGGTTGAAAACAGATAGCTTTGTTCAAGATTTTCATAATTGCTGTTAATTCTCATATATTCCTCTTTCTGTTTTTCTTTACTTCTCTCGCTTCGGGGTTAATGTGCCGGACTTTTGTTTTAAGGTAACTTTTGAAATGGTCACCGGAAGGATTTGGTTCAGGGTGGAACACACTCTCTCTAATTTACCCCCATTTACCCCTATATTTACCCCTATATTTACCCCCCCCTATTGGTCGGATTCTTCGTGCTTGCCTTTCATAAGCTTTTCAAAATCAGACGGCTTAATATTCTGGATAAAGTCTTTAAACTCTTGAGCTTCTTCTTCATCCTTGGCAGAATCCGTGGAAACAGAACCATTCATAAGCACATTCGCAGTGACATAAATTGGAGCCTCAGCTCTCATTGCAACAGCTATAGCATCAGAAGGACGGGCATCTATTTCCAAAGTTTCATCTCCTTTAACTAAAAATAGAGTTGCATAATAGGTGTCTTTTTCAACATCGTTTATTTCTATTCTGTCCAGAGTGTATCCTGCTTTTTCAATAATATTTATTATCAAATCGTGAGTCATAGGTCTTGCAACTACAAGGTTTTCTATCTTTCTTATAATTGCGCTTGCTTCAGCTGAGCCTATCCATATAGGAAGAGCTTTTCTGTTATCTAAATCGTGGAGCACAACTATAGGAGAGTTTGTTCTTACATCAAGAGCTATACCCATTACTTTCATTTCTATCATAAAATCTGCCTCTTATATAAACTGATAAGTCCCTTTTATTATACCATTCATAAAGTTTTTGTAAAATTAGTTTATATGATATAATCCTTTTATGAAAATAAATGTCATTTATAACAAAGATATTCTCGGATATAAAGAAGCGTTGCGGAATGTAGAGAAAGCTTTGTCTGAAAGCGGGGTCGAATATGCTTCTTTTGAACTTCGCGAGATGAAGAATTACGGGAATTTTTCGGTTGTAATCGGAGGTGACGGAACTCTTTTAAATGCGGCGAGATTTTATTCTTCGTATAAAATTCCTGTTTTGGGGGTAAATATCGGAAGGCTTGGCTTCTTGGCTCAATCGGACTCAAGCGGAATAGATAGTGTTATAAAAGAAATCTTGATAGGTAATTATACTTTAGAAGAGCGTTTAATGCTGACATCCGGCTCGGATCTTGCATTGAATGATTTTGTTATAAAAGGGTGCAACCCTGCACGAACATCAAAATTTTTCCTTGAGATTAATGAAAAGTGTGTCTGTGATTATATTGCGGACGGCTTAATTATTTCAACTCCAACGGGATCAACGGCATACGGGCTTTCGGCGGGAGGTCCGGTTTTGTATCCGACATTGGATGCCGTAACAATTGTTCCGATTTGTCCGCATACTTTGAATGCAAGACCTCTTGTTGTTCCGGCGGGTGAAGTAATATCAGTTAAAACACCGGATGAGGGGCTTACTGTTTCTGCTGACGGGCTTGAGGCAATACAGGTAAAAAATATTTGTATTAAAAAGTCCGAAAAGAAGGCTTTACTTGCTTTTCTTGAGGACGAAGGGTTTTATACTATTTTAAGAAATAAACTCCACTGGGGAATATCTCCGGAAGCCTGCCGCTGGTAGAATTATTTCATACAAAAAAATGAACATATTTTTTTGCGTATCGTTTAGAATATGTATGAGTGGTTTTAAAATACAAAACATAGGCAAATGAGAAAATTTAAGCTTTTATTAATTCTCTTTATGCTGTTTGCGGCTTTAAAGGCGGATGCTATACAAAATATAAAAATAGAAGAAAATGCGTCATTGGGATTAAATGACTGTATTAAGATTGCGCTGAATAACAGCCCTGTCATTAAAAGATATATTCTTAATATGGATATTGCAAAGAGTAATGTCGGAATGGCAAAATCTGCCTACTTTCCTACAATCGGGGTCGGTGTTTCTTACAGCCAGAATATGGGCAAAAGAAGACATCAGAGCTATGATACAAGGTTGCTTCCTGGATTTGATGCCTCACTTTCCCAACTTTTGTGGGATTTTGGCAAAACAATGGCTGATGTAAGAATGGAAAAGTTTAACAGGATTGCTGCTGAATTTGACTTTGACGAAAGCGTTCTAACAACTATTTTTGATGTTAAGCTGAAATATTATGCAGTTCTTGCCGCAAAATCGTTGATGGAAGTAGAGAAATTAAACGTTCAGATGAACGAAAGAAACTATCAAAGAACTCAGGCATATTTTGATGAAGGAATCCGCTCAAAAATTGATTTAGTGAATGCAGAGGTGAACTTAAGCGATTCTAAAATTGCTCTTGTAAATGCTGAAAACACTTATAAAAATGCTATAGTTGACCTGAATAACTCAATGTATGTTGCTTATGCACCGGAATACAGCATTCAGAATACGGAAACTTTTAACCTGAATAATCCCTATGTTCCGATGAGTTTAAGAAATATTGATAACTACTCAAAACTTCTTGAACTTCCCCCGGACGTCAGTAATGCCGTCTATTCAACTTCGGTTGAAAAGAGTGACGTTTTAAAGAATTATGAGTTTCAAAAATATCCTTATACATTTGAAAAATCAGTCAGCATAGCAAAAGAAAACAGACCTGATTTAAAGGCTTTGAATGCAACACTCAAAGCAATGAGACAGAATGTGCTTTATACAAAAAGACAATATCTTCCTGAACTCACCGGAGGAGTAGGCTACGGATACTCTAACTATAGAGGATATTATGATTCGGGTATGAATGTCGGATTAAGTTTAAGTACGACGTTTAATATGAAGCAGGTTAAACATCAGGTTGATATAGCTAACTCTAATCTTCTTCTTGCAAAGACTGAGGTTGATTTGTTGAACCAGAATTTGTATTTTGATATTCAGTCAGCTTACGTAAATATGATTCAGCTTGAAAAACAGATCCCGCTATTAGAAACAAAAGTCCGCCAGACACTTGAAAACCTTGAACTTGCTGACGGAAGATATGAAGTGGGACTTGGAGACTATATCCAGCTTCAGGATGCGAGAATGAACTATAACAATGCCCAGAACTCTTATGTTCAGGCAATTTATAATTACAATGTAGCCAGAGCTACACTTGAAAGAGAAATAGCGCTTCCGCAGGAAGAAACTCTTACTGTTGAAGATGTTAAAACCTATCAAAAAGAAGAATTGAAACAAGATAAAAAGAACCAGAAAACAATCAAAAAACTTAAAAAAGGTTCTAATAAGGAAACAGTCTGATGAAAATACAAGATTTTATGACAAAGAAATACCTGATATTACTGGGTGTTATTATATTAATAATCTGCATTACCGCATTTGTGAAATTTAAAAACCGTGTTCGGTATATAACGGCACCGGTAGAGAGGAGAACAATTACTCAGGTGGTTGAGGCTTCTGGGACAATTAATCCTGTAAATACGGTCAGTGTCGGCTCTACGGTATCAGGTCTTATAAGCGCAATCTATGTGGATTTTAACTCCAAAGTTACAAAAGGTCAGCTTCTTGCAGAGATTGACCCGAGAACTTTTCAGGCGACAGTTGATCAGAACTATGCCTCAATGGCGTCTGCCAGAGCTGATTTAGCAAACAGACAGGCAACATTAGAGATGGCAACAAAGACTTATAACCGATATAAAAACCTTTATGCAAGAAGTTTTGTTCCGAAAAGCGAGCTTGATCAGGCTGAGAGTGATTACAAAGGTGCTCTTGCACAGGTAAATGCCGCAAGAGCAACGATTAATCAGAGAGAAGCTCAATATAATCAGTCTGTAGTTAATCTTAATTACACAAAAATTACAGCTCCGGTTGACGGAATGATAATTTCCCGTGAGATTGACCTAGGACAGCCGGTTGCAGCAAGTTTTCAGGCTCCGGAATTATTTACTATTGCACAGGATTTGGAAAAAATGCAGATAGAGGTTAATGTATCGGAAGCGGATATTGGTGATGTTAAAGAAGGACAGAATGTTACCTATGTTCTGGACGGATATCCTAATAGTGAATTTTACGGAAAAGTTACACAGGTTAGAATTTCTCCTACAACGGTTTCCAATGTTGTTACTTATTCTGTTATCGTTACGGTTGATAACAGCGACTTAAAACTAAAACCCGGTATGACTGCGAATGTTTCCATTATAACTGCGGAAAACAAGGATGTACTTTGTGTTCCTAATATTGCATTAAAATTTACACCGTACTCTGATGGACAGAAATATAAGCAGCAAGGGCTCTGGATGAAAAAAGGTATTAAACCTGTACGAATCAATGTTGAAACTGGTGTGAGCGATGATTCTTATACAGAGATTAAAGGTAATGTAGTAAAAGAAGGTGACAGAGTTATAGTAGGTAAAAGAGGTAAATCTTCTTCATCTAAGAATAAACAGGGAATGAGACCTCCTAGATTGTAAAATAGCATCTAAGAAAATACTCCTTTCGGGATCTTACCCAAAAACAAGTATAACGCAAGTTGGTAAGATGCTGAAAGAGGCAAATATAGTTTGGAGAACGAGTGTCAGGCTGCTCTGCCTAATGTAAAAAGTTCAGCATAACAAAATAATTTATCATGGACAGCAGTGCCTTGAGGAGAGAGCAGGGAGCTACTCAGGCATTTTTCTGTAGAAAAATGCAGCAATGCGTGTTTTTTTTCTTTGGGTACATTTCTTTTTCTTTGCCTCGCAAATAAAGAAAAAGAAATGTACAAGAATAGAGTTAGCAGTAAACAGATTCCGGCTCGGAGGGGGGAAATGAATTGTGTTAAAGATCTCCTTCCCTGATTAGGGAAGGTTGGGATGGGTATTAGTTTTTATAGTTTATATAATCGGCACCCACCTCAATCCTCCCTCACAAGGGAGGAAGATTATCAATTATGAATTTATCATTAACAACAGTGAAACTTACTTATTTCTCTGGAAAAACTTTGCGATCTCTTTGTGTTCAAAGAACTTAGCAATAGGACGTCCGTGCGGGCAGGTGTGAGGGTTTTCGCAGGTGCGCCAATTTTTGATAATTTCTTCCATCTGGTATTGGTTAAGGTAAGTATTTGCTTTGACTGCTGCCTTGCAGGAAGTTGTAATTAAGATTTGTTCTTCGATATTATTAATATCTCCTGCCATGTTTTCCAGTATGTCGGAAAGAATTTCTTTAGGCGGAACTTTTGACAATATTTGCGGCACTTTTCTGAAAATCACTTCGCTGTCGGATAGAAAATCCAGTTCGTATCCGAATCGGTTTAACTTATCCATATTACTTTGTAAAAGTTCTTTATCCGAAGGTGAAACTTCAATAACATCAGATATAAACAGAATCTGGCAGTCAATATTTTTGTTTTTCTTTAACTGCTCATAAATATAGCGTTCTTCCGCTATATGCTGATCAATTATTTCCAGTCCGTCTTCTTTTTCAATAAGGATATAAGTTTTTTTGTACTGTCCTATAATAATATCTTCTGTCTTGAATTCTGGTGTTTCTATGAATTTTGACTGAACCGGTTTTGGAGGTTCAATTACTTTTAATGAAGGCTTTTTCACCACAGGAGTTTCTTCTGTAGAATCCTGCTTCATAAAGAGGTCTGTAATAGGAGAGTTTTCGCTCATATAAACAGTGTCTGATTCTTTATGAGTTTCAGTATTTCCACCTTGAATGGCTTTTAGGGGGGGATGTGATGCCATTGTAAAGATTTTTTCAGGCTTAGGTGTTTCCGGCATGGATTTAAGTGCATCATCTATTGAAGCATAGATAAAGTTAAAAATCTGATTCGGGTTTTTGTATCGGACTTCTTTTTTTGTCGGATGGACATTAACATCCACTTCTGATGCCGGAAGCTCCAGATTAAGTATAATAAACGGGTACCTGGAATTCCCCGTAAGATTTTTGTATACGGTATCAATAGCTTTTTGAAAAACCGGACATTTTACAAGCCTTGAGTTTACAAACATATAATAATCTTTTTTGCTGGCTCTTGTATAATCAGGAGTGCTTACAAACCCGCTCATCTTAAGCCCCGATAAAGAATCAGTTTTTAATACTTCTTTAAGGTATTTTGCCGTATCATCTGTGAAAATTTCTTTAACAGTTTGAAGAAGATTTCCCTGCCCTGTCGTTTTTAAAACGGTTTTGCCGTTGTTTTTTAATTCAAATGAGACTTCCGGATGGGCAAGTGCTATAGACTGAATAAATTCATTTATGTAAGAAAACTCTGTTTTAGCGGATTTTAAGAACTTAAGTCTTGCAGGAAGATTATAGAATAAGTCTTTTATCTCCATAATAGTTCCGACCGCGCATCCTGTCTGGGATTTTTTTACTTCGGAATTCTGGCATTCAACTTTGGTTCCGTAATCGAAATCGGCGGTACGGGTTATACAGGTAAGCTTTGATATAGAAATAATACTTGCAAGAGCTTCTCCTCTGAATCCCATTGTATGAATGTCAAACAAATCCTCTGCCGACTGAATTTTGCTTGTTGCGTGTTTGGAGAAGGCGAGAACTATATCATCCGGATGAATACCGGAACCGTTATCCGCCACACGCAGATCTCTGCATTCATTTGCTGCTTCAATACTTATTTTTGCTGCTCCGGCATCAATAGAGTTTTCAACAAGCTCTTTTACAACGGAATACGGCCGTTCGATAACTTCTCCGGCTGCAATCTGGTTTATAACATTTTTTGAAAGTTGAACTATTCTCCCCATAAGTTTTATTATACCAGAAATTTCCCATGTGGATAAAAAAGAATTTTTTGATTTGATTAATTCTTGTTTTTATTCCGTTATGTTTTATAATATTCTTATACAAGATTTGGGATTATTATTAATGATGAGGGGCAAGCTTTTATTAGTTATATTTTCGCTGATATTCTTTTTGTGCGGTGTTGTATTTGCGCAAGATGCCTTCTCCCCCTATGTGCTTTCCCAAAACGAAGTTATATTTAACCAGTCAATGTTTAAGATAGATGTTGTTGACCCCGCAGCGTTAACTAATCTTAAAGGTTTGAATTACCCGGGGTTAAGAGGAAATAACCAGCTTGTAATTTATACCCCTTCTTTCGGTTACAGGACAAATACCAATGAATTTGGAACGGAAGCTGTTGTTGTTGGTAATACGGTAGTTTCACTGAGCGGAGCCGATTCTCTTATTCCCGCAAACGGTTTTGTAATCAGCGGACACGGCAGAGCCAAAACCTGGATTAATGAAAATGTAATGGTGGGCTCAAAAATTTCTATCGATTTGAATAAAAATATAATCACTTCATATATTACTTCTGATACTTTTCTTTTTAATGCAAAATCAAAGATTAAAGAAGTTCAGGATATGATGGCATATTACAGCCAGCAGAATTCTAATTACAGTCAAAAAAGGACGGAGCAGCATATTGAAAAAGCAAAAGAATATATTAATAAAGCTCAAAAAAACAGTGAGGATTCTCAAAAGTACTCTTCAAAAGCGATTGATTATGCAAATATGGCTATGTCTACTGTGATTCCTTATGATCCGAATGAATTAAAAGGTGTTTGGATAAGACCGGTATATTATCAGAAAAAAGATATAGAAAAAGTTCTTGATACTTTATATAATTGTGGTATTAACAATCTTTTTTTAGAAACATATTATCATGGTAAAACTATTTTCCCATCTAAGACCATGGAAAAATATGGATTTATTAAACAAAACGAGGAGTTCGTTGGTTTTGATCCTTTGAGGATATGGATTACGGAAGCGCACAGGCGGGGAATGAAAGTTCATATTTGGTTTGAAACTTTCTATGTAGGGAATAAACCTCCGGAAACTAATCCGGAATATATTCTTGCAAAAAAACCGGGATGGTCGAATTATCAGAAAAAAAATGCGGAATCCCAAACCATTGCGTATTCGGTTTCCGAGCATAATGGTTATTTTATTGACCCTGCAAATCCTGAAGTTCAAAAGTTTTTGTATGAACTTCTGGATGAAATTATTACGCGGTACCGTCCTGATGGTATAAATCTTGATTATATAAGATATCCTCAGGCAATGGCATCTAATTTTGCAAAATTTGAGCTGTCTCACTGGGGGTATACACCGTATGCCAGAAATGAGTTTAAGGCTGCCTACGGGGTGGATCCTATATACCTTAAACCAAATGACCCGCTATGGAATTACTGGCGGTTTTACAGATGCAGCAAAATTACCAATTTTGTCAAAAAAGCAAGCAAACTTTGCAGAGCTAACAAAATTATGCTTACTGCGGTAATATTCCCGAACCGCGTAAGTGCTCTTGATACAAAACTTCAAGATTGGAAATCATGGTCTATAAATAATTTTGTAGATGGATTTACACCATTGTTTTTAACCTGTGATGATAAAACTGCAATGGGGCTAATGGAAGATGTACTTAGAAATAAATCGCAGAGCACAAAATTGTATGCAGGATTGTTTGTTACTTTTATGAACGGTTCTTCATCTGACTTAATAAAACAGATTCATGCCGCAAGAAAATATTCATTAAGCGGTCTTATTATTTTTGATTATGCTCATTTGAATGATATTTACATAAAGACATTAACTGAAAGTGTGTTTAAGTCTGATAAAAAAGAAATTATTATAACTGATAGTTATCCGGTTAAGGCTGATGTTAAAATAAAAACAGGTTCAGATAATAAACAAAAAGGTAAGAAACGTGGAAGAAGAAAATAATCAACAGCATCAAAAAAGACAATTTTTAGGAATATGGTTTGAATGCTGTCACGTTTACGGCAGGATTTATAAAAATAAAGAAGGTACAGCATATGTAGGCAGATGCCCGAAATGCCTTCGCTCGGTGAGAGTGAGGGTAGGAAGCAGCGGAACGAACAGGAGGTTTTTCAGTGGAAGCTAGTTTAGATATTTTAAGAAAAGAAAACGAAGTTTTAGATATTTTTTACAATCTTGCATCAATCCCATCTCCTTCTTTGAAAGAAGAAAAGGTTATTGAATGGATTCTTGATTTCTGTGCTAAGAATAATATTAGTGCCAGAAAAGATAGTTACGGGAATGTTTATGTAACAGTTCCTGCAACGGACTCTTCAAAAGAATCCTTAATGGTTTCTGCACACATGGATGTGGTGGGGGATTCAAGCCCTGTAGAAGTTTATCTTGAAGACGGATTCTTGAAGGCAAAAGGAAGAACTCTCGGTGCTGATGATAAAGTCGGTGTTGCGTGCGCTTTAATGCTTGCAAAAGATTTAACTTCTGAGGAAATACCTCATGGCGGTTTGGAAGTTGTGTTTACACGTGATGAAGAATGCGATATGACAGGGGTTGAACATGTTGAGTACGATAAACTTAAATCAAAATATATTCTTGTATGTGATGCTGATAAACTTGGTCAATTCCAGATTTCTGGCGCAAGCTATACTAATGTAAAACTCACGGTAAAGGGCTTAATCGGAGGACACTCGGGCATCGATATAGGGGATGAAAAAAGGTTGAATGCTGCAAAACTTATCGCGGAGCTTCTTGCAAAATTTCCTCAGGGTGCATATTATAGCGATGAAACGGGGGTAATAACTTCCTGCAACTTAGGTGCAATTGTAGCGGGCGGTATTCAAAATGCTGTTGCTGCGCTTATTGAAGACGGGGTTAAATCTGACAATTATATCAAAGAGATTGTTAATAAGTCTGCTACAAATATTATCAATACTTTAGGTATGGCGTCGTATTCCATAAGAAGTGCAAGTCTTGATAAAGAAGAAGAGCTTAAGGGAATAATGACGGCGCTGGTAGAAGAGTTTAACCGTAAGTATGAAGGCTTGGCGGAGGCAGAAATTGAGTTTGAAACCCATCTTAAACCGTTTGAGAAAGCTGATGATGACAGGGTTGAGAATGTTTACAGAAAAGCTTGCGAAAAGGCAGGGGTAAATTATGAGATTTCATCATTCCATGCAGGAGCGGAAACTCATATTTACTGCCACAATAAAAATGCTGACGGAATAACGTTTATGCCGTTTCTTTTGGGATTAGCAGATGTGTATAATATGCATTCTGCTGCGGAAAAAGTGGACTACAAAACCATAATAAAAGGCTACGAAGTGCTAAAGAATACATTTGTAGAGTTTAATTTATACTAAATTAAATTCTACAAATAGACTCAGGGTAACATAATTACTATTATATTACCCGGAATTACGAAATCTCTTTTTAAAAAATTATTGTACTTTTCTTTCTTTTTAGTTGTGAGGCAAAAAGAAAGAAAAGTACGAAAAGAAAGAAAAAGCACACACTGCTGTATTTTTCTACCGAAAAATACCTGTAAGCAGATGTACACGTAATCAAGTCGACCTTTACGAAGCGAACAATCAATGTTAGCGAAACGGCAGCAAAACGGGTGCTGTTTGAGCGATAGCGAGTTCACCCGTTCAGGTTGAGCTTTACAATTGATTAGTGAGCGCAGTTCAGGTCGGGAGTTTCTTTGCGCCGCGTTTCTTTGCGGTCAAAGAAATGCGGCATATTTATTTATAAATAAATTCGTAGGAAAGGGTAATATAATAGTAATTATGAAAAATAATAAAAAGAGGCGGGAGGCTTAAGCCTCCCGCCTCTTTTATTATCTAAAACCTACGCCATAGCCTTTTCTACAGCAACAGCAACTGCAACGGTTGCACCAACCATAGGGTTGTTACCCATACCGATAACGCCCATCATTTCTACGTGAGCAGGAACTGAAGAAGAACCTGCAAACTGAGCATCACCGTGCATTCTTCCCATAGTATCTGTCATACCGTAAGAAGCAGGTCCTGCTGCAACGTTATCAGGGTGAAGTGTACGACCTGTACCGCCGCCTGAAGCTACTGAGAAGTATTTTCTTCCGTTTTCCCAGCACCATTTTTTGTAAGTACCGGCAACAGGGTGTTGGAATCTTGTAGGGTTAGTTGAGTTACCTGTAATAGAAACATCAACACCCTCTTTAATCATAATAGCAACACCTTCGTTTACGTCATCAGCGCCGTAGCATTTAACTTTTGCTCTTTCGCCTTCTGAGAACGGAGTTTCTTTAACAACTTTTAATTCTCCGGTTTTGTAATCATATTCAGTTTCAACATGAGTAAATCCGTTGATTCTTGCAATGATGTATGCTGCATCTTTTCCAAGACCGTTTAAGATAACTCTTAAAGGTTCTTTTCTAACTTTGTTAGCATTTCTTGCAATACCGATAGCACCTTCAGCAGCAGCGAAAGATTCGTGGCCTGCTAAGAAGCAGAAGCACTTAGTTTCCTCTCTAAGAAGCATAGCTGCAAGGTTACCGTGTCCGATACCAACCTGTCTTCTGTCACCAACTGAACCCGGTACTGCAAAAGCTTGTAAACCTAAACCGATTGCTTCGGCAGCTTCTGCAGCAGTTTTAATACCTTTTTTGATAGCAATAGCACAGCCGAGAGTATAAGCCCAAGATGCGTTATCAAAAGCGATAGGCTGAATACCTTTAACTATTGCATCAACGTCAATGCCTTTTGAAAGGCATAATTCGCGAGCATCTTCCAAAGATTTGAACCCGTATTCAGGTAAAACTTTTTTAAGAGTAGCTTCGCGCCTGTCTTGTCCTTCAAATTTTACTGT
>CALUTG010000036.1 GCA_944323615.1 Candidatus Gastranaerophilales bacterium
GCTCTAACCAGCTGAGCTACGCTCCCGCGTTTTCTGTCACCCGTCTAATATAATACGCTGAAATTTTTTTTGCAAGTATTTATTTTTATTACCCGATTGGTCTTGTAAAATACAGTCACCCGGAGAATTTCTTTAAACCCCGAATTCCTGTTAAATATAATCATTAAATCTTTTTCATACTTCCAGCTATTCTTAATTCCAAGGCCCCATTTGGGGCTTTTTTTTATGCCAAGAATCCTTAATAAGTTAAAATTTTATGTTATAATACCTCCGGAAGGAATAGATTTTATGATTGAAAATTGGCAAATACCTTTATTAATGACTACACTTGCCGGGTTAGCAACCCTTATTGGCGGATTTATAACATTCTTTGTTAACAAAAATAATTTAAAAGTTCTTTCTCTTGGACTCGGTTTCTCCGCCGGCGTAATGATTTTTGTTTCATTTACGGAAATTTTGACATCCGCTTCTGATCTGTTAAAAAGTTATTACCCTAAAACATACAGTTGGATGATCTTCGGCGGATTTATTATCGGCGTAATTATTTCTAAGATTATTGACGTATTTATTCCGGATCACGTCGATGAAGAAATGTTTTCAAAATCAAACGAATCTGCCAAAAGTCATGCACATATAAAACGAGCCGGACTTCTTACGGCTATCGCAATCGCTATACACAATTTTCCGGAAGGACTCGGAACGTTCCTTGTAACTTCTCAGGATTTAACAATCGGTATTTCTGTTGCAATTGCTATTGCTCTTCACAACATTCCGGAAGGTATTGCAGTCGCTCTTCCTATTTACCACGCGACAGGGAAAAAAAGACAGGCTATCTGGTACTCTTTTTGGACAGGGATGACTGAACCGTTAGGAGCGCTTATCGGACTGGGGCTTCTTAACTGGTTTCTCCCGCAAGCGTTTGTCGGATTTTTAATGGCAATTGTTGTCGGAATTATGATCTATATCGCATTTGACACTCTGCTCCCGTTATCCCATGAATACGGGGACTGGCACTACGCAATAACCGGAATTATGTCCGGAATTATTGTTATTTGGGCAAGTCTATTGCTTCTAAACTAATTCCAAGGATGTCTCCTTTTGCTTATTCAACCTTGCAATTTTAATATTTTCAATACGAGTTCTTAATGTATCTATATCAAACAGATATTTTTGAATTTCATCAAAATAATAATAAGATTCTCTAGTACTTGTACTTTTTTTCTCTAGTGCTTCCAACTTGTGCAGATTCAACTCCAAATCCGCAAGCCGCTGCCTGCATCTGGAAATTTCCGCCTTATCTGCTTCTGTTAGTTTTAAAATAGGTCCTTTATACTTAGATAACGGAATAAGTTTTTTTGCTCCACCAAAATTCAAACCATATGAGTTTACAGAAAGATTCATTATCACACACTCCTTTGCAACTTAAAAACCTGTAATAATAAAATTTGCTAAGGTGAATAAAAAAATTTTTTAATGTATAATTTAACCAAAAGAAGAAAGGAAACTTTTTATGACAAATTTATCACCATTACAAATCGAAAGACTTAAATACCAGCCAAAGCTTCCTTCATCTTTGGAAAATGGTATTAATCATCTTGTTTTACAAGAAGGTTCCGCAACAGAAGCAGTTGCAGACAAAGAAGAGATTAAAAATTTATTTAAAAACACTTACGGAAAACCTACCGTAACATTCCAAACTTCAGCTGATTCTATTCACAGCGAAGCCAGAAACGTAGGTGTAATTCTTTCAGGCGGACAGGCTCCTGGCGGACACAACGTTATTGCCGGACTGTACGATGCGCTCAAACAAGCTAACCCTAATAACCAGTTATACGGTTTCTTAGGCGGACCAAGCGGTATTATTGACGGCAAATACGTTGAATTCAACGATCAATTTATTAATGATTACAGAAACACCGGCGGATTTGATATAATCGGTTCAGGCAGGACAAAACTGGAAACAGAAGAACAGTTTAGAGATGCTCTTGCAACCTGCCAAAAACTCAACATTTCTGCTGTTGTAATCATTGGCGGCGACGATTCAAACACAAATGCTGCACTTCTTGCAGAATGGTTTGTAGCTAATAATGCAAATATTCAGGTAATCGGATGCCCTAAAACTATTGACGGAGACCTGAAAAACGAACAAATCGAAATTTCTTTCGGTTTTGATACTGCTACAAAAACTTATGCAGAACTTATCGGAAATATCGAAAGAGATGCAAACTCTGCTAAAAAATACTGGCACTTCGTTAAAATTATGGGAAGAAGCGCTTCTCACGTAGCTTTAGAAGCTGCTCTTCAAACTCAGCCAAATATTACAATGATATCTGAAGAAGTTGAACAGAAAAAAATGTCGCTTGAACAAGTTGTTAACTATATGACAGATATTATCGTAAAACGCGCAAATGTTGGCAAAAACTTCGGTATCGCAGTTATTCCGGAAGGTTTAATTGAATTTATTCCGGAAATGAAATCAATGATTGCTAACCTTAACGACATTATGGCATCGCTTGAAACTGATCCAAGCTTCTTAGGTGCTACAACAATCAGAGAAAAATTTGATATTGTAGAAAACAGACTTGATGCAGAAAACGCAAAAGTTTATGCTTCACTTCCTGCTCTTATCAAAGGTCAGCTTCTCGCAGACAGAGACCCGCACGGAAACGTTCAGGTATCAAAAATTGAAACAGAAAAATTATTGATTGAAATGATTACTGAAAGATTGAATCAACTTAAAACACAGGGTGAATTTATCGGTAAATTCTCAGCACAATCACACTTCTTCGGATACGAAGGGAGATGCGCTTTCCCTTCAAACTTTGATGCTGATTACTGCTACTCACTCGGATTCAATGCATTTGCATTAATCAACTTCGGTTTAACCGGATATCTTTCATCAGTAAGAAATCTTACAGAACCTGCTTCAGATTGGGTTGCAGGAGGAGTTCCTCTTACAATGATGATGAACATGGAAAAACGCCATGGAGAAATGAAACCGGTTATCAAGAAAGCTCTTGTTGAGCTTGACGGACCTGTATTCAAAAAATTGGAATCAAACAGAGAAGATTGGGCTATTAATGACAGATACCTCTTCCCTGGAGCTATTCAATACTTTGGTCCATCATCAGTATGTGATATTACAACCGTTACTCTACAGCTCGAAAGCGAAGCTAAACAGCTTACAGGAGCAGTAAGATAGTAAATTTTATCATATAACTAATAAATCCGGCGAGATAATATCTTGCCGGATTTATTTTATTATATATTTCTGTTTAGTTTCTCTTAAAGATTCACAAAACTGAAATCATTCTACGCAACCCCGTTATTGAGTAAATCATGAATATGAATTACACCGATAGGTCGGTTATTTTCCACAACAAACATATTTGTAATTTTTTTATCATGCATAATTTTTAATGCTTCAGCCGAAATCATATCCTTAGATACAGTTTTCGGATTTTTTGTCATAAGATTTATTGCCTTTTCGCTTAAAATAGATGGAGAAAGACATCTTCTTAAGTCACCATCTGTCAGCATTCCCGTTAAAATTCCAGATTGATTAACAAATCCAACGCAGCCCAGGCATTTTGAAGTCATTTCGAGCAGCACCGCCTGCATATTAGAATTTTCATCCAGAATAGGCATAGCCTGTCCCGTATGCATTAAATCGCCGACACGTTTCAGTATAGAACCTAATTTACCGCCCGGATGTCTTAAGTTAAAGTCCTCTTTAGAGAAACCTTTTCTTTCAATAAGCCCAACCGTTAATACATCACCTAATACAAGGGTTGCAGTCGTAGAGCTTGTCGGTGCAAGTCCAAGCGGGCAAGCTTCTCCGTAATTTGGAAGCTCAAGTACAATATTTGAGGCCTGGCCAAGGGAACTTTCCGGATTTTTGGTAATAGCAATAATTTTTATTCCAAAACGCTTACAATAATTAATAATATCTACAAGTTCTTTTGATTCTCCGCTGTTTGAAATAGCAATAACCACATCATTTTCGGTTATCATACCCAAATCGCCATGGCTTGCTTCTGCCGGATGTACAAAAAACGAAGGTGTTCCTGTTGAAGCCAGAGATGCAGCAATTTTTTTCCCGATATGACCTGATTTACCCATGCCGGTTACAATAATTCTTCCGGTTGAATTTTGCATCATATCAAGGGCACTCGTCAGATTTTCCAATGCAACAGAATCTTTGAGTTTTGATATAGCATCAATTTCCGTATCTATTGTTCTTATTGCAGATTCCCTATCCTTAGCACTTTTTGACTCAACTGTTGCAAGCATTTTAAACTCCTTTTATCTTTCTAAGGGGCGGCTTTTATTTCATAAAAGCCGCCCCTTCAAATATTCTAGTTTTCGACGTATTCTCTTAATCTCTTGCTGCGATTAGGATGTCTTAGTTTTCTTAAAGCTTTTGCTTCAATCTGTCTGATACGTTCTCTTGTAACACCAAAGAGCTGCCCGACTTCTTCTAATGTTCTCTGACGTCCGTCATCCATACCGAAACGAAGTCTTAATACGTCTCTTTCTCTCGGAGATAATGTACAGAGAACTTCCGCAAGATCTTCTCTTAAGAGTTCTGAAGCTACAGTTTTTATAGGAGCATCAGCTTCTTTATCTTCAATAAAATCACCCAATCGGGAATCTTCTTCCTTACCGATAGGTGTTTCAAGAGAGAGAGGTTCTTGAGCAATTTTAACAATTTCTCTTAACTTAGAAATAGAAACGCCCATTTCAACCGCAAGTTCTTCTTCGGTTGGTTTTCTTGAAAGTTCTTGAGCAAGTCTTCTTGTAACTTTTTTAAGTTTGTTAATAGTTTCAACCATGTGAACAGGAATACGAATAGTTCTTGCCTGATCAGCAATAGCTCTTGTAATAGCCTGCCTGATCCACCAGGTTGCGTAAGTAGAAAATTTAAAACCTCTTTCGTGGTCAAATTTTTCTGCCGCTCTTATAAGCCCGAGGTTTCCTTCTTGAATAAGGTCAAGGAATAACATGCCTCTTCCTACATATTTTTTAGCAATACTTACAACAAGTCTCAGGTTTGCCTGTACAAGCTTACGCTTAGCTATAGCGCCCGGAGTTCCGCCCTGAATAATCTTTCTTGCAAGTTCAATTTCTTCGCTTGTTGAAAGGAGTTTGATACGTCCGATTTCTCTTAAATAAAGTCTGACCGGATCTTCCACGGCAACACCTTTTGGGACTTCCGTATCTGTTTCAGATTCCACAATTGAATCAGAAGAGTCCATCATATAGAAATCTTCATTTTTAACGCCGTTCAATTTTGAGGACACAATAATATCTTCAATATTATCGGTGCCCAAATCTGTTTCAATATAATCAACAGCATCTTCGTCTACGTCTTTTTCGGAATCATAATCCAATAAATCAATATTTTCGTCTTCCATAACGCTTACTACTGATGATCTTGAGTTTCTTTTTTGGGTCATTATTTATCTCCAGTCCTTAATTTAATTTTATCTCTAAGCTGAATTTGTATTTTGAGTGCTTCCATATCATCATCATTAACCTGTCTGTATTGCTGGCGGAGTTTTTCAGCTTCGTGATCCTGATAGCACCGTTTTAGTCTTGTTATATTTTCCCTAACAGCCCTTTCCAATTCTTCCTCATCAAGAGAATTAAAGGCTTCTGACATTTCTACAAGGTCTGTTAATATTTGTGTTAAGTTATCATCCTCAATGAATTCTGTATACAAATTTTTTGTCAATTCCCTAACATTATTTATTGTACATGCCAATTTGTCAATTGTATTTTTTACAATTATTAATGTTTCATCTTGAATGATATCTTGAGGCAACAATTCACTAAGTTTTTTATAGTTTAGTAAACCATCGTTGGAAAGAAAAACGCTCAATAAATTTTTTTGCGCCCTTATTTCAAATTGTGAAGAATTTGTTACAACATTTTTTTTATCATTAAAAACAGGGTGTGAATCTATCAAACTGCCTAATTTTGAGAGTTCTTTCATTATAGCGTTTTCATCAACTTCCAAAACATTTGATACCATTTTTACATATTCTGATTGAATAATTTTGTTATTAACATCTTTTAAAATATCTATAACCTGTTCAACAAGGGCAGCTTTTTCTTGAGGTGTTTTAGCGTTAGCCTTTTCTTTTAAAACATTGTTTAGGAGAAAATCAATCAAAAGAGGAGCCGATTTAATATATTCTTTGAAAGCTTTCCCCCCCATGGAACGAATAAATTCATCAGGGTCTTTTCCCTGAGTAGGAGAAACAACCCTTATTTCACAGGAATATTTTTTATCAGAAGAGGTCGAAATATGGCTTTCATCAAACTGTTTAACATTACCCAGAGTCGCAAAAGTATTTTTAATAACTTCGCTTCCTCTTTTTGTGGCATTAATTCCTGCAGAATCCGTATCAAAAGAAAGATAAATTTTTCTTGATTTTGTATAGCGGGACAACAATTTTATATGTTCTGCTGTCATAGCCGTTCCGCAGGATGCAACACAGTTTTCAACCCCGTTTGCCTGAGCGGATATTACATCAAAATACCCTTCCATAATAACTACAGAATCTTCTTTTTGGATAGCATCTTTTGCGGAATTCAGCCCGAAAAGAATCTTACTTTTGTTATAAATCATGGAATCGGAGGAATTTAGATATTTAGGGTTCTGTCCCTGATCGACCGCACGCGCCCCGAAAGCTATATAATCACCATTCTCATTTTGAATCGGAATAATAATTCTGTTCCTGAAACGGTCAATCCAGCTCCCGGAATTGGACTTAATTATAAGCCCCGCTTTTTCTAAAATATCATCGTTAAATTCTTTTTTTAATTCTTTATATAAAGTATCGTACTTATTCGGCGCCCATCCGAGAGTAAATTTATCAATAATTTCATCGGTTATACCGCGGCCTCTTAAATAAGTCATTGCCTTGTTGGCATCTTCTGCCTGCCTAAGCTCCATATGATAAAATTTTGCAGCCTTTTTACAGGCATCTTCCATTAGTTTACGCTGGGATTTTGTTTCGGAAGAAGTATGCTCAAATTTATCCGGAAGTTCTATTCCGAATTTTTCCGCAAGCTCTAAAATAACGTCTTTATATTCTCTGTTCTGAACCTTTACAAGAAATTTAAGCGCATCCCCGCCTTCTCCGCATGCAAAGCATTTATAAATACCTTTTTGCGGACTTACTGACATCGAAGGTTTTGAATCATTATGAAAAGGGCAAAGTCCCCAATAATTAGCCCCGCTTTTTTTCAGTACAACAAATTGTGATACGACGTCTACTATATCCAGCCGGTCTTTTATGAGAGAAATGACTTCTTCAAAACTGCTCGCTTTAACCATAATGATATAATACCACTAAGAAAATATCGGGTAAAGTTTATAAACTAAGATTTGCAGAATAACAATATTTTCCTATTCACCCCCGATATTTACCACATACGTATACCATATTCATTTACACCCCTCCCCCCCTTGAAGTTTGAAAAAAATGAGTTAAACTAAAAATATAAGGTATAGTTTTATGAGTTCAATTTCATCAATAGATACATCGCTTTACTCCGGTTTGATAGAGAGCATGCAGGCAACATCGGGCAGAAACAGCTCTGCTAATGCTGCGCGGCCTACGTATGACAGCTCTGATGCAGAAACAGCACAAGTTGATTTAAGCAATTATTATTCAGATATTAAACCGGGAGATTTACTAAGAACTGTTGGTGATAATGTGGCACAATCTGCGGAGGCTCTTGATAATGCGATGGTTTCTGCAATCCAAAACGGATATACGGTTCAAGACGCAATTAATATTAAGCTTGCAGAAACAGCATACAAGGCTAATGCGTATGTAATGAAATCAACCATTGATACTTTCGAGTTAACAATTTAGCCTAAATGCAGGTGTATTCCCAAAAGAATAGCCAAAACAGCTATAACAACAATAAGCGCAACTCCTTGCGGAGATTTGAAGCTGAAATAATCGTGAGAATTCATTACTCGCTTTGTATAAGTATCAATAAAATGAGACATATATAGAACTGAGAATATTGCAATATAATAAGGGTTTAATTCAAGAGATTCCCCGTATTTAGCAATGGTATAGCGCTGAATGATTTTAAGTGTTCTATATGCAAGGGCTACACTAATAATATACTGGACCAGCCCGACAACAACAGCTACGCTGTGACTAAATTCGACATCAGAAAGAATATATCCGGCATAGCCGATAATGCTCAAGCCCAGAATTGCGGCAAGCCCTTTGAATTTTAAACAATCTCTTTCATTAACGGCAAGGTTATTTATGGCTCTAAAGTTAATGAAGAACCAAAGTGTAGAGAAGAGTCCGAAAGTTAGAATTTGAAGTGCGAAAAACATTCCAAAATCTTTGAATTTGAGCCCGGAAAGTTCCGGTTCTTTAAAAAAGGAGCCGCATTTTAAGCATCTTTCAGTATCAGATTCTACAAGATTTTCACAAAACGGGCATTTTACAACTTCTGACATATAAACTCTCCACTAAGTCAATTTTAGCATACTATATGATTTTTGCGCAATACTCGGCAATAGGACAATTTTCGCAATCAGGTTTTATCGGTTTGCAGATATTTTGTCCATGGGTCACCAGTAGCGTATTTATATCAATCCAATATTTAACTGGAAGCTTTTCACGTAGTGCAAACTCTGTCTCTTCTGGATTTTTAGTCTTAATATAGCCAAGCCGGTTAAAGATTCTGTGGACATGGACATCTACGCAGATAGCAGGCTTATTAAACCCTCTTGATAGAACAAGGTTAGCTGTTTTTCTTCCGACACCGTTAAATTTAATCAAGTCTTCAATTTCATCCGGAACCTTGCCGTCCAGCTCTTCATCAATTTGTCGGGAAAGTTCAATGATTTGTTTTGCTTTGTTTTCATAGAACCCGACCGGATAAATAGCCTCTGCTAAGTCTTTTGCACTAACCTGTTTCATTTCTTTAGGGGTTTTTGCAAGCTTAAGCATCCTTAATGTGGCAGGATATGTAGTTTTATCGTTAGTCCTCAGACTCAGAATGCAAGATATTAAAACAAGATAGGGATCATTAAAAGTGTCCATTAATTGCACAAAATCACTTAACGGCTGTTTAGCATCTTTAAGTTTTTGTACAATAAAATCGATATTACTTTTCCCCATCTTGTAATTCCAGTTATCCTCTCTCCCTCTCCCTATGGAGAGGGAACAATATATCTTCCAGCTTTCACCCGTGTATTTCTATCTCCTTACATGCGCTCCGGAGCAGACACTGCAAGAATATCAAGAGCATTTTTGAGAGTAATTCTTATAGCCTCCATTAAAGCAAGTCTTGATTTCATTAATTCTTTATCTTCTGATATTACACGATTTGAGTTATAAAATGAATGGAATTCACCGGCAAGCTCCTGAACATAGCGGCATATAGTATAAACAGTTCTGTTTTGTGCAGAAAGAGTAATCACAGACTTAAACTCTTCCAGCTTTAGAATAAGGGCTTTAGCAGTATCTACTGTCTTAAGAACTAAATTCTTGTCAAAATTATCTAACAATTCTTTGAGCTCAGATTCAGTCATTGGGGCAGGCGTTTTTTCACCGGATTCAGGGTTAAGTTTTTCTGAAACAGCATTCCTTAAGATTGAGCAAACTCTTGCGTACGCATACTGAACGTAGAATACAGGGTTTTCATCTGTAGATCTTTTGGCAAGTTCAATATCGAAATCAAGAGTCATATCAATATTTCTCATAGCCATCCAAAAACGGGTTGCATCCACTCCGACTTCTTCTATCAAGTCATCCAGAGTAACCATGTTTTTACGCTTGCCCATTCTTACTTCTTCTCCGTTAATAACAAGGTTTACAAGTTGCCCGAGAAGAATTTCAAGCTTGTTCGGGTCATAGCCTAAAGCTTCAAGAGAAGCTTTAACGCGGGCTACGTAACCATGGTGGTCAGCCCCCCAGATATTGATAAGTCTGTCGTACCCTCTTTTGAGTTTATCAACATGATACGCGATATCTGCTGTCAGGTAGGTATTTGAGCCGTCTGCCTTTTTAATAACTCTATCTTGATCATCGCCAAATTGTGATGATTTAAACCACATAGCTCCGTCTTTTTCATAGAGCATACCTTTTGCCATAAGTTCCTTATAGCTTTCTTCCACCTTACCTGAGTTGTGCAAATCTAATTCGGAATAGAAGTTGTCAAAATGTACTCTAAAATCTTCTAATAAAGCTTTTTGGCAGGCTTCCATTTCAAATTTTGCAAAATCACAAAGGGTTTGTAATTCTATTTTATCAACATCTGCTGATGTTTTTACTTCCGGATTTACCCCCAGGAATTTTTTAGCAACAGGGATTAGGTAATCTCCTGGATAGTAGTTTTTTCTTTCAATTTCGTCTGTCGGAAAA
Source organism: Candidatus Gastranaerophilales bacterium (assembly GCA_944323615.1). Lineage (GTDB taxonomy): Bacteria > Cyanobacteriota > Vampirovibrionia > Gastranaerophilales > Gastranaerophilaceae > CAG-196. The sequence continues at coordinate 10,416 of CALUTG010000036.1, forward strand.
TCAATATTTTCGCCAAGCTCTTGTTTAATTCTTATTTTCAAAGAATTACCGAGTTTTTGAATCTGGCTTCCTGCATCATTTATATAAAATTCCTGATAAACTTCGTGTCCGTAGAATTTTAAAAGGTTAGCGAGTGCGCTTCCCATTGCAGCCCAGCGTCCATGACCGATATGAAAAGGTCCTGTCGGGTTAGCAGAAACATATTCCAGCAAGATTTTTTCTGTATTTACCCCTTCTGGGACTCCGTATTTTTCTTTTTTATTAAGAATTTCTTCTACTGCATTTGCAAGAAGCGAATCAGAGACTTTAAAATTAATAAATCCACCGACAACAGAAACTGTATATTTATCTGAATTCAAGTTTTCTGTAACAGCGTTTGCTATCATAGGCGGCGCAATTTTTGCAGTTCGTGCAAGAGATGAAACATTTACTGCAAAGTCTCCAAAATCAGAATTCTTAGGTTTCTCAATAATCAAAGAACCTTTTGTATAATCATTTGCCTGACCTAATTTATTATCCTTTATTGCTTTTAAGATAGCATTTTCAACTTCATTTAAGAAAAAATCTTTTAACATCTCTTAACCTCATCTATTCTCGTAGTTACTTAATTATAATACAAACATGCTGAGTTTATTAAGGAGGTTCTCTACAGAGTTTTTGTTTAAAAGAACAGACTGAACAGTCTGGTTGATTATAAGATTAATTTCTTTTTGATCCGGTTTTTGTCTCAATGCCGGAGTGATTTTATTAAGCTGCTTTGCGCTTATTGAGCGAGCTTTGTTTTCGAGCGTGGAATAGTCATTATAAAAGCTGTCTTTTAAAGCTTCTTTATCAGTTACGATAACATTTGTTAGTTTTGCAAGTTTTAGCTGGTTTTCGCTATTTGTAAGATAAAGACAAAATTCAAGAGCTTCAGGTTTATATTTTGCTCTCAGCGGAATAACAAAGTTCATAACCGAAAAATCATTCTGCCCGACAGGACCTTTTAGCTGCTCTGTAACATCTGTTTGTGCGTAAACTTTAGGAGCGTTTTCTTTAATCATAGTAAGAAAATTTGCGCCGCCCTGATAGAATACAATTTTTCCTGCCATATATTGTTCAAGAGCTTCTCTGTGGGTAAGAGTAATTGTCTCAGGCGGAATTAAGTCTCTTTGATACAGGGTCTTAAACATCTCAAATACGGCTTTGCTTTCCGGTGAATTCATATCCTTAATCTCTGAAACCCCGTATTTATTAAGGATTTTAAGCATTGTGTCATTTTCGGTTATAGTCGGAAGATATGAATAAGCTCCTGTTTTAGTCTTGATTTGAGCTGAAATATCTGCAAGTTCCTGATATGTTTTCGGAAGATTCTTTACCCCTGATTTGTTAAACAGTTCTTTGTTATAAATTGTAACAGCGCTTGTTGCATACCAGGGAATTGAATAAAGCTTTCCGTTATATTTCATAGCGTTAACAATTTCAGGAGTAAATGAATTCAATTTATCGGAAGGAATTTCCCACAAAGTTCCTTTTTGAGCCAGGAGGGCTGAAAAGTCCGGATTAAGATTAATTAAATCCGGAGGAAAATCTGTCATTACTGCGGCTAATGTTCTTTTTTCACCTTCTGAGAACGGTACATCAATCCATTTTATTTTTATATCAGGATGTTTTGTCTCATAACTTGAAATAACTTCTTTCATATAAGGTGCAAAATCGCCCATTTGAAGTGTCCAGAATGTTATGACTTTTTGTTCGGGCTTAAAACTCTGCTGATCAAATTTTATTCCGCACCCGCTTAGAAATATAACAACAAAGAAGAGCAGTAAAACTTTTTTTACCATCTACCCTCCTACACCTTGATATCAGTGTTTATATTAAGATCAATGTATTTGAAAATATTTATTATTATTCCGGGCTGGAAATAATATATATTGTTACAAGGAGTAATTTTTAATATGGCATTTGATGAATCAATCATAGCAATTGTCGCAAGATACTGATTTTTCACTGCAGTAAAAATTATATAGCCGTTTTCTGTCTGAATCTCGTCTACATTAAATTTGTTTGCGGTAATTGCACCTAATGTCAGATAAAATAATTTATCTTTATTAACCGCAAACATTTTTGTACAGTCTTCGAATTTGATATTTTGAGGGACTGTAACCGGGGGCGCAGCCGCAGGCTGCGCCCCGCCTTGTGCAGCAGGCTCCGCATAGCAACTGCCCGCTATAGTTAAAGATATTAATAATAAAACCAGAACACTCAATTTCATAGCTCTATACTAGCACAATTTTTATGAGAAAAAAAGTTGTTGAGTATTTTTTATTATGATATAATGCTTGAAACTTTAAGGAGGTTAAATTATGAAAATTTCGGCTATTCAACCACGAATCAATCATCAGTATCCTAAAAACTTGTCTTGTAAAAAAAATGAAATTCCTCAAGTGGATCAGTCTAATGATATATCTTTCAAAGGTAAGGGTTCAGGTGCTCTTGCTGGCGGCGGGATTGGACTTATGACTACCCTTGCCGCAATCGGTTCTGCAGCAATCGCAGGGGTATTTACTCTTCCCGTTATTCTGGGTGGAGCAGTGCTGCTTGGCGGAACTGCAGCCGGAGCAGTTCTGGGCGATAAAGTAGAAGATAAGATTACTGGAAAGAAGGATAAAAAATAACGAATAATATAAAAAAGCGGAGATTCTAAGATTTCCGCTTTTTTTTCTCTTCAAACTGTGATACAATATAGGCAAAATAAGTACATAAGAGGAGAGAATATGCTTCAGGAAGCCACAAGAGCGATTAATTCCGCATTCAACAACAGTTTTATAAAAAAATTGAGTCAATATCTTCACGACTGTGTAAGAGAAGAGGTAAAAAGCTCTACTTTCAGGAACCTGAAAGCAGATAGAGATAACAAATGGATTTTTCTTAATGAGGAAGACACTCTCTTCACTCAGGGGCTTGAATACTTAAGATTGGAAGGATCAGATCCTAAGCTTACCGAGCTTATGATTCAGTCTGAAACAAGCCAAAAAGACAAGTATCTTATCTACGGATATTTATTTTTGGTCGGAAAAACAAAATCCGGAAGAAAAAACGAATTTTTAACTCCGCTTTTATATTCTCCATGCCGGTTAGAGCGTAACGGAGTGAATATAAATTGTATGCTGACAGATGAATTCATCTCTCTTAATACCGGAGCTCTTACGGCTTTAATGAAAAAAAGCGACGACGAAGATGAAACAGAGCAGCTTCTTGAAGGCTTGCTGGATGTAGTTCCGTCTGTTCCTATTACACAGGAAAAAATGGATATCTTCTTAACAACCTTAAAATCAATTATTCCTGATATTGATATTTCACTTAATCACGAGATGGATGTTAAAGAAGATAATGTAACAAAAGATTTTTATAACGAAAAAATAACTGCGGATAATATTGATGAAATTATTGAAGAAGAGGAAGAAGCGTCTAAAAAGGCATCCGCTTCTTATGAAAAAATTCATCTTACCAACCAGTGTGCAATAATATTAACCAAACGTCCGTCAGTAACAGCAGGTGTTTTGCACGAACTTACCCAGATTGCGGAAAAGCCGAGCGGTGTTTACAGAGAAACCGTTTTAAACATAATAAATGAAGAATACACCCAGTCAAAACCTGTAGACACACAGCAAAAGACTCTTGCAGATTTCTTTCCGGTAACTCCGTTATCACTGTCGGATGCGCAATTAAATGTTATAAAAAATGTTGAAAATACAAAACTTGTGTCTGTTTTCGGACCTCCGGGAACGGGTAAATCACAGACTATTGTTAACCTGGCAGCCCATCTTATAGCAAACGGGAAAACCGTACTCGTGGCATCCCGCATGGATAAAGCTGTTGACGTAGTAGCAGAAAGACTTAACGAACTCGGAGCCCCTTTCCTTGCGCTAAGAGCAGGCAGACTTAACTACCAAAGAGAACTTTCAATGCAGCTTCAGGATCTCCTTGCCGGTAAAGCCGATCTTGATGACGGAGTAGAGAATTCTATTCTTTGCGACACCTCCGATATGGAAAACCTGCTGAAAGCAATCAGTGATTTAGAGGGCAAAGCTGAAAAGATTATTAAGCTTGAAGGAGACTGGAACAGCGTAAACGAAGAGATTAAGCTTCAAGAACCTATGCACCGGAATCATCAGTTTATAAAAACAACCCTCAAAGCTGATGAAATTAAATCAATTGAAGAAATCATAACAACACTTACCGAAAATATCGAAAAAGCCGGCTTCTGGGCAGGTATAAAGAATAGTTCAGCCGTCGGAAAACTCAAAAAAATCTTAAAACTCTCAAGTTTTGACGTGAGCAATGAAAACCTCATGGTTCTTAAAACAGAACTTGAGTTTGCAAAACTTATCTGCAAAGCAAGAATGATTGAAACAGAAATCCAAACAATAGGAAATGTTCATATTCTTTCCGAGCAGATAAGAAATATGAAAAAGAAACAAAAGCGTCTTGCAACGGATATACTTAAAACCAAACGCAGAGAGGCATTAAAAGGATTGCTCAGAGATTCAATAAAAAGACAGCGCCTTTTTGTACATTCAAAATCTCTGGTTGAAAGAAGACAAAATCTTCAAAACAGACTTCTTGAAACAGAAGATTTTAAACCGCTTCTTGAAGCTTTTCCTTGCTGGTGTGTAACTACTTACGCAGTCTCCGGTTCGCTTCCGCTTAAACCGGGATTGTTTGATGTAGTAATTATAGATGAGGCTTCCCAATGCGATATTGCAAGCTGTTTCCCGATTCTTTTCAGGGCAAAGAAAGCTGTTATAGTCGGCGATGACAAGCAGCTTCCTCACCTTTCGTTCCTGGAAAAAGCGAAAGAACAGTCCTTTATGAGCCAATACGGAATCTCTGACAGATACCAGCTTATGTGGAGATTCAGAACAAATTCCATGTTCGACCTTGCAAACTACTATTCAACTCATCCTGTACTCTTAGATGAGCATTTTAGGAGCTTACCGCCGGTTATAAACTTCTCTAATAAAGAATTTTACGGCGGAAGAATCAAGGTTATGAGAAGAAACGATAATTCTTCAAAAGTACTTGAAGCAATTGTTGTTCCGGACGGCAAAATTGATGTCGATGCTACAAGAAATCTGCCGGAAATAGAAGCTCTTGTAAAAAAACTCCACGAAATAATTATAGAAGATGAAAGAAAAAATCCTGATAACCCTGTAAGTATCGGGATAATCTCACCATTCAGAGCACAGGTTGAACAGCTTAAGATTTCTGTAGCCAAAGTCCTTTCGGAACACATGATGGAAAAACACCAGATTGAAATCGGCACAGCTCACACATTCCAGGGTGATGAAAGAGACATAATGCTTATTTCCTGGGCTTACGCTCCGAACAGTTTTCCGCAAAGTCTTGTATTCCTGCAAAAGCCGAATCTGTTTAATGTTGCTATTACAAGGGCACGGTATAAATGCATTAACTTTATATCAAAAAATCCTCGCGAACTTCCGGAAGGGCTTTTAAGAAGCTACTTCGGCTATATTGAAGAATATGAAAACAGATATTCTTTGATTAATTCAGATGATTTTGATGAAAATATTTATAAAAACTCTTTTGAAAAAGAAGTCGCTCAAGCCTTCAGAGAAATCGGACACAAAGTTGTCTGCGGAGAAGAGATTGCAGGACTGAGCGCCGACCTGCTTGTAGATGACAGGTTCATTATAGAATGCGACGGAGTGGAGGACAAAATCCAATCCCGTGTATCAAATATGAAAAAGCAGGCAATTCTTGAGCGCACCGGAATGAAAGTTTCAAGAATCTCTGCCCGAGAATGGAGCTACTCGCCAAAAGCTTGTATTGATAGAATTATTAACAGCAATCTTTAGGTTTTTAATATATAATAGAAACTAATGAAATACGCATTAGTTTTAGTAAATATTAAAGGGCTCGGAGTAAAAACATTCAGCTACCTGATACCGGATGAAATGACAGAAACTATCCAAATCGGACAGGCAGTTCTTGTGCCATTCGGACGGCAAGGGCTTATTAATGCTTTTGTGGTCGGATTCTCAGACTATCTTCCGGAAGGTATCAAAGCAAAAAGAATTAACAGAATTCTTGATCCGACCCCTTTGTTTTCAATAAAATACCTGAAACTTCTTGAGTGGGTTGCAAATTATTACTGCACGGATTTTGTCACCGTACTCAATGCGGCAATCCCGATGAAACTCATTGAAAAGAATTCAAAAACCGAGCAGTCCGTTACTCTTATTAAAGATGATTTTACAGGTTTAACTAAAAGGCAAAAGGAAATTCTTGAACTCCTGAAAACAGAGAGCAAGATTTCTCTTACATACTTTGAAGAAAAAGCCAAAACCACAAGAACTACAATGAAAAAGCTTGCAGATCTCGGCTATGTAAAATTTGAACTTGAATATATTTACAGAAACCCGCTTACAATCTTTAAAGATGTTGAAATTGAACCTTTATATGAACTTTCTCCGGAGCAGCAGGAAGTTTACGAAGGGATAAAATCAAAAATGCGCTCGCAAAACCCGATTCTGCTTCACGGTGTAACCGCCTCAGGAAAAACCGAAGTGTATTTTAAACTAATCAAAGATGTAATAGATTCCGAAAAAAATGTCCTCTTTCTCGCGCCTGAAATTGCCCTTGCATCCCAGCTTACAAAACGTCTTGCGCGAAAATTCGGGATAAAAGATGTTGCAATCTGGCACAGCAGTATTTCTGACGGCGAAAAATACGATGTATGGCAAAGGCTGTATAATAACGAAATAAAAATCCTTGCAGGCGCTCGTTCAGCCGTTTTTGCGCCGCTTCAGAATATAGGTTTAATAATAATAGACGAAGAGCACGAAGGAGCCTATAAGCAGACAAACCCCGCGCCGCGCTATGACGCGCGCGTCATAGCGCGGCGCCTAGCCCAATTCCATCAGGCTCCGCTTTTGCTGGGCTCCGCTACTCCGGATGTTTCAACCTATTATTACGCACTGAACAATAATAACTTATTTCAGATGTTAAAACGGTACAATAACGCACCTCTGGCAAAACCTGAAGTAATTAATATGCAAGAATACGGAAAAGCTGCTTACAGAGGGATTATCTCTAAACCCTTGCAGACAGAAATTAAAGAGGCTGTAGAAAACGGCAAGCAAGCTATCCTGCTAATGAACCGCCGCGGCTATTCAACCTATACACAGTGCAGATCCTGCGGTACGCTTATTGAATGCCCGGATTGTTCTATTCCTATGGTGTGGCACTCTTCCATAAAAAGGCTTAAATGCCACTATTGCAGCAAAGAAATGAGTTTTCCTGACTACTGCCCGGTTTGCGGAAGCGATGCTCTTTCAAATTCGGGAAGCGGAACCCAAAAAATTGAAGTACTTGTAAAAGAACTTTTCCCTGAATACAGAGTAGAGAGAATTGACAGCGATATTTTAACTAAGAAAAATGCTCATATTGAACTTTTAAACAAGTTTCAAAAGGGCGAAATAGATGTGCTTGTCGGAACCCAGATGATAGCCAAGGGTTTAGACAATCCTAATGTGACTCTGGTCGGGGTAATAAGTGCAGATACAGGATTTTCAGTTCCGGATTTCCGTGCATCTGAAAGAGGATTCCAGCTTTTAACTCAGGTTGCGGGAAGAGCAGGAAGAGGGGAGTACAAAGGAAAAGTTCTATTCCAGACATATAATCCTGATTTTTACGCATTCCAGACCGCTAAATCACAGAATTATGAAAAATTCTTTGAAACGGAGATTAAAGCCAGGCAAGAATTTGATTACCCGCCGTTCAGCCAGATTATCAGACTAATTTTATCATCACTGAATAATTACAGGGCTGAAAAATCAGCAATGGAAATAGCCTTAAGATTAAATACAATGACTGAAAAATTTGGGTTCACGGAATATTTGGAAACCCTTGGACCGACCCCTTGTATTATAGCTAAAATTAACGGATACTACAGATTCCAGATACTTATTAAAAACAAACTCTCACAAAAAGGTCATGATTTTGTTTCAAGATTTTTGGACAAAATTACCCTGCCTAAAGACATAAAACTCGCAATCGATGTAGACCCTCTGGATATATTGTAATTATACAAAAGAAAAAACCTTTCTTTGGAAGAAAGGTTTGGAATCTTTTTTAATAATTCCTCATGTGTGTAGAAGGTTAGTGTGTAGGTTGTATGAAAGGTTGTGTGTGTATTTCGTATTTACATATATATAAAGTATTTATCGGAAATAAAATTGCAATACTTTATATATATTGTTACAAAACTTAATAATCATATAATATCAGCCAGCAAAACTTGATTTTTGTTTTTTAGCGTTTAATAATGGGGTGGGGGTAAATGATAACGGTAGTTGTCAGAATCCCAAAACAAAATATCGCGGGATGGAGCAGTCTGGTAGCTCGTCGGGCTCATAACCCGAAGGTCGTTGGTTCAAATCCAGCTCCCG
>CALUTG010000037.1 GCA_944323615.1 Candidatus Gastranaerophilales bacterium
ATATACAACTTTACACCAAATACACTCAAAATATAGGTATAATGTCATTCCGAACTTGTTTCGGAATCTTACCAGTATTAAGACCCTGAAACAAGTTCAGGGTGACATTTTAACCTTTGTGGTGTAAAATTCGATATAAATCCCAAAAGAAGAACCGGTTTTAAACCGGTTCTTCTTTTTTGCTTGAACTATCTTTGAACTGGCGGTTGAACAGGTCCAGGTCCTTCCATACCTCTGCGAGGCATTGGTCTGTCAGGTATACCGGCTTTATCCATGTGTCTCATATGGTGTTTATGGAATTTTTTGAAATCACCTCTGTCAAATTGCGGACCATAGAAAGGTCTTACCATTTGCTGACATCCGCATGGGCATGGCGGAACTATCATCGGAGGTTTATGAAGTGCTGCAAATAAGCTTAATGCACAAAATACGCCTACAAAGCTTCCGAGTGCTACTACTAAAAATTTCCTAAAGCCTTTAGAATGGCAGAAACAATTACATTTTTCTTCTTTTACTTCTACATTGTGATTTTCATCTGACATAATTTGTCCTCCTTTTAGTTTACTTTAACCATTAATCTAAATAAGCTTCTCTATATTAGTATAACGATTTTTTAATAGAATGGTTCATTTTTTTATATTAAAATATTTTTATGGAAAAATATTCAGAACTAGCGGTACATAATTTTAAATCAGGTTTTAATTGTGCTCAGTCTGTTTTTTTAACTTTTGCTGAAAGATATAAGCTTGATTCGGAAACGGCCCTTAAAATTTCATCGTCTTTCGGCGGCGGTATGGGAAGACTAAGAGAAGTGTGCGGTGCCGTTTCAGCGATGTTTATGATAGCAGGGCTTGAAAAAGGTTATTCAGAGCCGGATAATTTTGAGCTTAAGTCGGAGCACTATAAACTTATTCAGAAGCTTGCCGGAGAATTTAAAAAAGAGTTTGGAACAATTATATGCCGGGAACTCTTAAATCTTCCTGAAGGCGCGGATGACCCGATTCCGTCTATAAGAACCCAAGAATATTACCAATCAAGACCGTGTGAAAAGTTTATAGCTTATGCTGCCCGCATTATTGAATCAGAACTCTTAAATAAGAGGAGCGAAAACTTTCCAGTACAGGTAAAGGCTGACCAGAACCAGTAATAATCCGCTGAACTTTAGGAGATATTCAGTAAATGCCGCAATTGATTTTAAGTTCTTTATGCTTGAAGTGCAGCACCCTGCAATAATTAGTATTACACCCTGACCGATAGCAAACATAAAAAGAAGCAATACTGCAAACATCATATTTTTGCCCATTGCAGCAAATGCCATAATACCCGCTAATATTGGGGTTGAACACGGAGTCCCTGCAAGAGCAAAAGTTATCCCCAGTAATACTGGATAAAGAATTAATGATGATCCTGTATTCGTCGGCATGGCTTTTACAATTACAGGCAGGTCAAAATCCAATATATCAAGGAGTTTTAATCCCATTACCAATAACAATGATGCCATTAAAAGGGTGAAATATCCGCCAAGAGCAGATGCAAATACACTGCCCGTTACTGCACAAATTATTCCGATAACGCTAAATACTATGGCGGTTCCGAATATAAAGGAACAAAGCTGTACAAATGTTCTCAAAGGTGTTTCTTTTGAATACCCTCCGACATAACCTATAATTAGCGGAAGCATGGCTAATGAGCATGGCGATATTGAAGCAATAACCCCGCCCAGAAACGCAGCTCCGAGCATTAAGTACCAGGCGCTTGCCCCGGTTGAGAATATCTGTATTAGATTATTCATGTGCTATTTCCTTAAAATAATTTTCAAGAATTTTGGGCTGGATAGCTCCTTCTGTTCTTCTCACCATATTCCCGTCAGAATCTTTAAATACTGTAGTAGGTACAAGTTTTACCTGATATTCTTTAATTAATTCCTTTGTTTCGTTATCCTTTTGTGTAACATCAATCTTCCTTAAAGAAATCTTGTTTGCATAAGCAGGATAAACTTCCTCAAAGATTTTTTCCAGTTCCTGACATTCATAGCACATAGGGGAAGAAAATTTTATAATTTCAGGTCCTGATACTGCAAGAGACGGCAGTACTGCCATGTTTTTGTCTCTTGTTAGTCCAAAATAAACCGCAAGCGGTACTAAAAAAATCAGTAGAATGATTGCAATGTTTCTGTTCATATTCAACTCTCCTTACTAAGCATAACATAGAATATAACAGAATGATATTTATATTAATTACCGAAGTGGACGGTTCGTGAAATTGCGCGGGCAATTTTTTTTAGGTTTTGGTTTTATAATATATAAGAAAGGTTTGTTTTATGAAAATTTCTCCGATATCATTTAAGAGTTATACTCCTCAGAATACTTCGGCTAAGGAGGATTCGGCTGAACATAAGAATCAAGTTTCAACTGCGAAAGTCACAGCCGGTGCTCTTGCGGGTGCTGCCGTTGTTACTCTGGCGGTTTTAGCTGCAAAAGGGAAATTGAAGTTCAAGAATAAACCAAAAGACGGAACAGCTTCGAAACCCAAAGAAGATGTAAAACCTCCTGAAAAGAAAATAAAAACAGATGCACCGGAGAAACAAAATAAACTCTCTGATACAATAAAAGAACTTTTTGGCAAGGAGTGTAAGGTAAGCGAGTTATCCAAAGAAGAGCAGGAAAAACTTGCAAAGACTCTTATTGAAAGAGAACCTGATCCGGATATGAAGCAGGAATTAAGGCGTATTTTTGATCAAGGATTGTGGGACATTTTGTAGCAGCAATATAGCATTTTTTCTTATTTTATGTTATGTAAAAAAAAGCGGCTTGGGAAACCAACCCGCCGTGATATGGAATTATAATTGCTGTATTTATAGTATTTATTTTGTTTTTATTTTTGGAACAACTGACATTCCCGGAATAATCGGGTATTCATTTTGATCGATTTTTTCTGTAAAGACAATTTTTACCGGAATTCTTTGTACGATTTTAACGAAAGAACCGACTGCGTTTTCAGGAGGGAAAAGACTTGCTTTAGCCCCTGAACTTCTTTGAATACTGTCAATTTCACCTTTAAAAACTTTACCCGGATAGGTGTCAATTTTTATTTCTACCGGCATGCCTTTTTTCATTCCTCTGATTTGGGTTTCTTTGTAGTTAGCAACAACCCATACGTCATTCGGAACGATTACAAAAAGCGGAGTTCCAGGTTGTACCATCATACCGACTTCAACTTTTTTATTTGAAACGGTTCCGTCAATAGGTGCGATAATGTCTGTATACTCTAATGCAAGTTCTGCTGCTCGTTTTTGAGCTTTTAAAACATTTAATTCAGCATCGGCAACTTTTGCACTTTTTGAAGGATCTTGTGAAAATATTGACTGTTCAGCAGTAGTCTGTCGAGCTTGCACAGATTCCAGGTTTGTAACAGCTTTATCAAGAGTCTGCTTAGATACGGCTCCTGCTGCGTAAAGATTTTGATATCTTTCCAAATCTTTTTTTGCTAAATCGATTTCAGAATTTGCAGCATTTAAATTGGCATGCGCATTTTGCTGATTTAATAAAGCTCTTTCATATTGAGCTGTTGCTTGCTGAAGTTTAACTTCATAATCAATTTTATCAATAACCGCAACAACATCACCTGCTTTAACTTTTTGGTTATCTTCAACCAATACTTTTACAATCTGTCCGGATACTTTTGGAGAAACGGAAACTGTTGTTGTTTCAACATAAGCATCATCAGTTGATTGGTATTTTGTAAATTCATATACTATAAACCCTACAACAACCAGTGCTATAATACCAAGCAGTATTACCCAATAACGTTTTGTATGAAGTTTGTTTTTTTCTTCGGTTTGTTCTGTTTTAATATCTTTCTCGTCGCTCATAATCCTTCCCTTATATTTGAATTTCAAGTGTTTCTCCTAAAACTTCTCTAAATTGTTTTAAGAGTACTATAACTTTGTCTAAATCTTTTATTGTGACCTTTTCCCTTACTTCTTCCATGTGCGGTCTTATAAGGTTTGTTATTTCCTTAGTTTTTTTAAGACCATATTCAGTAAGCCGTGCAATTTTAACAGGCCGGTTATTTTTTATGGCTAATTCTCTATATACCAGTCCTTTTCTCTCCAGGCTTTCCAGTAGTTTTCCGGTATTTGCTCTGTCTCTGAGAATAATTTTTGCCAAATCTCTCTGGCAAATATCCGGATTGCATATGAGTGTATCCAAAATACCGAATTCTTCTACAGGAATATCAACTTTAAGCTTTTCAAAGACTTGGCTTCCTAGCATTTTGCAATACTTTGCAGTTAATTCTATTTCGTAAAATATAGAATCCGTAAAATGATTTTTTAAAGATATGTCTTTTGAATAAGCTGTTTTCACAATAAACCTTTTTTGTAAATCCTCTAAGTACTGTATGTTTTTTTGTCAACATGTTGCATTTGCAACACACTTATGCTATCATTTATTTTAGAAAAAATCAAGTACTTGGAGAAAAGATATGAAAAGATTTTTATCATTTTTAATAATTGCATCATTTGCACTTTCTTATACAGTGCCGGTTTTGGCTATAGAAGATACTATTATGGGGTCTGCTGATAAATCAACGGGAATAGTTGTAACAGATCAAAAAGCAGAAAAAACTAAAAAACAGAAAAAAAAGGCTACAAAAAAGAAATCAGCAAAAGTAGTACCTCAAAAGAATAAATATGAGTATGTAAATCTTGAATGGTGGAAAGGTTTTAATGACGAAATATTAAGCGGGTATATAGTAAGAGCTATTGAAAATAACAAAGATTTAAAAATGGCTACGCTTACAATTGATGAATATTATCAAAATGTAAAAGCTCAACGAGCTAATGAACTTCCATCAATTCAAGCCGGATTTATGCCGGGTTATGCAAAAGTGTTCGGGTCATCTGCCGGAGCTTTTGCCTTACCTATAATAGCTAATTACGAGTTAGATTTATTTGGGAAAAATCATAATAAAACAGATTCTATAAAAAAACTGTGGGAAGCTTCAATTTTAGATGAAAGAGCTGCATATATTTCTATTGCATCAGCAGTCGGCAGTACCTATATTGATATAGTGAAACATGATGCTTTGATTGATTTGCAGGAAGATATTGTGGATTTGAGAAAAGAAATTTTTGAAATTATGAGTATAAGTAATGCTGAAGGGTTGATTTCTACTTCCGATTTAGTCAAAGCCAATCAGTCATATATTTCTGGTGTAACAGATCTTACAGATTTAAAAAAAGAGCGTACGAAGCTCTTGCACCAACTGGCTGTTCTTGTCGGGGATAGTCCTAATAATATAGAGGAATATAAAAGAATTGACTATAATTCTCTTTCTTTCAGCGGGGTTATACCTGAATATGTAAGTTCAGATATAGTTTTACAAAGGCCTGATTATTTAAAAGCTGAAAAGCTCCTTGAAAAAGCTGGACTTGATGTAAGAGCTGCAAGAAAAGAACTTTTCCCTACAATTAATCTAGGCGGGATGTTGTTCTTTAATTCCAAGTATTTAGAAAGTCTTTTTACTACATCAAATATGCTATGGGGTTTTGGTGGAGGCCTTATGCAGCCTTTATTTATGGGCGGAAGGCTAATGGCAAACTTAAAAGCCCAGAAGATAGCTTATGAGAGAAATCTTAAGAATTATGAAAAAGTTAATTTGACATCAATGCAGGAAGTTAATGATGCTCTTGTTACCGTTAATATGGACAGAGAAAAGCTTGCTAAACAAAAAGAAATTCAAGCTCTTGAAAAAGAAGATTTTGCCATATCTCAGGTAAAATTTAAGGAAGGTGTAATTGCAAAACTTGATTTAAACCAAATGGAAGAAAACCTTTTGAGTGTAAATAAAACTGTTTATGAAACAGAATTTGACTGTATGGTTAATTATATAAGCTACTATAAAGCTGTTGCCGCTAGAACTGATATAGCTCAAAATTCGGTTCAAGGCTAAATAATTCCTAAGTGAGCTCCCGTATTTTAGGATACGGGAGCGTTTTTTGTTTTATATTTAAAATTTTTCTTGAAAAATTATTATGTTAGGAATATAACAAATTACTGTAAGAAGTTAGACTTAATTTTGGGAATGGAATGTAAATAGTTATGGAATATTTTCTTTTAGCGATAGGAATATTACTTACCGGTGCTTTTTTAGCGCTTATAGTTAAAGAACAATTTAAGCTGAAAATTAGCGCTATTTTCGCATTAATTGGTTTGGGGACTGCGCTTTTTCCTGCAATATGGGCCTTAATAACCGGAAATTTTCTGGAAAGTAATATTAAACTTTCAGCAATGTTCGGACAGATTCATTTAGTATTGGATCCTTTGTCTGCGATATTTGTAGTGATTATTTCAATTATGAGCTTTATCGGACTTATTTACGCAAATGGATACATGAAACCGTATTTGAGTAAAGGCATGAATCTTTCTTCACACTGTTTCTTTTTACTTTTGTTGATAGCTTCAATGCTCGGTGTAACAGTTGTACAGAATGGTTTATTTTTCCTGGTTGTCTGGGAAATTATGTCTCTCTCTTCATTTTTCCTTGTTATTTTTGAAGGAGAAAAAAAAGAGGTTATTTCAGCAGGCATCAAGTACTTAATTTATATGCATTTTTCTGTAATCTTTATTACAGCAATGGTTGTTTTACTGACGAATAGTGCAAACAGCCTTGATTTTGCTGAATATGCAAAAGTGCTTCATCAGAATCCGCATCTGGCAAATATTGCGTTTGTCTTAGGTTTTATAGGTTTTGGCATAAAAGCCGGATTCGTTCCTTTTCATAACTGGCTTCCGGATGCACACCCGGCTGCTCCAACCCATGTTTCGGGAATTATGTCCGGTGTTATGATAAAAACTGGTATATACGGTATTTTAAGAATTATTTTAATGCTGGGAACTCCTTCAAAGCTTGTTTCTTATATGGTTCTCATTATAGCTGTAATTTCCGCTTTGTACGGGGTTTTATATGCAATAACCCAGCATGACATTAAGAGACTTCTTGCATATCACAGTATCGAAAACATAGGTATTATAGGTATCGGTATTGCACTTGGTATGCTTGGACTTGCTTATGGTAATCCTATAGTTGCTATGCTTGGTTTTGCAGGCGGCATAATGCATGTATTAAACCACTCAATATTTAAAGAACTTTTGTTCTTTTCCGCAGGCAGTACTTATTTGAAAACTCATACAAGAAATATTGAATCTTTGGGCGGTTTGATTAAGCCTATGCCGTATACGGCTTTAATGTTTATAATTGGTTCTGTTGCGATATGCGGGTTGCCTCCGTTTAACGGATTTATAAGCGAGTTTTTAATTTATGCAGGCATGATTCAGGGCTTGCCGGCTCCGGAAGTAAGTTTGTTTATAACCCTTGTTATAACTATTGCTGCACTCGGTATGGTCGGAACGATGGCTATACTATGTTTTACAAAGGCTTCGGGAATTATGTATTTAGGAGAGCCAAGAAGCGATGCTTCGAAGAATGTTAAGGAAGATTCCTCTTTGGTTATGCTTATTCCGATGGGAGTTTTGGCATTGCTCACCTTTATAATCGGTGTTTTCCCGCAGTATTTTGTAAGCTTTATTTTGGTTCCAGTGACTCAGATTGTGCAGAATGAAAATACACTTATGATTGTGCGTTCTATTGTTGATATGACTTCACTGGTAAGCGGGGTTTTCCTTGTATTTATTATTGCGCTTTGCGTTCTTTATATACTCAGGACTCTTGTTAATAACAGAGAAGAAGAACATACAACCTGGGGCTGCGGATATGACAGGCCGACTGCGAGGATGCAGTATACGGCTTCTTCTTATGCAAGTCCGTTTATTTCGGCTTTAAAACCGTTGTTTAAGCGAGTTTCTCATATTAAAAAGCCAAAGGAGCTTTTCCCTAAAGATGCTTATTATGAACAGGAGATTGAGGATATTGAAGAAGCTTATATTGTAAAACCTATTTTAAGATGGGATGAAAAAATCTTGTCCAGATTTGAGCGGATTCAGAACGGCAATATTCAGCAATATATTTTAGTCGGGCTGGTATTTTTACTGCTCGCTATTATCGGAGTATTTTATATAGGCTAATCTGGTTAAAGAAAGGTACATTATGTATATATTACTATTAAATATATTAATACTTTTATTCGCACCGTTTTTAATCATAGGTGTGATAAAGAAAACAAAAGCCTTTTGGGCAGGAAGAAAAGGTGTAAGTATATTCCAGCCTTTGTGGGACTTTTTAAGATTATTAAAAAAAGATTCGGTTATAAGTAAAACTACGTCCTGGGTATTTAAATTTGCTCCGGTAGTTTCTTTAGCAACTGTTCTTTTTGCCGCTCTTCTTGTTCCTATGGCTTGCGGAAGATCTATAATTGCTTTTCCGTTTGCGTTTATTATGTTTGCATATATTTTAGGGTTTGGGAAATTCTTTTCTCTTCTTGCTGCACTTGATACCGGCAGCAGTTTTGAAGGAATGGGGGCTTCCAGAGAAGCATGTTTTTCAACTATAGTAGAGCCGGCTTTCTTTATTGCAATGGCTTCAATTGCTGCTTTGACCCAGAACTATTCCTTTGATGCTTTTAAAACTATTTTACATAATGCGGGTATATACGGATACTTAATTATTGTACTTACGGCTGCAGCATTATTTATAATGCTGCTTATAGAAGGCTGCAGAGTCCCGGTAGATGACCCGGCGACTCATCTTGAGTTAACAATGATACACGAAGTTATGATACTGGATAATTCAGGTGTTGATTTGGGTTTGATTACCTGGGGTGCTGCAATAAAAATTTTCTTATTTGAAGCTTTGATTGCAAATTTATTAATACCTATGAGTTTAGGAACATTATATTCAGTAATTGCATTCCTTGTAATTATATTTATACTTTCGGTTCTGATAGGAACCATCGAGTCTTCAATTGCAAGATTCAGAATGACTCACGTATTTGAGTTTATATTTATAATGACTCTTATGGCTCTTTTGATTCTTGCGTTAGTAACATACAGAATATACGGAAGTTAGGCAGGAAAAATGGAAAACATATTTATAATTTTATTGGGTTTATCTATGATTTATATAGCCTCAACAAGCAGGTTAGCGGCTCACGTTAATATGGTTGCGGCACAAGGCTGGCTTTTATTCTTTGTCTGCCTTTCCGGCTTTATTAAAGAACCGTGGTTTGAGTGGTCAATATTTACAAACCCTCATACTTTTTCAACAAATTTAGCACATGTTACAGGGCTTTTGTTTGTTGTAGTGGAAACTCTTATTGTAAAGGCTTTTGTTATTCCGTGGTTTCTTAAAAAAGTTCTTAAGAAAACAAATTCTCATAGAGACACGGATGCTCATATTCCGCATTTTTACTGCCTTGTTATTTCAAGCATAATTCTCTTTGCTGGATTTTTAGTTGCAAATATTAATACTCCTGCATTTATGCTTGTTTCACCGATGTATTTTGGGGTTTCTATTTCAATAATTATTACAAGCTTATGGCTTATAACGATTAAACATAAAGTTATTTCAAATGTAATAGGTTTTATTACTATGGAAAACGGTATTTTTCTTCTCTCGCTTTCAGTTGCAAAAGAAATGCCGGTTATAATTAACCTCGGTGTTCTTCTTGACATATTCATTGCGGTATTTATTCTCGGAATGCTGGTCAGAGAGATTAATAACGAGTTTGAAGACTTGGAAGTTTCACATTTATCAGATTTGAAGGATTACGAGTACAATGATTAATTTGATTTTATTATTTCCGCTTTTGGCATGTTTAATATTATATTTGTTTAAAAAAGATTATTTAAACAATTTAATGATTAATATATATGCTGTTTTGCATTTTATTATATCTATGGCATACCTTTTCAGAGTAAATTTACTCCCGAATTGTAAGTGTTGCACCTTTTTCGGAGTGAATGACCTGAATGTAGTATTTCTTGCAATTATGTCAATTGTCTTTTTGGCTGTGGCAATATATAATAACGGACATCTAAAAAATGTTGATGCAACAGGTAAGAAAGTCAGACATTATACTTATATGGTGTTATTGTTTGTGCTTTCAATGACCGGAGCAATTTTGAGCAATAATCTCGGTATAACCTGGGTCTTTATTGAAGGTACAACCCTTGCAAGCGCATATTTAATTTACTTTAAAAAAACAAAGCATTCTATTTAAGCTGCCTTGAAATATGTATTTATTTGTTCAATCGGGATTGCACTTGCTTTTGTCGGAATTATCCTTCTTACAATAGCAACAGGTAGTTTGAACTCCTTATATTATGTAGATTTATATAAAAATGCCGCATTGTTTAATCCGTTCTGGCTCAAGCTTTCATTTGTATTTATCCTTTTTGGTATAGGTACAAAAATGGGGTTGGCACCTGTTCACTTTTGGCTTCCGGATGCGCACGCCGAAGCTCCGTCCCCGATATCGGCTCTTTTGTCGGCTTCTTTGCTTAATTCGGCATTTTTAATGATACTGGTTGTATTCGGAATTATGGTTGCTGCGGGATGTTCTTCTTATGCAAGATTGATGCTTATTGTAATGGGATTTTTATCTTTGTTTATAACAGCAGTATTTGTTTATCATATTAATAACTATAAAAGAATGCTTGCGTATTCTTCTATTGAAAATATGGGAATTCTTGTTATAGGAACGGCTCTTGGCGGCGCAGGCATGGTTGCTGCAATGATTCATCTAGTAGGTCATTCGCTCATTAAAGCTTCATTTTTCCTCACATCAGGCAACGTTCTTGATTTGTACGGAACAAAGAAAATAAAGAATGTTACAGGTTTGTTAAAAACCGATAAAATGACCGGCTGGTTATGGGTTCTGTCTTTTATAGGTATAGCAGCACTTCCTCCTTCGGTTCTTTTTGTGAGTGAATTTTTGATAGTTAAAACTCTGTTTATGCAGGGAAGGTTTATTTTATGCGCATTGTTCCTGCTTCTCCTTACAATAATTCTTTACGGAATAGGAAAAGCGGTTGTTTCAATGGCATTTTCTCCTGTGGAAAAGGAGCCGGATGGTTTAGCTTCGGGGGTAAAATTAAATTGGATGATGTATGCTCCTCAATTAGTTATGCTTATTCTTGCATTTGTATTAGGTGTTTATATGCCGGAGCAGGTATCTAATCTTTTTGCAGGTGCAGTTGTAGGATTTTAGTTAAAAGAAGGTAAATATGAATTGGATAATTACGGAAAATAATAAGAAAATTAATGCAAACGATATACCAACTCTGTCGATTGACGAAATCAAATCTGATATAGAAAAGATGAGGATGAGAGTTGTCGGTTTTTTCGGGAAGCAGGAATTTGAAAATATAAGATTGTATGTGGTCTTGGCGGATGATAAGGTCGGAAAGCTTTATATAACATCTTCTCTATTTACTCCGGATATTAAATCTTATGAATCATTTACTCAAAAATTTTCCGCATTTCATATTTTTGAAAGAGAATTTTATGAAGAATTCGGTATAGAACCGCTTAATCATCCTTGGCTTAAACCTGTAAGAATTAATCAGGATAAATATCCGTTTTTTGAAATGCGAGGGGATGAAGTTCACGAAGTTGCGGTAGGACCAATTCACGCAGGTGTTATTGAACCTGGTCATTTCAGATTTATGTGTCACGGAGAAAAGGTTTATGATTTGGAGATAATGCTCGGGTATCAGCACAGAGGCGTTGAGGGGCTGTTTTTGAAGGGCAAAGGCTTCAATAATAGATTGGCAGAATCTGTTTGCGGAGATTCCGTTATTGCGTATAATATGGCATATTCACAGGCTATGGAAGCTCTTTCAAATACTCCTGTTTCTTCAAAGGCTCAATTAATAAGGAGAATTGCTCTGGAAATGGAAAGAGCAGCAATTCATATCGGTGATATGGGAGCCATTGCAGGTGATATAGCATATTCAATGGGTGCTTCTATTTTCGGTGTGACAAGAACTCTTGTAATAAATACCATGCTGGAACTTTCAGGCAGCAGATTCGGCAGAGGGCTTATTAATGTCGGAGGAGTAAATTTTGATATTGATAGAGAATTCGCATCTAAAATGGTAAAAATGCTTGATGAAGTAGGAAAAACAGTCGACAGAACCACTAAAGTTATGCTGAAATCTCCTACTGTTCTGTCAAGACTTGAAAGAACCGGCGTCGTGAGTTATGAAAACGCAAAAGAGCTGGGTGCGGTTGGTATGGCAGCAAGAGCTTCCGGTGTAGATATTGATTCAAGATTTGATTTTAATGACACTTGGTATACATCGTTAGATGTGGTAAAGCCGTTTAAGGCTACAGGCGATGTACATTCAAGATTTAAGCTCCGATATAAAGAAGTTAAGCAGTCAATTCAAATTATTAAAAAACTTCTTTCAAGATTAGAAGAATTTAGTCATGAACCAGTTATTAACAGACCAAATTCAGCCCTTGATTCAAATTCTTTTGTTGTTTCGATTGTTGAAGGCTGGAGAGGCGAAGTAGTTCATATAGCATTAACCGGTGCAAAAGGAGAATTGTTGAGATATAAAATAAAAGATCCGTCATTTAATAACTGGTATATGCTCGCGATGGCTGTCAGAAATAATGGAGTTTCAGATTTTCCGCTCTGTAACAAGAGCTATAATCTATCATATTGCGGAAATGATTTGTAGATTTTATCATTAAGGGAAATAATTATGCTAGATACATTAAAATTAAAATATTTTCAGGGAAATCAATTTATACCGGACATAAAAAATGCTCCGATGAGAAGTCAGTTTAGAGGCTTTCCTATATTAAAAAATGCAGGTGATGTAAATGAAAGTATATGCCCTGCAGGTGCTTTGAAATCCAATCCACTATCTATTGATTTAGGAAAATGCACTCTCTGCGGTGCTTGCAAGTGTGAATCCGTGCAATTCAGCAACTATTATAAACTTGCTTCAACTCAAAGGGAAAGTCTTATAATTACTGAAGGAATGACTCCTGAAGAATTCGAAAAGGCTGCAATTAAGGCTCGAAAGGAGATAAGGCGGGTATTTTCAAGGTCCTTAAAGTTAAGGCAAGTTTCTGCAGCGGGCTGTAACGGTTGTGAAATGGAATTGAATGCCTGTTCAAACTGTAACTTTGATATGGGACGATTCGGGATAAATTTTGTAGCTTCTCCAAGACACGCCGATGGACTTGTTATAACCGGACCTATTTCAGAAAATATGGCTTACGCTCTTGAAGATTGTTACAAATCAACTCCAAACCCTAAAATTGTTATATTAGCAGGAGCTTGTGCAATTTCAGGCGGAGTATTTCAGAATTCTTCTAAACTTAACAGAGAATTTTTAGACAAATATCCTATTGATTTATATATACCCGGCTGTCCTGTGCACCCGCTAACCTTTATAAATGGGGTGGTAGATTTTATTTCTAAAAAATAAAAATCATACAAATGGTGTAGATTTCCAATTGTAACGAACCTTTACACGGTTTTGACGATATGTTAAAATTAATTAGTTAAGGCTTAATATTTTGTTACAATCTGGCAATTTTATTTGTTTTGAATTTTAAAAAGAAATATAATGTTAGATGAGTACAGAAATATAACCCAATAATGAAAATTAGGAATTTGGATACTATGAAGAAACAAATATGTTATCTGTTTGCTGTATTTTTACTTCTTTCTGTGGGAAAAGCAAATGCAGATCCGGTTGCAGGTGGATTAAATCTCAATACTCTCCATGGGTATGAAGCTGGTGCTTTTAACAGAATGGAACAGGATCAGATTAATAATTACCAGATTGACAAAAGTTATGTTCGATCATTAGACGATGTATCAAAAGATGATAGTATATATGATGCCACGATTGAAGAAAATATTGCCAGGGAAGGTGTGCTGTATAATCCTCACTTCCTTCTTGAACGTATAAATTTTGAAGGTAATACTCAAATTCCTACAGAAGAACTTGAAAAATTAGGTCTAGAAGTTATCGGTGAAGATATTTTCTTTGATGAATTGCTGGAAGTTTGTTCAAAAGTGACAAATTACTATCATTCAAAAGGATATCTAACTTCTTATGCAACAGTGCCGCCGCAGAGAATTGTTGACGGTGTCGCAACAATTAAGATTATTGAAAGTAAGGTCGGCGAGCTTAATATTGAAGGTGAAAAGTGGACCCGTGAATGGTACTTAAGACATATTATCATGGGTAAAGCCGGCTTAAGAGAAGGGGATGTATTTAATGCTAAAAACCTTCAGCGTGCAATGAAAGAAATCAACCGTGAGGACTACGTTCAGGTTGAGACAGAAGTTGAACGCCAGCCCGAAGGAGATGAGAACACTGCAATTACTTTGAATGTACGTGATCGTTTCCCTGTGAACTTAGCTTTTGCATGGGATGATTACGGCCGCTCATATACAGGCGCTCAAAGAGCTTCATTCGTTGTTGGTATGGATAACCTTACAGGTTTAGGAGATAAAATATACGGCGGAACGATTCTATCTTCCGGTGCAACAGGATGGATGGCAGGATATTCACTTCCGGTATCATCATACGGAACAAGGTTATCATTTGACTTTTCTGATTCTCACGTAAGATTGGGCGGCCCATACAGAAGCTTGGGTGTAAAAGGTAATGCACAGAGTTACTTCTTTAAATTAACTCACCCTTTGGTGCAAACAGCTAAATCTGATTTGTTTGTATATTCAGGTATTGATTTTCTTAATGCAAGTACAACATTCCTTAATCCAGGTGTTGCTGGAAGAGATTACCTTTCAGATTATAATTTACGAGTATGGCGTTCTGGTTTGTACGGAATGACAGATGATGACTATGGTAGATGGATTGGAAATTTCGGGTTTGATTTTGGTGTGGGCGGTGATAGTAATGTCCGCGGTGCTACAGGTGATACAACATTTATCAAGTTTACTGCAAATGCTACACGTGTACAAAGATTATTTAAAAGAAGTATGGGTGTTGTAAGAGTTGGTGGTCAATATTCACCAAATCAATTATTTGCCGCTGAACAAATGCAATTAGGTGGCCCTTACACATTACGAGGCTATCAGCCAGCCGAAATCATTGGTGACTATGGCGTTTCTGGTACTGTAGAATTCAGAACTCCTATTCCTCTATTGGATCGCGTATGGCCTTGGCTTGATGACAGATTGAGATTAGCTGTGTTCTACGATTGGGGTTGGATTGGCTTAAATAGTAATGCATATGATTATCCACAGTCATTCTTACATTCTGTTGGCGCAGGATTCTATATGAATCTTACAGATTGGATTTCTGCGCAGGTTGGTTTAGGTTTCCCTCTTGGAAGAGATTATAACGAAAATACTGCAAGATTCTATTTCAGTGTTAATACAGACTTAGACAGATTAATACCGTTAAGAAATCCGGAAAAATTATAAAAAAAAGAGGTCTTAGACCTCTTTTTTTATTTAATAAATTCGTAAATGTTTTTTAACACCTCGTTTGCAAACAACTCTTTTATTTCTATTCTTGGTGTTTGAGGGGGCATTGTTATTTTAAATGTTCTTGCGTTGTCTTTTGTATAAATTGTTGAAAACATTAGACCTACTGGCTTTTCTTTGCTTCCGCCAGTCGGTCCTGCAATACCGGTAGTGGAAACACAAATATCGGAGTTTGTTAGTTCATAAAGCCCTTCTGCCATCTCATATGCGCATTCTTTACTTACAGCTCCATAATTTGTAAGTGTAGATTCTTTTACTCCCAGAATTTTGTGTTTTGCTTCATTAGCGTAGGTCACGAGATTAAGAGTTATATAAGCAGAGCTTCCGCTGATATCAGTGAGCTTTGAACTTAAAAGCCCACCTGTGCAGGATTCCGTTGTCGAAATTTTAAGCCCCTTTGCTATCAAAATTTTACCGATTTCTTCTTCATATTTCATTAGTAAGCTGTCCTTGTAAGAATTACTTCTGAGTGTTCATCATAAAGATTGTGCTTGTACCAGACCCCTTTAAAAGTTCCGTCCGGTTCAAACAAATATTGAGTATCTTTTGATACAAAGTAAATAGCACTTATCGGCTTTCCTGAAATCCTATACTGAATAGAATAGTAAGGGTATTCAGGGTATTCGCCGTAAATAAAATCAACATATTTTAACCGTCCGAGCGCATCATAATAGTATGCTTTTGAAAGATCCTTTTTATCTTGGAGCGCGTACATATATATATGTTTCCGCTTTCCGTAGTAGAAGGCAGAAATGTTATAATCTCCATATTCTTCATATCCTGCAGAAGCGGCATAATAATGATCCAGATGCTCTTTATCTTTCAATATGTTTTTAAACTGTGATTTCAGGTCTTTTCTTTCAATAACATCATCTTCAAAGATAATATCTCTTATTTCACTTATAATAGCTTCTTTTTCGACCATTGTTTTATCAATCCAGTCATATTGAATATCCGCAATATAAATATCATTGTAGTTTGCAAAAGTTAAAAGTTGCGTTAGAAACAGAACTGCTATCAAATACTTAAATTTTTTCATAAACCCTCCGAATAAATAAAGTATACCACATTTTAGGTTTTTTATAGTATAATTTAAGAATGGTTAGGCTGTTAAATAAGAATAATGTAGATAAATTATCTGATTTAGTATATAGAATTTTTAAAATACAAGAATTTTTTACACATATTGTTGAAGTAGACCATCCGGGAATGGAGCCCTGTATTTATGCAATGTGGCATGCTCATCAGTGCTGCGTTCATGGTCTGAAAAACAGAGCCAAAACAAACGTTTTAATAAGTCGTTCTAAAGATGGAGAAGTTATTGCAGGCGTAGTTGGTAGATGGGGCTTTAAACTTATAAGAGGCTCTAAGGGTAAAAAAGGCGCTGTGGAAGCTTCTATGCAAATGATTGAGGCCCTAAAACGCGGTGAAAATTGCGCAATGATGGTCGACGGTCCGAGAGGTCCGGCAAAGGTTGTAAAAGATGGTGTTATTAAAATTGCAAAACTTGCTGAGGTTCCTATTGTTCCTATTTACTGGTATTCATCAAATTTTAATTTTGTAAAGTTTCCTTCCTGGGACGGATTTAGATTGCCGATTCTGGATGTAAGGCTTATTAATCTTTACGGTGAGCCTATTTATGTTCCTAAAGACGGTGATGATAATTCTGATGAGAAAGCCAGATTAAAACTTCAGGCAAGTCTTGAAGATTTGGAAAGAAGGGCTCCCGAAGAATATAGAAAAGTATACTGGCACGGTCTATGGAAACGATGGAGAGTAAGTAAAAACAGGGATAAGTATAATTAAATGAAAAAAGTTTTAACTGTCTTATTTTTATTGATTTTTCTGACTCTTTCCGCTCAGGCTAAGTCTGCGAAAAGAGGAGGTTTTGCTTCTGTTATAAAATCTTCCGGCGTAAATCAGGATAGAGTCTATATTTCAATTAAAGATGCAGAGACGGGTAAGGTTGTGTACTCAAAAAATGATAATAAACTGGTAAATCCTGCTTCTGTACAGAAAATTTTAACTCTAATTCCAATCTTAGAGATACTTGGTGAAGATTATAAATTCACAACCAGTCTTTATTCCAGAGGGGAAGATTCTTGTATTCTTAAACTCGGTGCAGATCCGTATTTAAGCTCTAAGGATCTGAAAACAATTGTTCAAAATATCCCAATTGAAACAAAAAAAGTTTATATAGATGACAGTATTCTTGATAACAAATTATGGGGCGAAGGCTGGCTTGATGAGGACTTGTGGAATGTTTATACCCCTCATTTCGGGTCATACAACCTTGACCGAAATTTGATAAAACTTACAATTATGCCCTCAGAGCGTGGTCAGAATGCTCTTATAATTAATCCTACAGGATATCCTTTTGTATTTAGAAACAATATTATAACATCGGATACAACTGATGTCATTATAGAGAAGGATACTTTTGCATCTGGAAATGTTCTTCTTTTAACAGGAACGGTTAGTCATCCGTTTGTAAAGATTTTTCCGATAACTAATCTTAAAAGATATTTTAATTTTCAATTGAAAAAGGCTCTGGAAAATAGAAAGGTTTATCTGAAAGAATTTTTTATACTTGATAAAATTAAATCGTCTGATGTTTTTGTCTTTAAGTATACACACGATCTTGACAGGGCAATAGACGACATATTAAAAAATAGTAATAACCTTGTGGCTGAAACTTTATTCAAACTTGCTGGCGGGAAATATTGTAATGCGGAATCCGGGTCTGATGTATGCGGAATCAAGATGTTTAATGATTACTGCCGGAGGAACGGTTTAGATAATTCAAAATACAAAATTGTTGACGGGAGCGGAGTCTCTAAGGATGATTATGTAACAGCGGATTTTGTTACAGACTTTTTGAGAATAAATAAAGATAATCCTGTTATAGAAAGACTCCCGATTCCGGGTGAGGGCACTCTTTCAAGCAGATTAATTCCGCTGAAAGATTCTATGAAAGCAAAAACAGGAACTCATAGTGATGTAAGTTCTCTTGCCGGATTTTTAACTGCAAAAAGCGGGAAAAAGTATGTTTTCTGCATAATCAGTAACGATCCTAAGTTTAGTGAATCAGACAGAAAAAGTCTGGAAGATTATATAATAAGAGAAGCTTATTTAAGGCTGTAAAAATGTACGATATTATATCTCAATATCTTGAATACCTGGAGCTTGAAAAAGGGCTCTCTTCTAATACTATAGATGCATATAGAAGGGATCTTTATGATTTTGGGGGCAAATTGGGCGGCAAGGATATTCAGATGGTGGGAAGAAATGATATAAACTTATATGTCC
>CALUTG010000038.1 GCA_944323615.1 Candidatus Gastranaerophilales bacterium
GCCTGCTTTAAGGCAGTGCAATAAAGTGCAAAAAAGTGCAATTTTATATTTGCTTGCAATTTGAGATACCCCAAATTATCAATGAGATCTGGATACTTACGCAATCCAAACTTTAATATAAATACGCAATTATTTTTTTATAAATAACTTAATATATATAGGGAAAATTTATAGAGGATTATTTTATGACAAAAATAGGTATAACATTGTATCAAGTAGGGAAAAACTTTGTAGCTGGAGCTACTAACAAATCAAAAATTTTAGCTGATGAAGCAGCAGAAATTTTAGCAAAAGAAGCTCAAAAAAATTCTTTTAAATTTGGCACTCCAATAAAAGCTAATAATTCTATCATAAGGAACTCAGATGATTCTATTTTAAAAGCTATGGAACAACAAGGAGGACAACTCTTTGCTCATAAAAAAACGCCTACTTTTGGACCTATAAGTGGAGGACTCCCAGGTAATAAATATAGAGGTTGCTTTAAAAATAGCGAATATGAACCGATAAGTAATATAAAAGCTATTTGTGAAGAATTCAAAAAAGACACAGGCATAGAATTACATTGTCCAGACAATTATAATTTAATAACTTTTGATGAATCTCTTATCTCTGTAATGACTTTAAAGAAAAGAAAGCTATTACCAGAAGAAATTAAACACTTAATCATTGGACATGGGACAGGGGCTTCTCTAGATGGAACTTGGAGATTTAAAGCTTCAGGAGAAAATGTTTTTAACTATATAAATAAAACACCTTCAATCAAAAAAGGAGATACAATTCTTTTAGCAACTTGTGAAGAAGGTGCTGCTGTTAATGGGATGCCTGGATTGGGTCAACACGCTGTTACACCATTTTTTGAATCATACACACCAGATGGAACATTATTAACGGGAGGTAAAATAGTTAAAGCTGGAGAAGACAAGATTTATGGGTATTTTACAACTAACATAGATAGAACCGCATGTAGCATTACACCATACAAATATTAATTTAATATGTTTTAAATTAAATAGTATTACTCCACTTGCCTTCTGTCTCAAAATAAGTGATAAATGTGTTGCACCAAGCATTACACGGGTTTCAAGGCAATGAGAAATCAAGATGAGGCAATCAAATACACTCACGAGGAAGCCTGTATCACAGGAAAACCGGGCTCGATGACACAGAGAATTATATAAGGGTAATCCAGAATTACAAATATGTTTCTATGAAAGTGTCTAAACCTATCTACAAATGTTTCTCTATATTTGTAATAATAGAAGACTTAGGCATAAGTCCGACCATCCTCTCAACAGACTCGCCATTTTTAAATACCATAAGCGTAGGCAATCCGCTAACCTGATATTTTTTTGCTGAATCAAGATTTTCGTCCGTATTAATTTTTACAAACTTAACCTTGGAAGAAAGCTCCGATTCAATTTCTTCCAGAATAGGACCCAGTTTTCTGCAAGGACCGCACCAGTTTGCAAAAAAATCGACAACTGTTACACCATTATTATTAATTACTTCATTATCAAATGTTTCTGTAGTAATTTCCTGAACCATATTAAACTCCTTATTTTATTCTGCTACTAATAATATCATAAGTTTTATATTTATACTATAATACTAATGGAGAAGTTTTTTGATTAGCTATAGTGATACGGAGAAAGAATTTTATAAGTATTTAGAAGATATTGAAGTCGTAAGCTTTGATATCTTTGATACATTGCTTGTACGTCCTTATAGAAAACCTACCGATTTATTTAAACATTTAGAAATACAATACAATTCACCGGGGTTTTGTAATGAACGAGTTTTTGCAGAAATAAGATCACGTATTAAAGCCGGAGGCATGGACAAAGAAACCACCATTAACGAGATTTATGAATGTATCTTGCCGGAGTACAAGGATCTAAAGGCAAAAGAAAAAGAATTTGAAAAGCAGGTTTTAAAGAAAAATCCTTTCATCTACAAATTATATAAAGCAGCGATTAACAGAGGGAAAAAAATCATAGCTATTTCTGATATGTACCTGCCTAAAGAATTTTTAAGAGAAGTTCTGGATATTAATGGCTATAATGAGGTATCGCAAATTTATGTCTCGTCAGAATACAAACAGAACAAGGACTCTAAGATTCTTTATAAAATTGCAATAGAAGATTTACATATAAAACCCGAAAAAATTCTCCATATTGGAGACAATCTTACCGCCGATTTTTGCAGAGCAAAAGATTGCAGGATGAAGTCTGTTTTAACTCCAAAAATATCTGATATTAAAACTATCTGGGATAAAAGATTACAGAAATGTCCAAACGAATTTGAATCCGGAATTTTATCATCAATCTTCAAATACAGAGAGGCTGAAAAAGATAAAAAAGGCAAAAATTATTGGAAAGAATTCGGATATCACCTTGGAGGGCCTCTTGCTGTCGGATATACAGAAAAAATAATCAATACTGCGGAAAGGAATCAAATCAACTCACTGCTGTTTGTTTCAAGGGATGGATATGTGTTACAAAAAGTGTATAATCTTTTGGCAAAAAATCCATTAGAAAACAACTATGTCTATGCACCGAGAATTCTAAATCTAAAATGTTTTCTGGATTACAGAAACAAAAAAGCATATTTAGAAGAAATTTTACGGTTTACAGCCAATCATGTTCCGCAATTTAGGACTAAGCAGCACAGCTCTACAGAAGAAAAAAGGTTATTTGAAGAAAATAAAAAATCTCTCCAAGAATATGCAAAAAGAAATCTTGATGAATATTTAAAATACATAAAAAGCCTCCACATAACCAAAGATAGACTTGCTATAGTTGATATGACTACTGGAGCTTTTTCATCACTGTATTTCTTAAAGAAAATTTTTGACAAGAAACTGATTTTTGGATTTTATAGCGGCGCATTCTCTCACAATACAGCTTTTCGAGCTGTTTTTTATAACGAAAATATCTTTTCAAAAGAGGATACCCCCTTAATTAACTTAACAGAGTTTTTAATTACAGCACCAGAAGCTCCGCTGGAAGATATTAAGGACTGCAAACCTATATTCAAAGAACTTTCGAAATATGAGAAAAACAAAATAGCCATTTACAAAGATGTCATGGAGGGAATAATAGAATTTGCCGGCGATTACAAAGAATTTTTTACCCCAAATGAAGTTTCCTTGTCTTCAGAAACTATATTTTACTTACTTCGGGAATTTACAAAAACAATGACATTCCAAGATAGAAAAAAACTTAAGAAAATCTATCATGCAGAAGATCTAAGAAGTGAAACTTATCGACATTTATTTAAATACCCTGTATTGAAAATAAATTTAAACAAGTTCGCAAAAAATTATACAAAAATTAAAAAGAATCTTAAACGAAAAATTAAATACTATATTTATAAATATACAAATATACGTTTTGTAAAATGAAATGTATTATAAAATGCAGGACGAGCTTGATTATACATTGCAATATCAAAACTGGCATAAAGATAATGCTGAATTAAAAAATTATGATATAAAAATATGGAAGCAATTGATAGACCTACATAACATACTGCCGCAGAAAAAAGATGCAAAAATATTGGAACTGGGATGCGGAATGGGACGATTTCTGATGGTATTGCGGGATTTGGAATTTACAAACACTAAAGGAATTGATTTCAACAGAGAGTTTATAAAATAGCATCAGAGGAGGGGATTGAGACAGAAGTAAGTGATACTATCAATTATTTGGAACAAACAACTTCACGCTACGATGCAATCTATTGTTTTGACCTACTTGAACACTTACCAAAAGAAAAACAGCCGAATTTTTTTAAACTTCTGAACCGAACATTTAAATGGGGATGGATTTATAGTTATAAGGGTTCCAAATGCGCTTTCTCCTACTACAAATTATTTCAGGTACGAAGATTTCACACATGTCATATCTTATACGCCTGTAAAAATAAAATTTTTATGCAATAATGCAGGGTTAAATTACGTAATAACAAGACCTAATATTGAAGAAAACCAACGGCTCAGGATCTTGAAATCAACTTTTGCGGAAATATATAAAGAACAATTTGGATTGGATGATATAATTTTAACGCCAAACATATTAGCTGTAATATTTAAAAACAAGGATTGTTATAATAACTATATTAACAGAACAAAACGGATTGTTAATGATTACAAATTTGTACGTTTTGAAGGTCTGAATTTAAAAACACTATTAAAATATTACTTAAATAAACTGGGGCAAAAGTTTTTTCGGCCCTCTTAGGAAACATTTTAAGTTTAAATTACCTAAAAAATACAAGATAGCTATCTGGGAAATTAATACAGATTAATTACCAAAGTAAAAATTTTTATGCTATTATTCTTATTAAAGGGTGTTGAGTTTTACCCCGAAGAACAGATGATAAGGGATAGGTTTATGCCAAGGAAAAAAGAAATTGAAATAGTTCTGGATACAGAGACAACCGGACTTGATTATACAAGAGAAAGAATTATTGAATTCGCAGGAATAAGATTAGAAAACGGAAAAATTAAAGAAGAATTTCAAACTTTAATCAATCCGCACCAACACATAAGAAAGTCCAGCATGGCGATCCATGGTATTACTCAGGAAATGGTTGAAGATGCACCAACTGAAGAAGAAGTTCTCCCTAAAATTCTTGAATTTATTGGCGACTATCCTATTGTAGCTCATAATGCCATCTTTGATTACTCGTTCCTAAACGAAGCTAAAAAAAGAATTTTCGGAGAAGAATTAAAAAACCCTAGGATTGATACTCAGGTTATGTTCAAAGAAATTGCCCCTGATTTAGAATCCCATGGGCTGGAAGCTTTAACCCACAGATTTAACGTAGATTTAACAAATCATCACAGAGCTATGGCTGATGCGATGGGGCTTGCATTAGCTTATCCGAAATTAAAAAAACTTTACCTCCAAAGACTGGATTGGCAGAGAAAACAGCTTGAAAATGTTGACTATCTTTTTGACAGATACTTGAGAATCCAGCAAAGCATAGCAACAATGCAAGCAGAACTGCAGGATTTAAAATCAATATTCAAGCTCCACTTTGAACTCGGAGGAGAACCGCTTGAAGCAGAAACCGGCGAGATTATGGTATATCAGTCAAAACAATCTTTCGGATATGACTTTGCTGACGTAAAAGATGTTCTGGAAAGCGTTGGAGCGTTAGAAAAAGCTGTAAAACTTAATACCGGATTTATTGACAGATTATGTAACGGATTGAGTTTATCGGAAGAATACAAACAAATTATACGGGATGCCAGACAAGAATTATCCGAGACAAGAAATATTCAGGTAATCAAACCTGTTAAGTAGATTTATGAAGACCAATATTAAAGATATTCCGCAAGAAAGTACTGTCAAAATAGAGAAACTATCCAACCTCGGTTATGGAATAGCCAAAATAGACGGCTATGTTATATTTGTTGAAGGAACCTGTCCGGGAGATGTCGTTAAAATCACGATTACAAAGAAAAATAAAAGCTTCGCAAATGCTGTTGTAAAAGAGCTTATCACCCCTTCTCAATATCGAGTGCAGCCTTTTTGTCCAATGCACAAGGTTTGCGGCTCATGCCAGCTGCAATTTATAGATTATGACTACCAGCTGAAACTAAAAAAAGAGATTGTTGAAGATACAATGAGAAACATCTGCGGGGCGGAAATTGAGATAAAAGACGTTATTCCGAGTCCTGATATAAAAGCCTACAGACACAAAATCCAATACCCGATAAGCGAGACTAAGGATTCAAAAAGGATTCTTGCAGGATATTATAAACCCTCTACTCATGAGCTGGTAAATATAAAATACTGCCCGATTCAACCGGAAATTTGTGACAGAATAATTGAGTTTATACGCAATTGTGCTCCAAAATATAATATAAGCGGATATTATGAGAAAAAACACCTCGGGGAACTTAGACACGTTGTTATTCGCTCATCACGCTTTACGGGGAAAAACCTTGTTACATTAGTACTAAATTCTGACAGAATTTCAGACGGAGCAAAGGAACTTGCAAGAGACTTGTACAATAGTTTTGATGAAGTAACGGGAGTAAGTGTAAATCTTAATCCCTCAAAGACTAATTTAATCCTTGGTGACAAGACTTTTAATCTGGAAGGAGAAGATTACATTGAAGAAAAATTATGCAATAAAATATTTAAAATTGGAGCAAAGACCTTCTTCCAGGTCAATCCTTCAAGCGCGGAAAATATTTTTAATTATGTTAAAGACTATATTTCTTCAAAATTTTCTTCTCCTGTTATACTGGATGCTTATGCAGGAATAGCGGCATTTGGTATCTGCCTTGCTGATACTGCAAAAAAAGTAATCAGCGTTGAAGAGGTAAAAGAATCCATTGATTTAGCAAAGAGAATTGTTGAAGAAAACGGTATCAAAAATATTGAACTCTACGATATGAAGATGGAAACATTCTTTGATAAAGAAATAGAGAACAAAACCTCTTATGATATTACAGTATTGGATCCGCCGAGAAAAGGATGTACAGAAAAAACTCTTGACTATGTTCTTAAGCTAACCAAAGAAAAGATTATATATGTTTCCTGCAACCCTGCTACTTTAGCCAGAGATTTAAAATATTTGATATCCAGTGGATGCAAGGTAGAATCTATTCAGCCGTTTGATATGTTTCCGCACACATACCATATAGAAAATGCCGCCATTATAAGTTTAAAATAAAGTTTTCAAACCTTTTTATAAATTCTTCTTTGGCTAAATCAGGGAGAATTTCGTTAACGGTTGTAATACCTTGAACTTCTTCATGAAACAGACTTTCCAAAAACTCTTTATCATATCCAAAAAGTATTGAGCCATGCTGCAAAATATATCCATGCTTACGGCACTGGGCAGAACCTATAATCTTTTTCCCGTTATAACAAACATCTGCCCCTGTTGAGAGCAGCATACAATAATCAAAAGTTGTATTATGACGCTTATTTTCCCCAAAATCCAAATCCACACCCAAAGTTTTGAAAAAGTTTATTAAAATACCTGAAATATACTTATAAGAAAGAGTTACACTTTCTCCATCCGGAATTGATGATACAGGAAAAACACAGCTGTAAGTTATTTCGTTATCATGAAGCAAAGCTCTTCCGCCGGTAAGCCTGCGCACAACATCAATCTCGGTTCCCTGCAAAAAGGCTCCATCCTGATTTCTGCCAAGAGATATACATTTAGGAGACCAAGCATAGAGCCTGAATACAGGTTCTTTAGAAGATGCTGCAATAGCTTCATCAAGAAGATCGCTGTCAATTTTCATATTCTCAGCCCCTGTATATGTTCCGAATTTAATGTATTTCATTCTGAATCTTTCTTAAAAGAGCCTCGTCATTAGTATTCTCAGCAAGAGGTTTCGGAATAAATAAATCCTTATACCTTCTAATCGCATACTGATCAGACATTCCGGAAATATAGTCCGCAACGAGCTGCGGAATATCTTCTTTGTTGCAGTAAGCAGCAAGTTTTTCCGTATAATATTCATAAAGAGATTTTATAATATTTCTTGCTTTAGCTTCTTCCGCCTTTGTAATCGGATCAAGATAAACATTATCAAACATCCATTCTCTCAGCTTCGTCACGTAATACCAGCCTTCTTCAGACATAGCGACCTTAGGCTTGTCCATTGAATTAACGATAACATCTGTTATCATTTTTCCAAGTCGGTCTGATTGATTTGAAGAAAAGTATTCCGTACAATCCTTAGGCAAATCTGATTCAGAAATTACACCCGCTCTGACAGAATCTTCTATATCGTGGTTAATATAAGCTATTTTATCAGCGTACTGAACGATTTGTGCCTCAGGAGTTTTGGGCTTGTACCCCCAGGAATGAGTTAAAATACCGTCTACAGTTTCTTTACACAGATTCATATCTTCAAGAACCTCAACGACTCTGACACTTTGAAGATTATGAAAAAAACCGTTCGGCAAGAGTTCATTCAAGGTTGCCTCCCCGCAGTGACCAAATGCAGTATGGCCTAAATCATGTCCTAACGAAATAGCTTCTGTTAAATCTTCATTGAGTTTCAAAGCTCTTGCCATTGTTCTGGCTATCTGTGAAACCTCAAGAGTATGAGTCAGCCTTGTTCTAAAGTGATCATTATAAGGAGATAAAAAGACTTGAGTCTTATGCTTTAATCTTCTAAAAGATTTAGAGTGAATAATTTTATCTCTGTCTCTTTGAAATTCCGTTCTTATAGGAAAATCATCCACTCTTGGGCGTTTTCTCCCTTTTGATTCAATACATTTTGTGGCATAAGGGCTGAGGAGATCTAGCTCCCGCCTTTCCAGTTCGTTTTTAATTGTCCCTAAATCAATTGTCATAGTCATATTATACACAATTGACAGATTTTGTCCAAGATTGACATTAATTTTATTATTAAGTAGCATAATTTTTATAGGAGGGTATATGAGCGAAAAAGAAAAAATGCTGAATGAATTAAGATATAACCCCGCTGATACAGAATTGATGAACGAAAGGCTGGAATGTAAAAGTATTTGTTACGAATATAACAATCTTCCTCCTAAAGAAACAGCAAAAAGGACTGAACTAATAAAAAAGCTGGTTGCTAAAACCGGTAATAATTTTATAATTGAACAGCCATTCCAATGCGATTACGGATACAATATAGAAATAGGAGAAAATTTCTACGCTAATCATGGACTTATTATCCTTGATCCGGGCAAAGTAACGTTTGGAGATAATGTATTTATCGGGCCTAACTGCGGGTTTTATACCCCTCAGCATCCCTTAGACAGTGAAACAAGAGCAACAGGGCTTGAGTATGCATTCCCTATTAAAGTTGGTAACAATGTATGGTTCGGGGGTAATGTCATAGTTATGCCGGGGGTAAATATAGGTGATAATACCATAATAGGAGCAGGAAGTGTTGTTACTAAAGATATTCCGTCCGGAGTTATTGCTGCCGGTAATCCTTGTAAGGTAATAAGAGAAATCACAGAAGCAGACAAGTTAAGATATGAGAAATAATTGTCAATTTTAATCTAATATTGTATTATAAATAGAGGGAAAGGGAGAGAATAGATGGAATATCTCATAAATGCTGATGTTGTTATAAGACTTTTAGCAGCACTCGGGCTAGGCTTTCTTTTGGGTTTAGAAAGAGAACTTACAAACAAATATGCAGGATTAAGAACCCATATTCTTGTATGTTTGGGAGCTTGTGTATTTACAATTATTTCAATATACGGCTTCCCGACATTTGCTGCAGGGGACAATATCATAGTAGATAACGCAACAGGTGTCAGAGATACCGCAAGGGTTGCAGCCCAAATTGTAACAGGTATCGGTTTTATCGGTGCAGGTACAGTTCTCCGAAACGGTCCTATGGTAATAGGATTAACAACAGCAGCCACTTTATGGATGAGCGCAAGCATAGGTATGGCATGCGGCGTAGGACACTTTGATATAGCGCTGCTTGCAACAGTTTTAAGCGTTGCTGTTCTTACACTTATCAGAATTTTTGAAAGAAGGATCCTTCCTTCCAGTATTAAACGTGCAAAAAGATTTAAAGTTACTATATATTGCAGCAAAGAAGAGACTGAAAAAATCCATGATTATTTGACAGCCACCGTTGAAAATATGATTGATTTTTCAGCAAAACGACTTATTGAAAATCCTGATAAAGCCAAAATATCTTCCACTTTTGAACTAAGCCATAAAAATGTAATGAATGATATTTATAAAAAATTAGCAGAAATATGCACGCCTGATTCGGTAACAATGCAGGAATTGAATGATTAAAGAAAAAGAAAGACAAACAAAATATAATCGCAAAAAATCAAAGTCACAGATTATGATGGAATATTTCCGTACAGTGGCTTTATCAATTCTTGCAGCAATTATTATAACAACTTTTTTGGCTATACATGCCAGAAATGAAATGATAAGAAATATTTATGCAAATATAGAGGAACAGGAACAGCTTGATGAGAGAATCGCAAAAGAAATAATTATGCAATCTGATTTTGCAAAAGACTTAAAAAAAGAAAAATATGAAGTTTGCATGCATGTCGGAAACTTATATGAAACTGTTCACGACTATTATAATGCTCAAATAGCTTATGAAAATGCAATAGAAAAGGCAAAACCAGGAACATACAAGCCGTATTACAAACTTGCCAGTGTTTTAATCGCACAAGAGAAATTTAATGAGGCTCAGAGTATATTGAACCAAATTAAAGATACGCACGATAAAAAACTTATCAAATATAAAACCCGGATTTATATAGAAATGGGAGATAAGTATTATTCCATAGGGAAATTCCTAAGCGGAGCTAAAAGCTACGAAAGAGCAAACTTCTACTACAGCAAATTCAGCAAAAAAGACCCTGTAGTTGACCGGTCAATAAAAGAAAGAATAGTCGGAGCATACACTCAAACCGCTGATATTATGGTAAAAAGCGGGTTCAACAGCGATGCTGTTAGATTCCTTAAAAAAGCAGAACAATACGAACCAGATAACCTTAAGGTTAAATACAAACTTGCAATAATACTCTCAGACTCTGATCCTGAAAAATCCGTCTCATATTTTGAAGAGCTTCTCGATAAAATTCCACAGGATATTGACTACGGAGTATATTGCAACGCGCTTATGAAATCTGCAACAATTGCCGATCTTGATAACAGACCAACCCAAGCCAAGTATTACAGATATAAAATACATTCCGTAGACTTGTTCGTTGCACGAAAAGTTGTTTACAAAAACGATATTGATACTATTGTTGACGAGTTCAGGGTAAAAAAATTCTGGTTTACTTATCCGGTTAAAGCAGTATTTAAATTCGCAAATGTCTCAAGCTCCGATATATTAAACTTACGTGGAGATTTTGTTCTGACCCACAGAGGAAAAGAGCTTGAGACAGTGACCAAAACAATTGCTAATAAAAAATTCCCGCTATCCTCCAACGGGTATGAATCCCAGCCTATCGAAATTGTTTTTAAGAAGAAAATCTTTACCCGCCGAGAACTTAAACGCTATACAATAAGAATTTATCTCTACAAAGATGAAAAATTCAAAACCCTGATAGGAGAAATGCAGGTTCCGGATAAATCATTTAAGAGAGGGGACAGCCGCTAAAAGGGTTTTTGTATACTCCTCTTTTGGATAACGGAATACCGTACCGGTATAATTTTCTTCAACTAATGAACCAAAATACATAATCCCCACTCTGTCTGCTAAATATTTAATAACATTCATATCATGGGAAATAAAAAGAATTGTCAAATCTCTTCTGTATTTTAAATCTTTTAAAAGATTAATAATTTGCGCCTGAATACTTGCATCTAAGGCGCTCACAGGTTCATCTGCTATAAGGAGTTTCGGATTTAGGATAAGTGCTCTTGCTATAGCTATTCTTTGTCTCTGCCCGCCTGAAAACTCATGTGGATATAAAGACAAACAGCTCGTCTGCAAGCCTGTATCTGACAAAACTTCTTCTATCAAAGAATCTTTTTCACTCTTTTTCAATTTAGTATTAATATCAAGAGGTTCTTTTAATATGTCATATATTTTCATTTTAGGATTCAGGCTTGAATACGGGTTTTGAAAAACCATCTGAACCTGTTTGGGATAATCTTTTGCTTCTATTTTTGTATGTTCGTAAATACTTTTTCCGTCAAATATAATATCTCCGGATTTTCTGGGAACAAGCTTAGTTATAGCTTTTGCCAGAGTTGATTTACCGCAGCCTGATTCACCTGCCAGAGCATATATTTCTCCTCTTTGAATCTGCAGAGAAACATCATTAACCGCCACGAGGGTTGATTTATCCCCCTCATTTATACTCTTGTATTCAATTGAAAGATTTTTTATATCTAATAAAATTTTCATAGATGTATTTTAACATTTATTACAAATAAAATGAATATATAACAGGCTAGTAAATTTTATGATAAAATTATACGCAGGGTTTTAAGGAGGAAATGCAAATGTTTGAAGCAATGTTTCAAAAATATATAAGCGCAAAGAATATCGTATTCTTTATTATAGCTATACTTTTTATAATCTTTATTACTAAAATTAAAGATATTGCAATCTTATTCTTTGCCTCATATGTAATTGCCTGCTCTCTTAACCCAGTTGTAGATAAACTCACAAAAAAAATGAGCAGAAGTATGGCTGCAGGTCTTGTGGTAACAATCTCCGTTCTTGTTATAGGAGCCTTTTTTATACCAATTATCTTTATGGCAGGACATGAAATTAAATCCTTTATCGGAATGCTTCCGCAATACGTAAGCTCAATAAAAACATTTATAGTAAATACTCCTTTTATTAATCAGTCCCAGATTGCACAAATGGATATAGGTGAATTGATTTCGTCAACATCTGACTTCACAACAAAATTTGTTAACGGCTCTATAAACTTCAGTATGAACTTTGCATCTGCAATTGTATATTTTCTTGCAGCAATAATTATAATCTACTATTTTATATCTGATAAGGATACTGTAAGAAAAGCTTTTTTAAGTCTTTTCCCTGCACAAATGAAAGACCGGGCTGATGAGATTATTGAAACTATTTCACAAAAAATCGGCGGGTATGTGGTTGCACAAATTGCAACAATGACAAGCGTTGGTATTATAATGGCAATAGGACTTATGCTTTTAAGAGTGGATTATGCTCTGCTTTTAGGTTTGCTATCGGCCATTTTTGATATAATTCCTGTTGTTGGTCCGGGAATTGCACTCGCCATTTGCCTCTTAAGCGCAATTAAAAGCGGGCCGGTTATTTTAGCACTTATTGTTATTTTATTTATCTTCTCTCAATGGGCGGAAAATAACCTTGTAAGACCTTATATTTTCAGCAAGTTTCTTGACCTGCATCCGCTTATAATATACTTTTTCCTTTTTGTAACTGCCCAATACCTTGGCGTAATCGGAGTGATATTTGCACCTGCTATTGCGGCTACGGTTTGTGTTTTAATTGAAGAGCTCTACATAAAGACAATGAACTGATATGGACAAGATTCTTTACCAACCGTCAAAACAAAAAGGAAATTACAACCTATGGATGGCATATCCGGCAATAGAAGAATTTGCTCTATCATCTCTAGGCTACATGTGGCTTTTTAAAACTGCGGATATGATGGACGATATAAATGTATCCAGAGTGTGTACGGACTCGGAGCCACCAAAATCCAGAGGGGATGCGATTGCGTTTTCTCTTTCTTTTGATTTTGATTTTATGGGAGTTTTTGAAATTCTTGAAAAATACAAAATACCATTCTTAGCGCAGAAAAGAGATGAAACATTCCCGTTAATCTTTGCCGGGGGACCGGTTATAACCACGAATCCGGAGCCGTTAAAAAAAATTTTCGATTTTTTAATGATAGGAGACGGAGAAGAGTCTTTTATAAATATTCTTGAGGTTTTAAAAGAAAAAGATACAAAAGAAAACACCTTGAAAAAATTATCCCAAATAGAAGGAGTGTTGATCCCTGCACTTAATAATACCGTAAAAAAATCGACTGTTCCGCTTAACAACGTTATTTATACCCCTGTTTTAAGCGATAAAAGTTACTTTAAAGATACTTTTGTTATAGAAATTGCTCGCGGCTGCATGAACCGCTGCGCATTCTGCACCGCTTCATATACAAACCTTCCGTTCAGATACTACACATATGAGGAAATTATTGAAACCATTGACTTAGGATTAGCACATACTAATAAAATTGCATTACTGGGAGCTCAAATCAGTGCGCATCCTGATTTTAGCAGGATAATGGATTATCTGTATAAAAAAATGGAATCGGGAGAAAATATTGAACTTGGAATATCATCCCTCAGAACCGATTCTGTAACCCCGGAAATGGTTAAAACTCTTGTAAAAGGAGGACAAAAAAATTCCACGATTGCAATAGAAGCTGCAAGCGAAAGTCTTAGAAAGGTTATAAATAAAAACCTCAAAGAAGAACAAATCCTTAATGCCGTAAAAATTTCAAGAGAAAACGGACTCAAAGGTCTCAAAATTTATTCTATGATAGGAATTCCTACTGAAACTCAGGACGATATTGAAGAGTTTTTGATACTTGCAAAAAAAATAAAAAATGAAAATAAAGGATTTAATATAACTTTTTCTTTTTCAACATTTGTACCCAAACCCCATACTCCTTTTCAATGGTGCAAAAGAGAAGATTCAAAATCTCTTGAGAAAAAACAAAAATATCTTGAAAAAGAACTGGCTAAACTAGGAATGGATTCCAAATTCTCAAGCATAAAGTGGGATTACTGGCAAACCCTGTTATCAAGAGGTGATGAAAACCTAACCCCATTTCTTATAAATGTATACAAAAAAGGCGGAAAAAGCGGAGCATATAAATCTGCCTTAAAAGAGCTTTCTATATCGACAGACAAAGCTATAAACGGATTTGATTTAACCGAGAATCTGCCATGGGACTACATTGATATTTACCCGCCCAAACAGCTTTTAATAAATGAATATAACAGATTAATGAAAAGGGCGTAACCTTTTTTGTAAACTTTTGTAACAGATATTAAAAGAATTGAAATTCAAGAACATGTATATACTTTATATATACGTAAGTGCAAGATGATATAAAAGATTTTAATTCCTAAATTCCCTTCCTAAAACCTTTTCCCGCTTCTCATTATGAGAAGCTTTTATTTTATTTACAGATATATAAGCTCAATATATCTGATAAATATTAATTTTTGTAACAATTTTTTTTATAAACCTAAAGTTTTCCGTAAAAGATGCCGTAAATACTGGTATAGGAAAAACAAAAAGGATCATATACAAATGGGAATGGCGGCGTCACAGGCAAGATTACTATCTCTGACCAGCAGACTCCATGATGTAGAGTTAAAAGCTCAAAGCATAGAGTCACAGAAGATAGCTCTGGCAACACAGAAAGATGAGTTGTACCAGAACTACTGTGATGCATTAGATGCAACAAAAATACAAGTTGCATTCAGAAATGACGATGCTACAGTAAGATATGTTGATGCAAACTTTTCTACATTATGCAGTTACAGCGAAAATAGAGCCCGTCAATATGCTCTCATTGATTCAAAAACAGGTCACATGATTGTACCGGAAGATGTAGCTGAAAAATACAAATCATATAAAGATAAATATTCATTTGCTTATGCAATGCTAGGATTTGAAGGTAACTTCGGCTGGGGCGACAACAGAAAACAGGGATGTGAAATCGGTATTGGTACAGCACAAAACGACTACGGGTATGACAGCGAAGGCGGAACCGGATATAGCTTATATATGACAGAATGTGAGCAGCAGGTTTATGATTCACATACCGATGACTCTGAACTTGTTGAAGCCTTTGATGCTATTGAAGAAGCAGAAGGTGATAATGCAAAACAAACAGCTTTAGATGAATTTAGAAATCTTTTATATGAAAACTATTCTTCTGAAATTTTTAATCAGATGAACATAAACAAGAGCGGAGTCAAAGGTGAAGACGACGGAGAACTTGATTTTCCGGACTGCAGTTGGGATGATTTTCAAAAAGAGTTTAATTATTACGTTCAGCTTTACGAAGGTATTGAAGAAGCCGGCGGCTGCACCACAATTGATGAACAATATCAGAGCGGGGAAGCTGGTAATGAATGGTTTCAAAATATGGTTGAAGCAGGACTTGTTACTATACAAGTTTATAATACAGATGGCGCAAATAAAGGCTGGATTGATACAAGTATTACAACAAGTACCAATGAAAATTATCTAAAAGAAGTTCAAGATGAAAAAGATTTAAAAAAAGCAGAAGCAGAATATGAATATGAACTTGATAAAATCAATCAAAAAGATTCAAAATATGACACAGATTTGAGCAAGCTTGAGACTGAAAGAAGCTCCATAACTACAGAAATAGACTCTCTTAAACAGGTCAGAGATGATAATATCGATCGGACATTCGGTATATTCAGCTAGATGTAAGATTTTTACCCCAAGGGGGGTGACGCCCCCGACATTTACCTAACCTTTTTCCTTTTTCCTTTTCTTTAGCCGCTTTTCAAAAGCGGTTTTTATTTTTTTAATTCAAAATTTCGCACCCTTGTTTGAATATCTTCAAGGAGTTTCCTGTTAATAGAAAGTAAATCTCCGATAACCGCAACAATAGCAAGCTGTATTGCTGAAATTAAAAATACGGCAGCAAAAATAAGCGATTGTATATGTCCGTTCCCCTGCCCAAGAAGGTAATAATAT
This sequence comes from Candidatus Gastranaerophilales bacterium, assembly GCA_944323615.1. Lineage (GTDB taxonomy): Bacteria > Cyanobacteriota > Vampirovibrionia > Gastranaerophilales > Gastranaerophilaceae > CAG-196. Next base: position 16,226 of record CALUTG010000038.1, read on the forward strand.
AAGAATCTGCCGACTAAAAATAATCCGAACAAAGCTGTAACTAAAGAAAATGCTATAAAAAACCTGAACGGACGGTAAACAATAAACATTCTGAGCGTCGTTTTCATTGATTTTACTACATAACTGAAAATATTTTTAACAAGTTTCGATTTTCTTAGCTGAGGATTAACCCTAACCGGCACTGATACAACTTTTAAACCTTTTGCACCAGCTTGTAAAAGAGTCTCCATTGTATATGTGTAATTATCAAATACGTTAAGTTTTAATGCCGCATCCTTCGAAAATGCCCTAAAACCGCTCGGTGCATCCTGAACCTTTGTGGAAGATAAAAGTCTTAAAACCGCAGAGCCCAGTTTTTGTAAAAGTTTTTTTACAAAAGAAAATTCCTTGATACTCGAAATATCCCTTGCTCCAACCACAATATCCGCTTCCCCGCTTAATACAGGTTTAATAAGGTCTTCCATACAGGAAGCATCATACTGGTTATCAGCATCAGTATTAACTATAATATCTGCACCCATTTTCAAACATTCCTGCAGACCGGAGCGAAAAGCATTAGCCAAACCTTTATTAGGTTTTATTTCCAGAACTTTAGCCCCCCACTTTTCAGCAATTTGAGCAGAGTTGTCTTTAGAGCCGTCATCAATTACAAGGACTTCAATCTCACTAATCCCGTCAACAGTTTCAGGCAGTGATTTTAATGTCGTTAAAAGCGTTTCTTCTTCATTAAAACAAGGTATTTGAATAACTAGTTTAGTCAAATCTTTTACTCCTTGCAATTTATTGTATAATAAATCAAAGAGGGAGTAAACAAGAATGATAAAAAGGACAAATTGGCTGCTTATCTGCATTATTATTCTCGGTTGTATTTTGAGACTAATAAATATTGATAAACCGGAAGGGCTCTGGAATGATGAATATGTAAGCTGGTTTGTAGCATCAATCCCTTTTGGTGAAGGGTTCTGGCAAGCTGTACTAAAACAGTGCCATATGCCTTTATACTATTTTTACCTAAAGCCTTTCAGCCATTGCAGCGACCTGATTTTAAGACTGACATCTCTCTTACCGTCCGTTCTTGCAATTCCGGTTATTTATCTGGCAGGAAGAGAATATTCTAAAAAAGCAGGCTTTATCGCTGCATCAATTACGGCAGTTCTTTCCTTTTTAATATATTATGCGCAGGAAGTCAGATTTTATTCACTGCTTTTCCTGTTCTCTGCCTTATTACTTTTGTTCACATTAAGACTGGTTAAAAATACAACAAAGTTTAACATAACCGGCTACATTTTATCAGGGATTCTGCTTGTACTTACACATGTACTGGGATTTATTTATTTATTCTTCAACACGGTTTACATAATCTGCAAAAAGAAAAATTTCCCTGTTAAAATACTTATTCCGGCTGCAGTATTGGGTATAATTATCACTTTCTTCGGAATAAATATTTTAAAGATGTCACCTGCGTCTCAGTGGTGGGGTAAGTTTTCGTATACGAATATTTTGTTTTTATTTAGCGATTTTCTTTCCCCAATATTAACAAACAATATAAACGCACCCACAGTATTTTTCTACAGAAAAGATTTGTTATTTATTTTCCTTATAACAATTCCGACCTTGATAGGTCTATACGGGATTTTATCAGGAGCAAAAAAGCAAAAAGGTCTTGCAATTATATCCTTATTTACAATCTTAGTAATGTCAATTCTGGCTCTCACGGGTAAAATTGTTTTTATAACAAAGTATTCCATAGAAATTCTTCCGGCTATAATCCTTCTAATTTCTATCGGTTTTGAAAATAAACTACTCTGGGCGGCAATGTTTATATTTTGCCACCTTTTAGCCGTATTCACCCCGTTCTATACGGCTAAACTCCCGCGGACTGAAGGAAACAAACTTCCTGCAGATATTATAAATACCGTTAAACCGGATAAAATTCTATACACATACTATGAACCTGACAGATTTTTAAGATATCTTGATAAAAATTATCCTACAGCATATATAAGCAAGATTAATCGTTTCGAATATATTAACAATCCTGCAGATGTTTTGAATTTTGTAAAAAAAGGAGAAAGAGTATCTGTAATTTTTCTTGACAGTGTGAGCTTCATACCGGTAAACGCTATTCCAAAAGCAGAAGAGGTTAAAATTCCTGAAATGTTCATAACATTCTCTAAAATACGCGGAGAATTAATCAAAAATCTTAATTATAACTATAAAAACTTTGATATACAGCAAAAAGGCTCTTGGACAGTTATTACGGCAACCAAGGGGTAGGGGGTAAATCTTTTCCGGGTTTGGAAGCTAAACGCCAAGTTGGTAAGATCCTGAATCAAGTTCAGGATGACAGGGG
>CALUTG010000039.1 GCA_944323615.1 Candidatus Gastranaerophilales bacterium
TTGATAAAACTTTTTTCATACAGTAACACCTCCGATTCATGATTATAACGAAAAAGGAAAAGGAATTGTTCATTTTTAAAAAAGGTGGGAATGCAGGGGGATTCATTTTTTTTAAAGAATAAGGTACAATAAATACTATGCTTTTTGCAATAGTTCTTTGTTCAGTTATTATATTTTCAGGTATTTTTGCCAACAGATTTCTTAATTCTTTAGGAATTCCGGCATTATTGTTTTTCTTATGTCTGGGAATGATTTTCGGATCTGACGGGATATTCAAGATTCACTATGATAACTTTGAAATGACAAAGAACCTATGCTCTATAACCCTCGGATTTATTATCTTCTACGGCGGGTTCTGCACCAGATGGGAGACTGCTAAACCAATTGCCGTAAAAGCCGCAGTCTTATCAACGGCAGGAGTTGTTGCAACAGCTGCACTGGTATGTGTTTTTTGTCATTATATTTTGAATGTCGGATTCTGGGAAAGCTTTCTTATCGGCGCAGTAATCGGTTCTACCGATGCAGCATCCGTTTTTTCAATATTGAAATCTAAAAACTTAAACCTCAAAGACAACACGGCACCGCTTCTGGAAATAGAAAGCGGCTCAAACGATCCAATGTCCTATATTCTGGTAATTCTTGCAATCACTATTTTGCAGGGACAAAGTCCGGATTTTGTGTTTATATTATTTTTAAAACAGCTTATAATCGGAATTTTATCAGGATGGCTGATTGCAAAATTCGGTATCTATATTTTTAACAAAACCAAACTAATTTCCGGCGGTAATGATAATTTATTTATTATTGCTCTTGTCCTTGCTGCATACGCAATACCGGAATTTTTGCAGGGAAATCCGTTTTTATCCGTATACTTTCTGGGAATCATTTTAGGTAATGCCAATATAAAAAACAAACCGTCTATGCTGAGCTTTTTTGACGGAATAACAAGACTTGGGCAGATTGGAATTTTCTTTATATTAGGGCTTTTAGCTTTTCCTAAACAGGCAGCAGGAATGTTTTATACAGGAGCTTTAATTTTCCTCTTTCTTACATTTATTGCCCGTCCGATTGCGATATTTGCACTGCTTTTACCTTTCAGAGCAAGCGTAGGTCAGTGCCTTTTAGTCTCCTGGGCAGGCTTAAGAGGGGTTGCTTCAATCGTATTTGCGATTATTGCAATAAGCAGCGGTTTAAATCTTCCTTATGACTTATTCCACATAGTGTTCTTTATATCAATTCTTTCAGTTGCCTTGCAGGGAACTTTTCTCCCTTGGGTTTCCAAAATCACAAATATGATTGACGAACATTCGGATGTCCGCAAAACATTTAACGATTATCAGGAAGACAGCGCTATTAAGCTTATACGTTTAAATATTCCGGAAGGTCACCCTTGGGCAGGACATTATATCAAAGATTTGGATTTTCCTGACGATGGAATAGTTATTCTCGTAACAAGAGGAGAAGAAAGAATTATCCCTAACGGATGTACAACCTTAAAACAGGGAGATATTATTACTTTAAGCCTTCCGAATATGAGCTTTGCAGATAATATTGAGCTCAAAGAGTTTACTGTTGATAAAAATAATAATTGGGTAGATAAAAAAATTAAAGATATCTGTTTAGAGTCAAATTCCATGATAATAGCCATCCGCCGCGAAGGAAAGAATATTATTCCGAGAGGAAACACCAAAATCCTTTTAGGCGACGTTATTGTTATGTATAATTAATAATATGAAAAAGTTTGATTTACAAAATTGGCTGGAAATATTACAGACAAAACTTAGGGATGTTTTTTCCGAAAATCTGCTCTTTCTTGGATACCATGGAAGTTACACAAGGCAGGAAGCCGCAGAGAACAGTGATGTTGATGTGGTTATTATTTTGAAAGAATTGACGTTTGAGGATCTAAGAAAATATAAGACAATCGTTGATTCAATGCCGTTTAAAGAAAAATGCTGCGGATTTATTTCAGGAAAAGATGAGATAATAAACTGGTCTAAAACAGATGTTTTTCAGTTTTATTACGAAACAAAAAGTTTATACGGCAATATAAAGGATTTAATAACCCCGCCTTCAAAAACAAATATTAAAACCAGTATAAAAATGGGATTGGAAAACTTATACCACGCTGCCAGTCACTCCTTCTTATATGATAAGGATATAAAGCAGTCTCTTATTAATTTATATAAAATGTCATTTTTTATTTTGCAGCAAAAATATTTTTTAACATCAGGAAAGTACATTCCAACTAAAAAAGAATTATTAGAATATACTAAAGGGACTGATTCCGTTATTCTAAACACCAGTATTAACAGAGAAAGTATACACCGCAAAAACCAACAGGAAGTTGAAAAATTATATCAAGAATTAATTGAATGGTGCGCAGCAAATCTTAAGAAATAAAAAAGGAAGTAAATAATTTTACTTCCTTTTTTATGGTGGGCGTTGTCAGTCAATGCTCTAATTTTTATGTATAATTAATTTATAAAACTTTGACAATTTAAACACAGGGTAAAAGGAACTCTTTTCTAAAGGAAACCAACCACCAAATATGATACTGACTTCGGGTTGGTACCCGACTAGAAAGGGGGTCGATATGAACGATTTCAATATTAGTTTATTACTAATCTTTTTGATTTTGTGCATGTTAAAAAACGGCTCTCATCTAAAAAGATAAGAACCGTCTGACTTCGTAAGGGTTCCTGATAGTCTGGCAAACTATCACCCTGTGTCTTTATTATAAACTATTTTCATTAATTTTCAACCCTTAATGTTAAGTTTTATTCAAAAGGTTCAATGCAAATATATGGCTTTGATAAAACTTTGAACATAACAAAAAAGAGCCATTAAGGCTCCTTTTTAAATGGTGGGCGTTGAGGGACTTGAACCCCCGACCCTCTCCTTGTAAGGGAGACGCTCTACCAACTGAGCTAAACGCCCAAAAAACTTATTTAACTTTCAAACTTGCTTTCGGCTTGGAGGTTTTTTCCAACCGGACTATATTTACCCCCGCCCGCGCACCATATTTAATTTTCACCTTGTTCAGTTGGTAGAGCGTCTTATTTCTATATTCGCTCGGCTCCACTTTCTGAACCTTATGCTGGCTGCCTAGTCCCGCCGCCTCGCTGGGCAACTGAGCTAAACGCCCAAAAAACTTATTTAACTTTCAAACTTGCTTTTGGCTTGGAGGCATTTTCCCAACTGGACTATATTTACCCCCGCCCATAAGCAAGACTTATATTAACTTAAACAAAATCTATTGTCAAATCTTTGTTTAATAATCTGATTAACGTATTTAAAAACCGGTACAAATAATATACAATACTTGAAGAAGAAAGGAGTTTTGATATGGAAATCAAAGTTGTTGAAAACAGTAAGTCAATTAACTGCGATTTATTGGTAGTGAACAAGTTTGAAGGTGAAAACACGACCTCAGATCTTGCCAATAAATACGCGGTTGAAGAAGATAAATTTGAAGGTAAATTTGGAGAAACATACCTGCTTCCAACATACGGGAATGAAGTTTACAGAAAAGTTCTTGTACTGGGATTAGGTAAGAAATCCGAATTTAACCCGAACAAAATGAGAGAAGCCGCAGCTAAAGCGATTAAAAAAGCAATGCAGATTGAAGCAAAAACAGTTGCTTTTGCTTTAGACGGGGTAGAATTTGATTATTCCGAGCAATTCACTATGGGTGTTTTGATTGCAGATTACGCTTTTGATAAGTACAAAAGTGAGAAGAAAGATAAAAAAGTAAAAGAAGTTTACGTTCAGGCAAACCCTGATAACGTAAGAAAAGCTGAAAAAATAGCAGCAGCCATGACATTTGCAAGAAATTTGGCAAACGAGCCGGCTCAATTTGCGACTCCGTCCGAACTTGCTGCAATTGCTTGTGATTTAGGTTTGGAAACAAAAATTTATAACAGAGAAGAATGTGAACATATGGGAATGGGCGCTTTCTTAGCGGTAGCAAAAGGCAGCTATCAAGAGCCTAAATTTATCCACATGAAATATTCTGTTGAAAACCCTAAAAAGAGAATCGCAATCATAGGTAAAGGTATAACTTTTGATAGCGGCGGACTTGATATTAAACCGCCGTCATCAATGCTTACAATGAAAGATGACATGTCAGCGGCAGCCTGTGTACTTGGTGTAATGAGTGTTATAAGAGAATTTAACCCTCAGGTTGAAGTCCACGGAATCATTGCTGCCTGCGAAAACATGCCGGGTTGCAGCGCATATAAACCGGGAGATATTTTGACTGCCAAAAACGGAAAAACAATTGAAGTTGATAATACCGATGCAGAAGGCAGATTAACTCTGGCAGATGCTTTATGCTACGCTTGCGAACTCGGAGTTGATGAGGTAATTGACCTTGCGACTCTGACCGGCGCTTGCATGGTAGCGTTAGGCACCGCTGCAGCAGGTATTATGGGAAATGATGATGAATTTGTTTCAAAACTCATTGATACAGCCCAAAGAAGCGGCGAAAGATATTGGAAACTGCCTTTATGGGAAGACTATTTTGAAAGCCTCAAGAGCGATATAGCTGATATGAAGAATACGGGCTCACGCTGGGGCGGAGCATCTATCGCAGGATGCTTCCTTGAAAAATTTGTCAAAGATGTAAAATGGGCGCATATTGATATAGCCGGAACAGCCTTCTTAGATAAACCGCAGCACGAGTTCATTAAAGGTGCTACCGGAGCTGGTGTGCGTACACTTTTGAACTACATTCTTGAACAGTAAATAGATGGTATGAAAATAAAATAAGTGAATAAGCCGCAGGACTTATTCACTTATTTTTTTGAAAAATTTTCTGGATGATTGCTATTAATGCGCAAAAAATGCGTAAATGAATATGCAATTAATACCCAAGTGTATAATCGGTATGAGCCAAAGACACAGGCTGTTTGATAATTCTATACCGGTATTGATATAACTAAATAAAGGTTTATTTTTTTGCTCCATTTCTGAAATTGCAGATTTGCCGAAGTATTCTGTAGTATTAATATTATTAATAGAAGATTTAAACAAGATAAATATAAATAATGCGCAGACAAAAATGAGTATCCAGGCAGGAAATTTACATAGCTGAGATATAAAATCGTAAAATGCGATAATACAAAAAATACTGATGCAAAAATTAAAGATACAAAAATATTTTAATGCTTTCATAAAGTCTCATTACTTCTTTTTAGGTATTCTTCAATAAATCCGTCAAGATTTCCGTCCATTACTGAATCAACATTTCCGACTTCGTAGCCGGTTCTGTGGTCTTTTACCATTTTATACGGATGGAAAACATAAGAGCGGATTTGAGACCCAAAATTAATATCAACGTTTTCGCCTTTTAGTTCCGCAAGTTTTTTTTCGTGTTCTCTTTGCCTGATTTCAAGGAGTTTGGAAGCAAGCATCTGCATCGCGTTTTCTTTATTTTGGAGTTGTGATCTTTCCTGCTGGCATTTAACCACGATTCCTGTAGGTTTATGCAGGATTCTTACGGCAGTTTCTACCTTGTTAACATTCTGTCCGCCGGCGCCTCCGGAGCGCATTGTATCAATCTCCAAATCCTCTGGAGGTATGGTAATTGTTTTTTCGTAATCTGGAATAATCGGAGAAACTTCGCAGGAGGCAAAGCTTGTCTGGCGTTTTCCGTTTGCATTGAAAGGTGATATTCTTACTAATCTATGAACCCCTTTTTCCGCTTTAGCATAACCGTAAGCGTATTTCCCTGTAATTTTGATTGTGGCGGACTTAATCCCTGCTTCTTCTCCGTCGGAACGGTCAACGAGTTCAACCTTCCACCCTCTTGATTCTGCCCAGCGTGTATACATCCTAAGAAGCATTTCTGCCCAATCTTGTGCATCAGTTCCGCCCGCGCCTGCATTGATGGTTAGAAAAGCATCTGCTTCGTCATATTCTCCTGAGAGCATTTTTTGGATGTCGTATTTATCAAGCTCTTTTTCAAGCTCTAAAAGAGAAGGCTCTATTTCTTTTATTAACTCTTCATCTCCGATTTCATAAGCTGTTTCGGCATCTTCAACAGTAGAATCCCATTTTTTTATCTGCTCAAGTGTATCTTTTATCTCTCTGGATTTTTGTCCGAGCTCAGATGCAAGCCTTTGATCAGCCCAGACTTCCGGACTCTGGAGTTTGGATTCCAAATCCCTTAGTTCTTTTTCAAGCCCTGCCGGGTCAAAGACACTCCTTATTTTTATCTATTCTTTGTTTAAGTTCGTTTAAATTCATTATTTTCCTATTAATTCAACAACTTTTTTATGTATATTTTCTATTGTATCAGAAGAATCAATTACTTTAACTCTTTGCGGTTCTTTTTTTGCTATTTCTAAGAAACCTTCCCGTACTTTTTTGAAGAATTCAATTCCCGCTGACTCCATTCTGTCTTTATTTTTGCCGACACGAGACTGCGAAGTTTCTATATCAACATCAAAAACAATGGTTAAGTCAGGTTTTAGTCCTCTGGTGGCTAAATTATTGAGTTTTTTAATCTCTTCAATATCAAGTCCTCTTCCGTATCCCTGATATGCAACCGTAGAATCTGTGTGGCGGTCACAAAGAACTATAATTCCTTCTTTGAGAGCGGGTTTGATTATACAATCCACGTGCTGTGCTCTGTCTGCCAGAAACAGAAAAGATTCACATCTTGAAGAGACTTCGCCATCGTAGTTAAGGAGGATTTCCCGTATCTTTTCTCCCAGACCCTTAGCGCCTGGCTCTCTGGTTAAAAGTGTTTTGTAGTCTTTATTGCGCAAGTACTCATCTATAAGTTTTATCTGAGTTGTTTTTCCGCAGCCGTCTGCACCTTCAAATGTTATGAATAAACCTTGTTGCATATTAAACCTTTATCAAATCCTTTGCTATTAAATTGTAGAACTTTTCATCTATGGAATAATAATCTGTAAAATTTACTATAAAAGGCAAATCTAATCTGTCAAAAAGAAATTTTATTAATTCTAACTTATCATAGGTCATTTTTTCAGCCCCTTTAATTAATATATCAAGATCCGAAGTCTTTTCAAAATTTCCTTTGACGCGTGAGCCGTAGTAATAAAAATCGAATTCATTTTTATACGGATTTAAGATATCCTGTATTATTTTTTCTTCTTTAGAAGTTATCCCTTTTATCATTATATTGAATCCCATTTATTTAGCAGGAACTTAATATCTTCAAGAAAGCCCGGAATGATTTTTATAACATCCCTTGATTTTTCTAAATTATATTCATGTGGAGTATTATTTCTCTGAGAATAATAATCTTTCCACTTAAGCCAGGAATCCGTAAAACCGTAACTTTCCATAAAACGGAATATATTATTCATGGTAAGTTCTTCCTCTTTTTTATTATATTGGAGTTTGAAATACTTTTTCATTATTTTCCAAGCTGTTTCAAAGGTATATTCAAACCGCTTTACACAAGAATCAGCATATATTGCACACATATCCTGATTACTGCTTCCTTCTGAATAAATTTTATAAGCTTTTGCTAGCGATTCTTGCGCTTTTCTTAGAGATTCAATATCAAGTTCAATATTTTCCATATACATATTTTACGAAAAATAGTTGGATTCTACAACCCTATTTTCTGATCCAGTTTAAAGTGGTCAATTAGTTTAATTATAGAAACAATTTCTTCATACATCTGAAAATATTGCTGTGGATCATCTACAGGCTTTGTAAGTGAGCAGAGAGAAAATAAATCTTTTGGAATGGAAAGTGCTATAAGCAAATATTTATCATAAAATGCACAACTTATTTTCTGTGCCTTAAAAGCTGTTTGCATATTATTCAATCTGTTCATAAAGGCTGTTGTAATCAGATATCTGGCTTCAACTTCGTCATCTGTATATACATCAAACTTCTTTTCAAAAACAACATCCTCTAAAGTTGTATGTCTAAGGTTCATATCAGGAGAATTATGAAATATTCCATCCGGTCTAATAACTGTATGGCCTTTAAAGTTTTTATTCATATCGAGTTTTACAATAACACCGTTAAAAACGGTTCTTCTGTTTTTCCCTGAGCCGCGGTCATATTCGGCTTCAATAATCTCTATACCTACATCTTTATATATGCCCTCAAATATATCATCATAAGATGATGAAGTGAAATCGGGAATAACACAGGAGTTTGAAAACATATATTCATTATCCGTATAGTGCCCTTCATACCATCTCATAGCTCCGAAGCAGCTGCACACAGTCGGCATTATCTTAGATTTTATTTTGTTTTCAAAACTCTTTTTAATTGAATACCAGGCAAACCATGCAGCCCCTAAGAAAAGAGTTCCACCCTTTAGCGCTCCCTCTCTTGCATCTGAATCCAGTCCTTGCAGAAAGAAGCCTGCCCATAATAAAAATAGTCCCGGAATAGATAACAGCGTTGAGGAAATAATTGCCAGAGCAAGACGTAATTTCCTTTGGTTTTCATATTGCAGCACAGCAGGAACGATTTTTTTATTATAGTTCTCATAAAATTCATTGCGCATCTGAACATAGGTTTTTGCTTTATCCATTTTATAGTCCTATTTTCCGGTCGAGTTTAAAATGTTCAATTAGATAAAGCAGTGAATTTATTTCTTCAAACATAGTAAAAAATTGTTTTTCATCATTAACAGGTTTGAATAGAGAAGCTACTGAAAACAAATCCCGATCAGTGCCGATAGCCAAAATCAACTTGTCCTGATAAAAGGCACAGGATATATTTTGTGCATTAAAAGCTGTTTTAATATTTGTTAACCTTTCCATAAAGGTGGTTGTTAAAAGATATCTAGCTTCTACTTCATCATCTGTAAAAACATCAAATTTCTTTTCAAATACCACATCTTCAAGCGTTGTATGTTTCAGTCTGCTAAAGCCTAAATTTTTTATAAGAGCATCGGGTTTAACTATAGTATGTCCGGAAAAGTTTTTATTCATTTTAAATTGGACAAGAACGCCTTTCCAAACTGTATCTTCACTTGTTCTTGTCCTTCCGTCGCTATCTGTGTGCCGCACTATTCTTACATATTTCAATTCAGCAATCTCAAGCGGAACATCTTTAACAGAACCGGTAAATACATCATCTACTCTGCATTTATCATAATTGTTTATTAATTCTGCGTCTTTTAAGATTCTGTGAGAAGGATACTCTCCCTGTTTCCATTGCAAGTTTCCGAAACATTCGCATAAAACCGGCATGACCTTGGCTTTTACTTTGTTTTCAAAGTATTTTGAGATAATCATATATATTCCGAAAGCAGCCGCACCGGATATTATTGCCGGAACGAATATTTTTTGCAAATCCAGCGTTCCGCTGGCTATAGTTGTACTGAATTCTATATAGCCCATTGCCAAAAGTACTAAAACGGGTATAAAACACAATCCTATTGATATATTAAAGTAGATTTTTCTTTCGTTCTCAAACCCTTCCAGTATAGGTACGCAAACTGTTCTGAATTTTTTATAAAATTCATTGCGATAATTATTATTTTGTTCTTCCATTATTCACTCCAGTTTTTATTTCAGGAAATCAGCAGCATTAACAGGTTTGGTTTCAGCTTCTGCAACCTGGAAGAATTCCTGACGTTTTACACCAACCATTGATGCTACCATTGATGAAGGGAAGATTTCTACCGCATTGTTGAGCTCAAGTACTGCAGAGTTATAGAATCTTCTTGCTGCAGCAATATGTTCTTCTACTTCGTTATAAGTTTGCATTGCTGTTATCATGGTTTGATCTGATTTAAGCTGCGGATAGTTTTCAACTGCAACCATGATTTGTCCCATAGCATTTTTAATTTGATTATCAAGTTCAAGTTTTTTTCCGATACTGTTCATATCGTTAGGAAGAGCCATTGCTTGGGTTCTGAGTTCGGTAACTTTTTCCATCAAGCCTCTTTCATGTTCCATGAATTTGCCTGCAAGGGTTAATATATTAGGGATTAAATCGTATCTTTTCTTTAATTGGACGCTTATACTTGAAAAAGCTTCCATTACCTTATTCTTTTTCTGAATAAGTCCTACATATATGCTATAAAATCCTAAAGCGATAACAACGACTGCTGCTATAATAACGATTGTAGTTGTATTCATAGATTTTCCTTTCTTATTTTTATATCAGGTATATTTTACAATATTAGTTTCATCTAAGAATCAGCTATAAAGAGTAGATATTTCCATAAACCCAATAAGTTCTAAGCACTTTTTTAACATAATTTTTTGTTTCAGGGTAAGGTATTTGTTCCACAAATTCATCGGTATCGTTGTAGATAAGTTTTGAGAACCATCCGGTTACAGAACCGATACCGCCGTTATAGGCAGAAATTGCATATAAATCTTTATTGCCTAAAACTTTTTTCAGGTTTTCATAATAGATACTTCCGGCTTTTATATTGTTTTCCGGATTTGATATATCATTAGGAAGTTTATAATTCTGTACAATTTCGGCATATGTAGCAGGCATGAGCTGCATTAAACCGCCGGCTCCCGTTATACTTTTTGCATAAGGATTAAAGTGGCTCTCTTCTTTTATAATAGCCTGAAGTATTATAGGATTATTATTCCCTTTAAATTTATCCGTTGTTTCATAGTAATGAAGGGGATAAATGAGCCTCCATCTTAAGTCCTCAAACGGAGGTTTAACAGTCATCTCCTCCATAGCATTTCTGGCAAGTATTGCAGATATTGTGTAATCACCCTTTTGGTATGCAATCCAGCTTTGAATAAATTTATCTTGTTTGCATAGTTCTGCTACAAGATCATAGTCTTTCAGAAGGGCAAGTTTGATTACAAGATTTCTTTCCAAAGATTTTTTATACGGAAAAACGACCGGTTTAGGATTCATATCAAAGAACGGAAGTGCGCCGTCATCTTTATATAAGTTATAGCTCGCTCTGTAGGCATAGTATGTATCGGGGTATTTAGACATTACTTGTTTATAATATGTATTTGCACTTTCATAATGTTTCAGTTTATTTGCAATTCTGCCCATATAATAAGTTACTGCGGGACTGGATTTTATATTAGGGAATTTTTTCAAATGCAGAAATCCGAGTCTTTGGGCATCCTGATATTTTTTGTGCAGATACTTAGAAATAAAGATATTATATAAAGCATCGCCGGAAAACTGCCCGTTAGGATATTTTTCATAAAGAGTTCTGTAGCACGCTTCTTTAACATTATCCGGTGCAATTTCATTACAGTTGAGATAAGCTATATAATCAGCACCGGTGGATGTATAGTTTTTGTTTACCAGAGATAAGATCCCTTCTTTTCTCGTAGGGAAAGATAAAACGTAATTATCTATTACTTCGATAATATCTTCTTGCGCAGACCCCGCCGCATGGTCTTTTAATCCGAGTTCGGTATAATATTTAGCTTTGTCTTTATTTCCGAGCTTGTATTCATTTTTTGCAAAATCTGTCCAGCTCTCAGATAGAGTGGTTTTGTTCAGATATGCTTTAGCTTTTTCGTATTCTCCGTTAGCGTAATATGCTTTTGCAATCATTAAATTATCATAATTCGTTAATTTAGGTTTTAATTTCTCAATTTCTTCAATTGAATTGATTGAAAACCTTCCGTCAGGAGATTTTGAAATATAGTTTTTGAAATTGATTATGGCCCTTTCTTTTGCTTTTGCTTGCCGCTTTTCGCTGTCCGGAAGATTTTTTAATTCAATAAGACCGAGGTAATACTCTGAGGCTATTGCATAATCACTTGTCGGGTGTTTTTTTATAATATGTTTAAAATGTTTTTTTGCACCTTTATCCTGAATATCCAGCATTAAATTAGCCATATTATATTCACTTATCGGAACAATACTTGATTTTGAATTTGAACGGACTATCCTTTTATATTTTTTTATGGCAAGTTCTTTTTTCCCCATATTAGTGGCGCATCTTGCCTGACGAAAAAGGGCTGAGGATTTAAGGCTTGAACCTGACGGAACTTTGCCGAATTTTTGATAAGCTGTTTCATAATCAGAAGCCTTGTAACTTTCCAGTGCCGCGGTATATGCTTTTATTCCGCGGCTTTCTGATGAAACATGGTTATAAGTGAAATATCCGATACATAAAATAACAAGAGCAATTACTATGTATAAATCATATTTTTTTCTTCGTCTTCTCATTCAAATCTTTTCCAATTTTTGTATCCATTAGGGCAAGGTAACTCCCCAACTACTATTCTAATATATTATTATGCAAAAGGAAAATCCCGTAATAAAAAATTACATTCTCTCTCCGGTTAAAGTTATTTTAAAAGAAAGAAGCCGGAAAACTCCTAGTCTTGAAACTTACTTATATCATGAACTCTTAAAGCGAAATAAGGATTCTTTTTATTAACTTCTTTTAAGAAAATAACGAAGGTATCATCAAAATTGAATTCTCTCGGAATCATTTCTTCCGGAGTCGGCATTGAGCAGGTAGCTATTGCCATAGCGGCTTCGCTCTTCAATTCAACTCCCTTGTTATTCATATCAAACTTGATGGTTTCCATTGCTTTATCTATAACAAGGTTAGTTCCCTTAATTCTTCTGTTTGTAACTTCGTCAAACATTTTTTCCTCAGAGAATTTAATGTTAGGAATTTTGAGCTCATCATTATCTTTAAATTTCGTTATACCTCTAAAGTAATTAGTTTTCTTCCACATATCACTCCAGATATAGTTGAAAGCTTTATTGGAAGAATTTCTGTAAAGATAAACTTCATCACTGTTTTTAGTAATGAGTTTAACCGCAAAATCTTTATCGGAATTGTAGAATAAAACTTCCACTCCTTCGGCTAACTCTCTGTTACCTTTAGAGATTCCGAAGTATTCGGCTTCCTGATTCTGACCGAAAGGCAGTTTGCCAAGTTTTTCAAATTCATTTAAGAATTCAAAATCTTTTTTTAGCATTGCATAAACAATAAGCTTATCTTCTTTAGGATTCCATTCTATCTGATCAAGAATATCGCTTGTTTCGTTAAACTTTTTCTTAAGGGCTTTTGCTATTTGCTTTTTAGTCTTTTTTGTTATTTTGCCTGTCATTTTATAATAACAATTTTCAGACAAATCATCTTCGGTAAAACTCTGCTTATTAAGGTCCTGTACAATAACAGGAGTTCCGTCAGGGAATCTTATCGGAAGGTGGACAACTTTGTCCATAAAATCATTCCATACAAGCTGAAACGTTCCGACCCAGACTCTGTCTTGAGCATTTGTTCTTGACTGCATTGTAGGAAGAACTTCTATTCCTGCGGCAAATACTGTTGCGGAGGATAAAACCATTAGCGATAACAATAAAATAATTAACTTTTTCATACTAAGATTTTAGCAATAATAAATTTTAAATACAAGTTTGTGCTAGTATGGTTTTATGAAAATAGATTCCTTTAAAATAGAAGACTGGATGAATCGTTATTGTCCGGAAGCCAGATACGATTTAACTTCTACCTGTATAAAACCTCTGTGTGTAAATGAACTTTTTTCTTTTGATAGTTCAAAAGAAATCTTTAATACCTCTCTGAGCTACGGAGATATTCAAGGCTCTTTGAGACTTAAAAACGGAATAAAATCTCTTTATACAAATCAGGGTGAAGAAAATATTACGGTTACCCATGGCGCAATAGGGGCAAACCAATTGGTTTTCTTAGCACTTTTGGAAAAGGGGGATGAAGTTGTTTCTGTTCTCCCTGCTTATCAGCAGCACTATTCGATTCCGGAATCTTTAGGGGCGGAAGTTAAAAAATATTTCTTAAAAGAAGAAAATAACTGGCTTCCGGATTTAAAAGAGCTTGAAAAAGTTATTACACGAAAAACAAAGCTTCTTATTCTGAATAACCCGAATAATCCGACAGGGGCGGTTATTCCGGATGATATGCTGGAAAAAATCGTTGAAATTGCTAAAGAAAATAATGTTTGGATACTCTCAGATGAGGTTTATAGAGGTCTGAATCTGTGCGGGAATCCTTATTCAAAGTCAATAGCTGACCTCTATGAAAAAGGAATTTCTGTCGGCAGTATGTCTAAAACTTATTCCCTTCCGGGGCTTCGTGTGGGCTGGATTGCCGCAAGAGAAGACCTGATTCAGGAAATTATTAAACATAGGGAATACAACACGATTAGCGTAAGTATTCTGGACGACTATTTCGCCTCTATTGCTCTTGAAAATAGAGATAAAATTTCCGAAAGAAATTTCAGGATTATGAATCTAGGAAAAAATATTCTCAAGGAATGGCTGGCTCAAGAAAGAAATGTTGATTGTGTTCTTCCTAAAGGAGGTACTACTATTCTTTTAAGGTACAATAAGGATATTCCGTCAAAAGTTTTGTGTCGCAATCTTCAAGAATTAACCGGTACTGCTTTACTTCCGGGAGAAACTTTCGAGATGGAAGGGTATTTGCGCGCAGGGTTCTGTATTGGAGAAGAGGTGCTTAAGACGGGACTTTTAAATCTTTCAGAATATCTTAAATCTCTATAGTCATAAACTTATTTTTATAATTATTAATTAAATTCATTAGTTCTATAAACTCTGCATATTTAGTTGAATGCAAGGTTCTTGAAATTTCTATTCCTGATAAAAATTCTATTTTATAGTAGGATTCTCCTCTTTGCAGAATCTTAATCATACCTGTTTCTTCAAAGATTTCAAGCAGAGTTTCGATAACTTCTTCCGTAACCCCAAGGGCAGATGCTGCGCGTGTCAGCCCGAAATCTCCGTTATAATTATTGCAGGCATATTTTATCATTCCTGAAATATTTTTCAGGATTCCTTCTTCGTCGGTTTTTGTATTTTGATAATTCATATAATGAATTGCAGAAGCACATACAGATTGTTTTAAATTATCCAGAACATCTTCCGAACACGGGTAGTCAAAGAACATGAGAACATCATTTTTCTGCGCATTATTTCGTTTTATTATGCAGTTTGTAATACTTTCATACGGTTTTAAACTTTCAACAATTCTTCTGTCCTCTGCAAAAACCGAAATTCCTAGTTTGGAATTTTTTATATAATCGTTAACCTGAGCAAAAATATTGGTTTTCTTTCTGTGATCGTAAACCTTTATCTTCGATTTTTCTTCCTCTTTTAAAGCGTCAGAGTGGATGTCTTTTATAATAAGCTGAATATCCGTAGTTCCGTTAAAAGTATTTAACTGCGGGGCAAAAGCAATGTCCAGTCTGTCTCCGGCTATAAGCGGAATATCTCCCCTTGACCACCATACACAATCTTTTGCACCGTTTGGAGTATCAATTATTAATTTGAGGTGTTCTTTAGCTGAGCCCATTAATTTTTTTTGTTTAAGAACTTGATTTTTTATAACAAATGTTGGTGAAGGATTGGAGGCTCCGAAAGGTTCAAGTTTTGAAACTTCTTCTACGAGCGAAATATCGACATCTTTTATATCAAGTTCCAAATCAATATCCAGAGAAGGTGCCAGCTTTTCACCGTTTAACATTTCGTCAATTGTCTGATTGAGAGCTTTTTTTACCGTTTCAAAAGAGGCTTTACTTTCACTGAATGAAAATCCGCCTGCAAGCTGGTGTCCGCCAAATCCGTCGAGGTATTCGGATATATTGGATATAATATCGTAAATATTTAACTCTTTTACTCCTCTTGCAGAACAGCGGAACATTTTATCTTCTTCAGAGTAAGTCATAATAAATGCGGGTTTATAATACTTCTCAACAAATTTTGATGCCACAATTCCCACAATTCCGACATGCCAATCTTTGTTAAATAAAACGACTGCATTATCTCTCATTCCGGTTGATTGCCAGATTTCGTCAGCTTGGGCAAAAGTTTCGCTGCACATTTCCTGACGGAGTTTATTGTAGTTTTCAAGAGTAATAAGCGCCATTTCAATTTCCTGCTTATTATCCGAACACATTACTTTTAAGGCGGCATCAACTGTGTCAATTCTTCCTGATGCATTGATTCTTGGAGCAATAGTGAAAGCGACCTGTTCGGAAGTTAATCCGTTATCCGTTCCCACTCCTGCCATATCAAGCATTCTTTTCAGTCCGTAGTGTTTCCCTGCGGCAATTAGTTCCAGACCTTTTGTAACATAATACCTGTTCTCGCCGATAAGAGGAACTAAATCAGCGATTGTTCCCACCGTTACGTAAGGGAGGATTTCATAGCTGAATTGCAGTTTATCGTATTTTTCAAGAACTCCCTGAGCAAGCTTAAATGCTACTCCGACACCTGCAAGAGAAGCCAGTGATTCAATCTGGCGGGTTGAGAGTTTTTCGTCAAGAGCGTTCATCGCTTTCGGGTTAATTATTGCGTAAGCTTCCGGAAGCTCTTCCGGTGCTTCGTGGTGATCGGTTATAATAATATCTCTTTTAAAGGAGTTAATAAATTTTACTTCTTCCAGATTGCTTATCCCGTTATCGACCGTAATAATAAGTTTTGGCTTTTTCTGGCTTAAAATTTTTACTAAGGCTTTTGAATTGAGTCCATGACCTTCTGTTTCTCTGTTCGGGATATAATAATCAACATTTGCGCCTAAGTAAGTAAAGGTTTTTAATAAAAGTGAAGTCGATGTAACACCGTCAGCATCAAAGTCTCCGTAGATAAGAATATTCTCTTTATCATCAATTGCTTTAACTATTCTTTCAACTGCTTTGGGCATATCGCAAAAAGCATTAGGATGGGTTAAAGTTATCTCAAGAGGATGCAAAAATTCGCGTTTTGCATCCTCCGAAACAATTCCTCTTACTTCTAATAACCTGTCAACAAGCGGTTTAGTGTTGTCGCTGTTTTTTATTATCCATTCTTTTGTACAAGACATGTCATTTGTTCCAATACTTCAATCGCTTTTTTCAGCTGAACGTCGTCTTTTGCTTCAACATTCTCCTTAGTTAATTCTACCACAATATCAGGAGTTATACCTTTTTTATGAATATCATTTCCAGAAGGGGTTAAATACCTTTGAATGGTGATATTCATGCCGGCTTCGTCAGGAAGCTTGTTGATTTCCTGAACAAGACCTTTTCCGAAAGACTGTTCTCCGATAATAGTTGCTCTGCGGTTGTCTTTCAGTGCGCCGGAGAGAATTTCACTTGCAGAGGCTGAACCCTTGTTAATAAGAACAACGATAGGTTTTGATGTTACTTGTTCAAATCTAGCTTTGGTAGTGTTTTTGTAATGATCTCTGTCTACTGTGCTTACAATAACCCCGTTTCTTAATAGCATATCAGAAATATAAATTGCGTTAGTTAAAAGCCCGCCGGGGTTGGAACGTAAGTCAATAATAAAGCCTTTCTTGTCGGCAGAGTTATTAAGTATTGTCTCAACTTCCGCTGCGGCATTTTTGCTGATAAATGAACTTAACCTGATATATTGGATATCGTCAGGAATTTTACTCGTTTCAAACGGCGGTTTTGTAGAAACGGATTTAACCTCAATTTCGTCTCTTACAATGCTGTATGTTTTATTAGGCACACCTTTTCTCTGGATTAAAAGTGTAACCGTGGTTCCTTTTTCACCCCTGATTTTGTCAGCGGCGGCATCAATGCTTATACCTTTTGTGCTTTCTCCGTTAATTTCCAGAATTTGATCATCTGCAAGAATACCGGCTCTTTCAGCAGGAGAATCCTCGAGCGGCGCAATTACAACGAGATTTCCGTCTCTTATTCCAATCTGGGTTCCGATACCCTTTAGAGAACCTTTAATAGATTGTGTTTCTTCTGAAAATTCTTTAGGCTGTAAAAACCTTGTATATGGGTCATTAAGGCTGGCGAGCATTGTGTCAATTGCTACATAAGCATCTTCATTTGTTTTTAGCTTATGGTCATAGCGGTATCTCCACTTATCCCAATCTTGACAGTTATTAGTCGGATCATAGTACTTTTTGTTAACTATCTTCCAAACGTCGTCATATAATTCCGCCGGCGTTGCAGCAGATACCGTGCCGCATGATATATATATTGCAGCTAATACAGCCAAGCCCGGTTTTAAAAATCTTTTCATATATCACTCCTCTTATTAGAAAAAAGCGCTTTTCTATTATAGTACACAATATAGAAAAGTTTTTCAAATTTTTGTTATTTGTATTTTATACGATA
>CALUTG010000040.1 GCA_944323615.1 Candidatus Gastranaerophilales bacterium
GGTTTCTGATAGCCTCTTCTTTTTCTTTAATTATTTCTTTAAGCTCTTTATACAGCTCTTTTCCTTCCGGAGAAAGTGTGCATACTTTGAGTCTAACCTTAGAACTTGCTTCATCAATTACGTCAATTGCTTTATCCGGCAGGAATCTGTCGTTAATATACTTGCTTGAAAGCTTTGTAGCAGCAACAATTGCATCATCCGAGATAATAAGATTATGGTGTTCTTCGTATTTAGGTTTTAAACCTCTTATAATCTCGATTGTTTCATCAATTGAAGGTTCTTCAATAATAACCGGCTGGAATCTTCTTTCAAGAGCTGAGTCTTTTTCAATATACTTTCTGTACTCGTCTGATGTTGTAGCACCGATTACCTGAATTTCGCCTCTTGAAAGCGCTGGTTTCAATATGTTTGCAGCGTCAATTGCACCTTCTGCAGCTCCGGCACCGATTAGAGTATGCATTTCATCAATTACAAGAATAACATTTCCTGCCTGGCGAATTTCGTCCATAATCTTTTTAAGACGTTCTTCAAACTCACCCCTGTATTTTGTACCTGCAATCAATAAGCCCATATCAAGCTGTATAATCTTTTTATTTTCCAGAATATCAGGGACTTCACTGTTAACAATTCTGATTGCAAGACCTTCAGCGACAGCAGTTTTACCAACACCCGGCTCACCTAAAAGTACCGGATTATTTTTGGTTCTTCTTGCAAGAATCTGAATAACACGTTCTATTTCTTTTTCTCTTCCGACCACGGGATCAAGTCTTAATTCTGAAGCAGCGAGGGTTAAATCCGTACCAAATTCATCAAGACTCGGTGTTTTAACTTTGCTTGCCTGAGAAGATGAGCTTGAACCTGAACCAACACCGCTTGAAGATGTTTGGGGTTTTGAATCACCAAGCATTTTAACAACATTACTTCTGACTTTGTTTAAATCAACACCAAGATTTTCAAGTACTCTTGCAGCAACGCCTTCACCCTCTCTAATAAGCCCCAGCAAAAGGTGTTCCGTTCCTATATAATTGTGTCCTAATTGTCTTGCCTCATCCCAGGATAATTCCAAAACTCTTTTAGCTCTTGGAGTAAACGGAATTTCTACGGCTACAAAACCTGAACCTCTTCCAATAATCTTTTCAACTTCAATACGGGCATCTTTAAGATTCACCCCCATTGATTTAAGTGTTTTTGCAGCAATACCTGTTCCTTCGCCAATCAGCCCCAAAAGCACCTGTTCCGTTCCGACAAAATTGTGTCCAAGACGGCGAGCTTCTTCCTGGGCCAGCATAATAACCTTAATAGCCTTTTCGGTAAAACGTTCGAACATTTATATAATTCCTCTTCTTACATATGTATAAGAATATTTTACAAAAAAAGCATATAACTTTCAAGAGGGAATAAAAGAATTACGGAGTTTTTGGAGAGTTTATTTTATATTAGGGAAAGCGTAAATCACGCCCTCATTACTGCGCCATCTCAAATACCCCATTTTAGGTGTGTTATCAATGTCAAAAACTGAAACAAGCGCCCAGTTTCCGCTCATTTTAGTAAGTCTCATCTGTTTCACATACCTGAGTTTTGCAACGGTTTGGGACATATCCTCGCTTTTGGAATGCAGTACCTCCAGCTCATCCGGAACATCTTTCAAAAATCGAAGCCCGTATTTTCTGCCGTAAAGATTATAAAAATTCAGCCACGGCAAAAACTGCATTCTGTCTTTAGTCATAACCCAGCCCTTTGCCCCTGTCGGTCTGTCATATATAACTTCAACCCAGCCTTCATCACCGATATCAGATACATAAAGGAACCCGAGTTTTTTTTCATTAATAAGAACAGCAAAAACATTATCCGGCATAGTTTCAGGATTGTATGAAAAAGTCATTTTCTTAATAACTCCGCTGTTTGCCTCGGGATGGGTATAAATTGTAATATCTTCATCCGTTTGATAAAGCCCGATTGCCCCTTTTGGAATAGAACTCATATAAAACGGCATAGTATCCGCAAACACAGGTAAAGTAAGAAACATAAATAAAATTATTAAAAACTTCTTCATAAATATGCCCTCTTAAAGATATTTTAAAATAAATTAAGAATATCGGCAAGCTCGCTTTACAATCTTGTTTTTAATCCAAATTTCAAATAAAATATGACTATGGGCAGAGTGGGGATTGTATTAGTTTTATCGTTATTATTAGCGCTTCCAGTCAGCGCTGATTCATATAACTCCGCTTATTATAAACCGGCAGTAAACAGAACAACTCAAACTGATTTTGCCCCGTATATGAGCTCCGTAAGAGAGAGTCTGCAAAAAAATTGGCATCCTCCCGATATAATTCAGGAAGGGCACGTAACCGTTCTCTTCAAGCTCGATAGAGGCGGAAGAATAATTTCATCACAGATTCTTGAAAGCTCCGGTAACGAAATTTTTGACGAGTCCGCCTTAGATGCACTGAAAAGATCCGAACCTTTCGGAAACTTTCCCGAACAAAGCCCGAGAGAAGCGCTCACAATTAATTACTCTTTTGACTCCTCTCTTGTCAGCACGGACAAAATGAAAGAGTATATGAAACAATCAGACAGATACTATTATTCTGACAGGAACGAAGCCCTAAAATATATCAACCTCGCAATTAATGAAGTCAGCGGAGATGAAAGGGCATATTTCCTATACGAAAAACGCAGTAAAATAAAAAATGCTCTCGGAGACACCAAAGGGGCTGAAGAAGACCTTGCTCTATACAAAGACTTAAAAAATAAAGTTGATATCAAAAGAGTTCACGCAATTAAGCACCAGGCTGAAATTGAAAACACTCCTTTTGCATATTTTTATCTGGCTTACTCATACGAACAAATTCACGACTATGAAAACGCGATTCATGCCATCAACAAAGCTATTGATATGACAGAATTAAATAACCAATACAAACGATATCGAACAGAACTTGTTAAAAAATATGAAATATAAAAAGACCGCCTGTCTCAAGCGGCCTTTTTAAGTTCTTACATCTCAAGATTCATTTGAGAGAACTGTATAATTTTATTTTTACCCCTATGCTTAGCGTTATAGAGAGCGTGTTCCGCATATCTGATAACAGTATTTGCATCCTCTTCAACATCAGGCATACAAGGATATGTAGAAATTCCGCCGGAAATAGTAACCTTATGAGGTTCTTCTTCTCCAGCCGGAATAAATTCCATTTTTTCAACTTCACGTCTGAATCTTTCTCCGAACAAGAATGCATTTTCTTCAGAAGTATTAGGCAGAACAAGTAAGAATTCCTCATCGCCGTAACGAGTTAAAATATCTTCTTTTCTTATCATCGCAGCTAATTTATTAGCAATGTTTCTCAAAAGAATATCGCCCCATTCATAGCCGTACATATCATTTACAACCTTAAAGAAATCTATATCAAACAATATGCAGGAAAGTTTTGTTCCGTAACGTCTTGAACGTGAAATTTCTTCTTCCAAACGTTCCTGCAAATATTTTCTGTTATGTAACCCTGTTAAATCGTCAGTTGTACTAACTCTCTCAAGCTTATCTTTTATTGCTTTAATCCTTAAAAGAGCGTTTACACGGACTACCAGCTCATCTTTATTAACAGGAGTTGAGATAAAATCAAATCCTTCCGCTCTTACGGTTACATCACGTCTTACCGGCCCCAAAAACAAAATTGGGCAAGGAAATTTATTTGTCATTAATGCATCTTTTGCAAGATCTATATTTTCAACAATCATTAATGACGGATTAATCATCGCATAATCCTTCATCTGTTGAATATCGACCGTTCTTATATCCGCTTCATCAATATCTGCAAGCAGAGCCTCCAATTCCGGCATCGGCTTTGTAGAATAAATAACAATATTGCTCATACAAAACTTCCTCTTATTTCATACGTTTACTTTGTTAGTATACACTATTTGTAACGATTTGTAAAACGGTTCTGTATACAGAACCGTTTTACAAATATTGCAACACAATGTCTATTGTGTTGAAGGGGTAAATATTCTTTTTCCTGTCTGGAACAAAGAGAAGATACTTAAATATTAAATATCTTTTTTGTTTAATTTTGATTGTACTTTTCTTTTTTCTTTTTTGCGAAGAAAAGAAAAAAGAAAAGTACGAAAAGAAAAAAAGAAACCCGCATTGTTTTCAATGCCCTTCGGGCATCATAGGGGTTGTGCTGCGCACAATCTCTTGTGCTCGCTATGGTATCCTTCGGACACACGCTCGCGGTTAACACCTCACCCCACCCCTCTCCTCTTAGGAGAGGGAGTTCTAGGCATTTTTCGGTAGAAAAATGCAGCAATGCGTTGTTTTTCTTTCTTTTCCATATTTCTTTCTTTTTGTATCGGGGGTAAATTAAGCTTGTAGGCTTAACCAACAAACTACTCCGCCTGTTGTAAAACAATAAAAGAAAGAAATATGGTGCGGGGTACGGGGCGGCATTAGCCCCGATATAAAACACTCCTTCAACACAATAGACATTGTGTTGAAGATAAAAATGAAGGCGGGAGGATTGTTAAAACAATCCTCCCGCCTTCATTGAATTTTTTTATGCAAGAGCTTTTGATTTCTCAATGCAATCAATTAATATTGAAGCAACAGTTTTTTGCTCTTCCAATGTAAGTTCAGGGAACATTGGAAGCGAAATAACCATTTCTGTACATTTTTCAGTATTCGGAAGCATTCCCTTATGGAATCCGAGATGTGCATGTACTTTCTGTAAGTGTAAAGGTACTGGATAATAAAGCATTGCACCAATTCCTGCTTCCTGCAACATCTTGTGAATATTATCTCTGTTAGGAATTTTAACTGTATATTGGTGGTATACACAATAAGTATCAGCTAATTCTTTCGGTGTCTGAATATCAGAACATCCGGCAAATAACTCGTTATAAGTTGCTGCATGTGCTCTTCTTTGTTTATTCCATTCATCAATGTAATTCAGTTTTACTCTCAATATAGCTGCCTGAATTTCATCAAGACGGGAGTTTACACCAATTTCATCATGATAATATCTTACAGCACCGCCGTGGTTTCTGAGAGCAATAATTCTGTTCTTAAGGTTTTCACTGTTAACCGTAATCAAGCCGCCGTCACCCATACCGCCGAGGTTCTTGGTAGGATAGAAACTGTAGCATCCGATATCACCGAATGTACCGACTTTTTTACCTTTGTATTCAGCGCCGATTGCCTGACAGCAGTCTTCTATTACGTATAAATTATGACGTTTAGCGATATCCATAATTGCGTCCATATCGCAAGGCTGTCCGTAAAGGTGAACCGGAATAATAGCCTTAGTCTTAGGAGTAATTAATTCTTCAATCTTTGAAGGATCAATATTGAATGTATCCGGATTAATATCCGCAAACACAGGAGTAGCCCCTACAATACCTATAGCTTCTGTTGTAGCAACAAAAGTAAATGCTGTTGTAATAACTTCGTCCCCTGCGCCTATATCAAGAGCTCTTAATGCTAAATGCAGGGCATCTGTTCCGGAGTTAAGAGATACTGTGTAGCTGCATCCGATGTATTTTGCAAGCTCAACTTCCAATGCTTTTACGTTTGGTCCTAAAATATAAGAACCTGAGCGAAGAACTTCGCATACAACTTTTTCAATCTCGTTTCCGATTTTTGCGTACTGTCTTTTTGAATCTAAAATAGGTATCATAATTTTTCCTCTCCTATAAATAACCGCCATCTTAATATAATTTAAGTTTAGCACACAATTTTAAGACCTTTATATATTCTTAACTTGAGTGTTTAAAAATCAAAAAATAATAATGCGTTTTAGCTCACTTTCAAGAGATTTTTCGGTAGAAAAATCTAACAGTGCGAGTTTCTCTTTCTTTGCGTGAATTTCTTTCTCTTTTCATCGCAAAAAAGAGAAAGAAATTCACAAAATAGAATAAACTTAATAAACCAAAACAGTTTACTACAATCCTATGGAAAAAATAATACTTATCACAAACAATAATGAAAAATAAATCATCAGATTTCTTGCCTGATAAATTCTGACCATAAAGCATGCGTCTCCGCTTTTTTCAAGCTTTTCTCTGTATTCCATCGGAAAATGATACCATTTTTTAGCGGGTACCGATTCCGGTGCAGAAGAAAAATCTTTTAAAGACTTATACAGGTCAACCGCTAGAGGAATCGTTAAAAATACTATAAATACCTGCCAGTCAAGAATATCAAGAACACACAATAATAGAAGTGAAAGATACGCTGCTATAAAAAGGTATTTCAAAACAACAAGCGATTTTTCCATTGTAGAAAAAGTATTGGCAAGAGTCTTTTTCCCCTCATACTTATCATAATTATAATCCATTACGGTATGAGCATAAAGCAGAACAACCGTCATAAACATTGTAGGAAGCGAAAGCCAAAAAGCTTCGGCTTCATAAGTTCCGGTCATCACATAAAACACCCCGCCAAATAGCGCCGGTCCATATGCTGCCGCAACAAGAACTTCCGATAAGCGGATTCTTGATAAAAACGGATAAAGTAAAGCGATAGCTCCTCCGATAAAAGCAAAATAAACAACCCCGGCACCGCATTTAAAATAAAGAAAAACTCCGATAGCCAGAGCCAGAAGCAAATACACCCCGCCCAGCAATAAAAGTTCCATCGGTTTTATAATACCTGCCACAAGATAACGGCATTTTGTTTTCTGCGAATTTTTTAGATACTCAGATTTATTAAACCCAACCTGCTTAATCAAAGATTGATAGTCAAAATAATCATCAAGAACATTTGCACCGAGATGCGCAAAACAAAGTCCCGCAAGAGAAATCAACCCCAGAAAGAGGTTTCCTGAATCCAGATACGAGAACGTAAAAATTACCAGCCAGGACAAAATTGTCATCGGCAAAGCAAACACTCTCGAGCACTCCATTATTCTGACAGTTTTATTAAGCATAATTAGATATTACCAGAAACCGGAGGCTTTGTACATTATTCTCTGAAAGACAGGTCGGGCATATTTTTCTTAAGCACCGCTCTTACATTTGCCATCTGTGATTCAATAGCTTCATCAGTCATTGTGGAATTAGGATCCTGCATTCTGATTCTGAACGCAACAGACTTGAATCCTTCTCCGACATGCTCACCTTCATACACATCAAAGACATCACAGCCGTTAAAGAGCTTGTTATCTACGCCTTTTTTAACAACTTTTTCCAACTCATCCCAGGAAGTTGTTTTCGGTACAATAACCGCTAAATCTCTTTGAACTTCAGGGAATTGAGGAAGCTTTTTGTATCTCGGAACATTTTCATTAACACAAGATATTAATAAATCCAAATCAAGTTTAAACAGATAAACATTTTGATTCATCTTTAATTTACCCTTAAGTTCCGGATGCATTTCACCGTAATATCCTATAACAACCGGCTGTTTGCCCAGAAGAGTCAAAACAGCTGTTTTATACGGGTGGAAGCATTTATGAGATTCTGCAAGCGGTGAATCCGCAAGAAGAACAGCTTTTATCCTTCTTGTAAGCCCGAATTCGTCCAAAACTTTATCCACAACACCTTTTACGGTATAAAAATCAACTTCACCCGACGGCTGCCATAAGGAGTTTTGAACATTTCCTGTAATTACACCGGCAAGAGTTTGAGTTTCTTTAACACCGGCACTCTTAATGTCCGGTTCAGCCACTCTTATATAGCTTCTTCCGATTTCATAACCCCAGAAATCTTTCTGTCCGTTATCGTAATTGTATTTTACACAGTTCAAAAGACTTGCCATTAATGTTTGCCGAAGCATTGTATAATCTTCTGATGCAGGTTTTTCAACATAAACAGCGTGTTCTTTATCGTAAGAAATGTTAAACTGTTTTAATAAAGGTTCACCTATCAAAGAAGATGTAGCAAGTTCATTTAATCCGCATCCCATCATTAAAGAACGAACCTGTGCGATAACTCTTTCCGCAGTTGAAATATCCGCAGAGTTTGACTTATTAGGAAGGGTTGGCGCAATCTTGTCATAACCGTTTATTCTTGCAATTTCTTCTATCAAGTCTGATTCTCTTGTAACATCGTTAGCTCTGAAAGATGGAACTTCAATTCTTGCCGCTGCTTCGTTTTTACCTAAAACAGTAAATCCTAAATTTTCTAAAATGGAAAGACATCTTGCCGGTTCAATTTCGCAGCCGAGAAGCCTTTTTATCTGCGCAAATCTAAGAGTTATATCGATTGGTTCAAGCTTATTTTCACCGGATTCTGCGATTCCTGCAAATTCCGCATCGGCATATTTTTCCAAAAGTTCAACAGCTCTGAACAGACCGGGTTTAACCGCCTCAATATCAACCCCTCTTTCATATCTTGCACAAGCTTCCGAACGGTAGCCGACACTTCTTGCACTTTTTCTGTTAGAAGCCGGAGTGAAGTAAGCAGCTTCAAGAGCAAGGTTTGTAGAATTTTCGTCAATTTCCGAATTGGCACCGCCGAAAACACCGCCTAAGCATACAGGTTTATCCTCTGTTGCAATTACTACAGTATCTGTAGTCAGCTTTCTTTCAACTTCATCCAATGTAACAAGAGTTTCGCCCTCAACAGCACGTCTTACACAAAGATATCCGTTAAGTTTATCCCTGTCAAATGCATGAAGCGGAGTTCCGTATTCTAATAAAACATAGTTTGTAATATCAACTACATTATTAATAGCTCTTATACCCGAAGAAAGTAGTCGTTTTTGCATCCAGTCAGGCGAAGGCTTAATCTTAATATTGTTTAAAACCCCGAGGGAATAATACTTACATACATCAAAATCTTTTATTTCCACTTTAAAATCAGCTTTTTGAGCTTCTCTTTGAGCATATTTAAACTTCATTGGTCTGTTAAACAAGGCGGAAAGTTCTCTTGCAATACCAATAACAGACATTTGATCACCTCTGTTTGCTGTCGGTGCAGTATGAAGAATATAATCTTTTTCAAACCCTAAAACATTCTCTACATCAAGACCGATTCCAACATTAGGATAAATCCTGTTCAGAATCAGAATACCATCTTCTTCCTGATAGTTTCTGTCAGCCACCCCGAGTTCATCATCGGAGCATAACATACCTTGAGATTCCACCCCTCTGATAACAGCCGGAGTAAGTTCAAACTGCTCGCCTGTTTTTCTGTCAAGAACTTTGCTTCCGACAGATGCGTACGGAATAATCTGACCTTCTTCAATATTCTGAGCTCCGCATACAACCGTTTTTAAAGCTGAGCCTGTATTTACGGTTACAAGGTGAAGCCTGTCAGAATTAGGATGATTATCTATTTTTTCAATTCTCGCCGTAATTATATTAGTAAATTTAGGTCTTACTTCTTCAACTTCTTCAACTTCAAGTCCGCTCATAGTAAGCTCGTGAGCAATACGCTCCACCTCTATATCTTTAATATCCACTAATTCATTCAACCAGTTTAATGAAACTTGCATAATCTTCCTACCTCTCTATTTGAGTTAATTATAATACAAAGAAAGATTATACGGCAATATTTAAACATCACTGTCACAAAGAGATGCGTATTTAACAAGCGCCTCGTAGACAGAGCGGTGGATTTTACCTTCCCTGACTTCTTTATAGAGAATCAAAAGCGATTCAATTCTTGTGAGTTTTCTTCTGTAAACCCTTGCTTCTCTTAGAGCGCTGTATTTGTCTGCAATAGACACAATTTGCATCCCAATAGGCAGGTTTTGAGGCAAATCTTCTTCAAACTCAGGATAACCGGACTTGTTAAGGTTCTGATGATGATATTTAATAAGTTCTAAAATTTCTTTTTTTACACCCTGACTTTTTAAAAGTTCATAACCTAAAGTCGAGTGTATATTCATAATTTCGCGTTCTTTAGAATTAAGCTTAGCCGGCTTATTAAGAATTTTAGACGGAATAAGAATCTTCCCGAGATCGTGAAGCATTGAAGCTTCTTTTACAACAGCCCTGTCTATTTCAGGATTAAGATTCTCTGCAAGTATAGAATAAACTCCTTTTGCAATATTGCAAGTTTCATTCATATGCCCGCCTGCAAGTTCTTTAAGCGTTTTTGTATTAATGGAAGGCTTGATTTTATATTTATTAAGAAGTCTTTTTACGGCAGGATTTTTTGCAAGCATATTTTTCACGGCTCTTTTCTGAAGTTTTTCATCCCTGCCGGTCTTTAGCACAACTTTACCTTCCGAATTTTTATAAACTAAAAACGCTGTATCACTAATCTGAACAGCACCAAAGAGTTTAATATCGGTTTTGTTTTTTTCGGGGTGTACTAAAAACATCTCTTCTTTTCGGATTAAAAATCACACAATGTAACATAACTTTACAATAAATTTAAGAAATTAGCAAGGACTAATTAGCCTTTTGAGGAATAAAAAAAAATATTGAATATTTATCCTGTAAAAAAAGAAGGAGAAAACTATGACAGAAAAAAAATTTCTCAGTTTTATACTCACAGAAGGTATTATTTTAACCCTTCTGGGTTTAGGTATGCTCATGCTTCCTAAACTTACCTCACTCACTTTCGGGATAATGATTTGTATTGGATTCTTTGTTTACGGAATCTATAAAGCAATCAATGCATTTTTAACCAGAAATTACACAAGACATTTTGTCCTGAATATGCTTCTGGGGATTGTTCTTGCAGTACTGGGAGTGTTATTGTTTTTCGCCCCAAGGTTCAACCTCCTGTTGATTACGGCAGTCATCGGTGTATATTTTCTATTAGAAAGCATCTCTTCAACCGCATTTGCAGTCCAGACAAGAAAAACACTTTATCTCTGGTGGACAAACTTGTTTATAGCAATACTGCAGTTTTTAATAGGTTTTATTATAATAATGGGGCTTCCTGGAACATCCTTCTGGGTAGTGGGAATGCTTGCCGGCATAAACTTCCTGACTGCGGGAATGATTATGATTAGCCTGTTTATATCAAATAAGTATGTGTACAATATTTAGGAGCAAAAATATGAACGAAGAAATTAAAGAAATAAGAAGCAACCCTGAAAAAGCTCAGTGTTTTTTCTCTAAAATACTTGCTTTTACTCTTGGACCTGTTGAGTTAAAAGAATTATCAGAAGAAAATGAAGTCAAAATTATTGACGTTAGAGCCAGAGCTGATTATGAAATCGGACATATACCAATGGCTATTTCTATTCCTTATGAAGAGATGAAAGAGAGGTTAGATGAACTTCAAAAAGATGACCTGCATGTGGTTTACTGCTATAATAATTGCTGTCATCTCGGAGCTAAATCTGCTTACCTTCTGGCAAAAAATAATTTTTCCGTAATGGAACTCACAGGCGGATTTAAATCTTGGAGTGAAGATTTCAGGTTTACTACAACAAAGTAACGCTCATTTATATTTGAAGAACACTTGAAGTACTACTCCAAGCAGGGTATTTCGCATTTGTGTTTCAACAAGATGTAAAAAAGAAGGGTGCAAATGCACCCTGAAAATCCAACTATCACAAATCAATATATTATTTATTAAAAACTCTTATAGCGGTTTATTCCACAAAGATTCAGCGAATTTGCTTTGAACAGCGCCGTTTTCAACAGAAAGTGAAACATTGCTAGGGGTAAAAATAAATACCATATCGCTGATTTTTTGAGGGGTACCGTTAAGTGCGTGAGCTGCACCGCAAACGAAATCAATAGTTCTTTGAGATTGTTCTTTATCCAATAAATCAAGGTGAAGAATAACAGTTTTCTTATCAATCAATTTTTTAACGATTTGAGCCGCTTCACTGAATGAACGCGGTTCAATAACAGTAACTTCACCGGTTTTATAATTATTCGGATGAGAAACAACCTTTGATTCTCTTTCAAAAGAGCGTTCAGGTTTAACTCTTGTATCATACATAGTATCTAATGCCAGATTTCTGTCTGTAATGTAATCATTGTCATTTTCTACTAAATCCATGAAAGCATCTTCATCGCTTCCGTCATTGAAACTTTTAGTGAAAAAATTCACAAACCCTTTTAACCCTTCTGATAGTGCCATTATTCCTCCAATTTTATTCTTATGTAAATAACTTTCGTCCTAACCTAATCATCGTCGCGCCTTGATGAACCGCAAACAGGTAATCATTAGTCATACCCATCGAGAGCTCAGGAAGCAAAATGTTAAACTCTTTTTCCAATTCATCTCTAAACTCTCTTACATCAGCAAACAGCATCTCCAGCTCATTTTCCGAAGCATCAATCGGAGCCATATTCATAAGCCCGCAAACATTAACTGCATCAAGCTTAAGAATCTCGGAAAAATCTTCCTTTAACTGCTGCTTAGAGTATCCGAATTTTTGCTCTTCCCCGGAATTATTAACCTGCAACAATATTTTCACTCTCTTATTTAAACGGCAGGCAGACTTGGAAATTTCACGAGCAAGCTTTAAGGAATCTACAGAATGAATATATTCAAAATACTCAACTGCTTTTTCAGCCTTATTTGTTTGCAAATGTCCGATAAAGTGGAACGTAGAATTTCTTTTGACCTCCTCCGGCAATTCTTGAATCTTTTGAACGGCTTCAAGAACCCTGGATTCACCAAAATCCCTTAATCCCGCCTTGTATCCGGTTACTATTGCATGCAATCCGTAATACTTTGTAACTGCGATTATTCTTGGTTTATAAGGTGCGATACTTTGTCGAACATCAAGCAGATTATCTCTAATGAGCTTTTCATCAATCAAAACATCTTCGCCCCAGCGACTTGAAGGAATTAAACCTTCTGCGGTTTTGTGATTATCTGTATGCTCACCTGTCTGAGACATATCCCCTCGACCTCATTTGTATTATATATCAGTTTTCATGCGCTGTACAAGTGGTGATTTGTAACAACTTTTTTGATTTTGGCCGACATGCTCAAATCCATGATTCACATGGATTTCGACCATGTCCAAATTGTTAAGTTTTGTAAATTTCATGACTTTTGTTAAGAACTTGACAAGAAAAAAGCATGTTTTTTTAAAAAATTGGCATGCCCCAAAGTCATGGGCGGATTTTAAGACGGCAGCCGTCATAAAACGGCTGCCATTAAAGATTATTGACCGAGATAAGCGAGTGTTTCCATTACACTGCTTGCGGTTGCGAACACTCGTGAATTCATCTGAATCATACGCTGCGCCGTGATCATATTTGAAAGTTCAAAGGCAATATCAACGTTAGATCCTTCATAACCGCCTGATTCTATAGTACCGAATGCCATTTCGCCTGCCATACCGTAATAGACCTCTCCGACATCCGGCCCCCATTCCCAAAGGTTGTTATTTATAGAAACTAAGCCTTCCTGGTTAACCATTGTTGCAAGTTCTATAACAAAGTTTGTATCAGCAAGAACAGAACCTGTTGTAGTTACATCATCGCCTGTAATTTCCACACCTTCTTTTGTTATATATTTCCATTCAATTGAATCATTCTCATCTACATACTTTGTCAGTCTTGAACCATCAGTATAAATAGCTGTAACAATACCATTTTCATCTACAGTAACATCTTCCAGTCCGGTAGCTTCTCTATCATTGTTATAAAGCATATCCTGAATTGTTACACTTTGATTAAGAACATCCGAAGTTGTATTTTGATCAGACATACCGAAAGCGGACAAGAAGTTGCTTGTGGTTGTATCCTGATTAAATGTAACGGTATTTGTTCCGGAATTAAATGAAATAGTTCCATCACCATTTATAGAGACATCAAAATCAAGATCGACAGTATGATCATCTTCGTATTCTGCAATTTGAGCATTAAAAGCTGCAACCATATCGCCCACAGTTTGATTTAAATCATCAACAGTAAGAACAAGATCACCTACAGTTGTACCATCAGGTCCTAAAATTTTAACACCCAAATCACCTGTTTTTAAAGCATTAGTTAAATTATTCAATTCATTTAGTGTTTTATTTTGAAGATCAGGAGACCCTTCTACTGTTACTTTAATATTCTTAGGCACCTTCACTGTTGTACTTGAGCCGGAATTAGAATAAAGTCCTTCCGCACCTACTACTTTCATACCGGAATTATTAACAAGATTACCTTCACTATCAAGAGAAAAAATACCATCACGCGTAAAATACTGATTGCCATCTGCATCTTGCACTACAAAAAATCCAGTACCCGAAATCATCAAATCAGTATCACGCCCTGTTTGAACAAAGGTTCCGGTATTAAAATTTCTTGTAATACCACCAATTTTCGTTCCCAGACCTATCTGTTTCGGATTTGTACCACCGCCATCACTGGTAGCAGCGCTCCCATATGAAAGAGTATTTGAAAAAAGTGTCTCAAAGGTAACATTAGCAGCTTTAAATGCTGTTGTATTAATATTTGCAACATTATTAGCAATTACGTTGATTTGAGATTGCCCGGCATTTATACCGGTACTTGATGTGTGTAGTGCCTGTGTCATTTTTCCTCCTGCCCGTTAGGCTTATATTAATTTATTCTTATTTACTATTTAACTAACTAACTTATCTACATATTCACCAACTTTTTGTTTAAAATTTTCAGCTTTACTTTTTGCATTATTAGAATTAGATGTAACCGTAAAGTCTGGGATTTCAGCCTCTCCAGAAGCATCATCCTGCCCGCGGATTGAAACAATATTGGCGATTGAGTAATATTCATCACCCACTTTGACTTTACCGCTTCCATCCTCAAAACTTGCCTCGGTAACGACTCCGGTAACTTCTTTCTCTTCTTCTGTTTCTGGATCAGTATATTTAATTGTAACTTCTTTACCTATGAGAGAAAGTGTCTGTGTAATCTCAGCATTTGCTGCCAAATCAGAATACAATGCAGATAAATAACTCATACAGTCTTCTAAGCCCTGATTCATCTGGGTCATCTGTTCAAGTGTTGAATATTGTGCCAATTGGGCTAACCATTCCGTATTGTCAGTAGGTTGAGTCGGATCCTGATTTTGAAGCTGCTGAAGCATAAGCGTTAAAAACATATTACTATCGTCAGTAGATGTTGTCTGCGTTGTTCCATTCAGCTTACTATCTGCTTGATTATATGCACTTTGATTTTGCATACTTACTATTTCATTACTTGCTAAAGACATAAAGCCTCCCCTCTATACCTTACCATTCTCAAAATTATCATTAGTTTGAGCCATTGTTTTTTCAAAAAGTCCTTGTTCTTTTTCCTCTCTATCAGGCTGGCTCTGCTCTTTATTTCCGCCCCTTGAACCTTCTTGTTCCGTCCAGTCAGATGTGTCAGCTTCTTTTTGTGTATCATTGACTTTTACGGAAACGTTATCTACGCTTACGCCATGAGAAGCAAGTGTATCCTTAAGCCCGTCAAGACCTTTCATCAAAAGATCCCTGACCTCGTTACTTGCAACAGTGAAGTGTGCAGATAAGCCGTCTGAAGAATTTAAAAGCTGAATATTAACCCTGCCTAATGATTCCGGATTAAGAACAATATTTACTCTTGAATTATTAAATAAACCTTCCATCTGTTTTGTTATTTGTTCAATTATCTTGCTTGGCGTAATATCTGCGGTTTTAGCTTGAACCTGCTGATTTGACTGCCCTAACTGATTTGTTTTAACCGTATTCAATTCAAATGTCTCTCCGTCAGAGTGAAGCATTGCTTTAACAGCCTGTTCCTGAGGAGACTGATTATCCATTAAAGAACTTCCATCATCTGGTGATGTATCTGTTTCTGCTTCAACAGATTCTACATTAAGTTCTCTCAAAGCATCTTCTTCTAAAACACTTTCAAAATCAGTTTCTGCGGATTGTGACTTACTTGCTTCGGTATTATTTACATCTGTTTCCATTTCAAAAATATCAAGAGTCGATGATGAGTCAGAAGTATTGGATTCAGACTCATTCAACACAGAGTCATTTTCATCAACAGAAGTAACACTCTGCAAGTCAGAAGATTCTTCGCTGTCTTCCGGCTGAATTTTTGATTGTGAATAGTTGATCTGCTCTGCACCGGCAGGGAGCAATGCTTCCAAATCTTTTACATCCATTTCCGTATCTTCACCTTCTGCGGTTTCAGAATCAGCTTCAGCAGAAAAGTCCGTATCTTCCGAATTTTCTTCTTTATCATTTGTAATCCCTGCAGCCTCTTTAAGCTCGGAAATTATTTCATTAATATCACGCGCCAATGTCAGATCCAGAGAAGATTCAGCATTTGATTCATCAATCGACTTGGAAAGAAGGTCTTTAAAGGATTGAACCTCTTCAGAAACAGCTCCGCCGATTTTTTGAAAAGACTCTTTTACATCCCCCAGTGTCTGGGTTTTACTTTCCGTTTGAGAATCTTTCAGCCCTCCGGTTTTCTGTTCATAAACCTTTTCGAAACCATCTTTTATAAAACTACTACTATGTTTATTGTCCATATACGAGACAGAGGTATTTTCCCCGCCGGCAGAGTAAGTTTTACCCGCAGCAGGAGTGTTTATATTTTGTAAATTATTTAAGGTATCGATTATTGAACTTATCATCCTACATTAAACCTGGCTGATGTTATATCATCAATTTCTTTTACTTCAAGTTTTAGAAACTCTTTATAGTACTCTTCTTCCTGTTTTCCTTTCAGTTTTCTTAAGATTTCCGCTTTTTTGTGAGCTTCTCTGACTTCTTCCTGTTTTTTTTCAAGTATCATTTTGGTATTAGCTATAACCCTCTCCTGATTTTTAATATCAGTTGCAAGTTTGAGTCCGTAGTCCCTGTGGGCTTCTATTTGTTGAACATCAAGCGATTCTGCACCAAATAAAGCATCCATTTCCTTACTGTTAAGGGTTTGAGAGTTGAGAATATCATTGAGTTTAGCTTCCTGCTGCCTTAGTGCAGCAAGAATCTTTGCGGCTTCCATCTGGCGTTGTTCCAGTTCATTTTCCCGCATATCAAGCACGACTTGTAATCGAAACTTGAA
>CALUTG010000041.1 GCA_944323615.1 Candidatus Gastranaerophilales bacterium
ATTGATCTTCTATTTGGCGGAATGTTCTTAGTTTCAAAAGATTATAAATACGGAGTAAGAGATAAAGACGGAAAAATCCTTATTGATTATGTCTGTGATGATATTTATATGCCGAAACCTAATATAATGAGAGCTAAATACAACGGCGAATGGTATGAACTTGAGCAGGTTTCAGCGGAAACTCTTACACTGCCGGATGACATAAAAAATTTAAAAGAGGATAAATCTTTTAAAATTACAAAACTGGTAACCAGTCCGGGTGCGGCTTCCAAGTATTCTCTTGTAACTGCTACAGATTATACTCTTAAGGTCTTTTCATCAATATCACCGGCTTACGAAGCAACAATTGACGAACTTATGCTGTCTCAAGGTGCGGAAGCTATTTCTATATTTATGAAAATCGGCTGGCTGCCAAAGTTCCCGATAGTTTATGCAAAAAACTATTATAAAATTCTGAGAAATCCTGATAACGGACCTCTTTCAAATGTAAAAGATTCTATTAAACAGGAGTTTTAACGGTTCGTTTATCCTTTACTTAAATGAACAATTTTTTATCCCTTTGAATAAATCAAACGTTTGTTTTATAATTTATATATGAAAAATATTAAAGAAAATAATTCAAAAGAAAAGATTCTGAATAGCGCAATAAAGCTATTTGCAACAAACGGGTTTGACGGAACGAGTATAAGAGATATCTGTAAAGATGCCGGTGTTAATGTTTGTATGATATCTTATTATTTCGGCGGCAAAAAAGAGCTTTACCAAGGTATTATTGATGATTTGATAGAAAAACAAACCGGTTTTGCAAAAACATTTCTGGATTTAGACAAAGCACCGGAAGAATATCCGCTTGAGGAAAGAAAAAAACTCCTGCTGAAAATTCTTGATAAAGTCGTAGATTTTTTCTATTCAAACATATCAAAAGATTTAATAACTATTCTTTTAAAAGAGCAGCAAAACGGAAATGCAATTGAAAGATCTCCTGTTTTAAAGTACCTGAGGAAATTGGTTGCATCTCTGTTTAGTGAGACTTATTGTGAAAGAGAAATTATATTTAAAACTCTTTTTATTCTCTCTCAGATAAATTCTCCGAGAATATTATCCGGATTTTCACTTAGACTGCTCGGGCAGGATGATTTTATTCAGGAAGATATTAAAATTATAAAAAAGAATGTAAAACTTTATGTCGAAAGTCTGTTTAAGGAGGCAGGAATTGCTTAAAAAACTCGTTATATTTTTTATGATAATTTTTTCCTGCCAGAGTGTTCTTGCGCTTGACAGGGCTGAGCTTAATCTGGAATTTTTTCAGAAATTTAATGATGATTGTCTTATGTATTACATTAATACTGCGCTTGAAAATAATCATAATCTTAAAATTGCAGGTTATAG
Organism: Candidatus Gastranaerophilales bacterium; assembly: GCA_944323615.1. GTDB lineage: Bacteria > Cyanobacteriota > Vampirovibrionia > Gastranaerophilales > Gastranaerophilaceae > CAG-196. Next base: position 1,390 of record CALUTG010000041.1, read on the forward strand.
AGTTGAACAGTACAGGCAGCAGGCTAAATATTTGCTCGGGCAAGAACTTCCTCACCTGGGAGTAAATGCTAATTACTTGGGAATACACGTTCCTCAGCTTGATAATTTTGAGCTTGAGCAGAATGCTTTTGTTCTCCCGTTTATGGTGAATTATGAGGCTGATTTTCTTTTAAAAAACAGAGATAAAACAAGAAGCGCAAAAAAAGCATACGAAGCGGCAAAGTTTGAAGAAAAATCTGTATACATTTCTCTTTTAAGTGATATTGCGAGTGTTTATACAAATATTCTGCAGTACGATTATTTGATAAAAAAACAAGAATACGCTCTTGAATCTTTTGAAGAGATTTATAAATCCGAAGCAAGAAAACTTGAAAGAGGTGTGATTAATAATGAAGTTCTAAAAATGGAAGAGCAGCGCCTCAATAGTGCTAAAAATTCGCTTTTGGAGTTAAGGAAAGAAAGAGATACTCTTTTGATGCAGCTTGCAGTTTTGTGCGGGATGTCTTCCGAGTGTATATCTGAGCTTAAACGCGGAGAGTTGGAAAGATTTGAATATTCGGGAGAAATTCCTTCTTCGGTTGATTCTGATATAATCTTTTCCCGTCCGGACGTAATGAAGGCGGAGAAGAATCTGGAAAAAGCAAAGATTGATGTAAGGGTTGCAAGAAAAGAATTCCTTCCAAGGTTTAATATTACAGGCTTATGGATATTTAATACAATAGCGCCGGGAACATTTTTCTCCTGGGATGCTTCTATTGCTGCGATTCTTGCAGGAGCCAGTCAGGATATTTTTAAAGGCGGGATGAAAGTTGCTAATTTGAAATTACAAAAAGCAAAGTATGAAGAGTTGTTTGAAGATTACAGGCAAATCTCTCTTGAAGCTGTAAAAGAAGTGAATACCGCACTTTGCATAATTAAACAAGATACAGAGATAGATAGGAATACAAAAGAAATTGAAAAAGCAGAAGCCTTGATTTTTTACGATAACTTGAAAAAACATTCAAGAGGAACTATTTCTGCTCCCGATTTTTTAAGAGAAAATACAAGGTTTGTTGATAAAGAACAAAAAAGCGCTCAGGCAAAAACACGTAGACTTGTCGATTATTTTACGCTTTATAAAGCAAGCGGAGGAAGAATATGAAGAAAAAATCAATCATAATAATTGTTTTAATAATTCTGATATTATTAACAGCGGTATTTTTATTCTTTAAAAACAGAAAAAATCCCGACATTTTAACCCTTTACGGAAATATTGAAATCCGTCAGGTAGATTTAAGCTTTCAGGTATCAGGCCAGATTGAAAAAATGCTGAAAGAAGAAGGAGATGGTGTAAAAAAAGGTGAGTTAATTGCGCTTTTGGATAACAGAGATTACAAGTCCAATCTTGAAAAGGCAGAGGCGGAAGTCTTGAGGGCGCAAGCTTTGAGTGCAGATGCTTCTTCTATATACGAAAGACAAAAACCTTTATGTCTTGATAATACTGTTTCACAGCAGGAATGTGAAACGCTTTTAAATACCAAAAATAAAACCGAAGCTGATTACAAGGCTGCTCTTGCTCAGCGGGATTTTGCTAAAAACCAGTTTGATTACACAAAAATCTACGCTCCTGATGAAGGGATTGTAATGGTAAGGGTTCAAGAACCGGGAGCAAATGTAAGCAAGGGACAGATTGTTTATACTATTTCCAAAACAAAACCTGTATGGATAAGAGCATATGTAAATGAAACGGATCTTGGAAATATTAAGTACGGAATGGGGGTAAAGGTTTACACAGATACAGTTGATCCTAAAACCGGTAAAAAACGCGAATATGACGGGTATGTGGGATATATATCTCCGGTAGCGGAATTTACTCCTAAGACTGTAGAATCAACAGATTTAAGAACAAGTCTTGTATACAGAATCAGGGTGTATATTGATAATATTGATGAATACTTAAGGCAAGGTATGCCTACTACAATTAAAATTAACCTCAAAGGTGACGGTGCTGATGCTAACGGCAGAAATTAAAAACCTTACTAAGACTTTTGGTTCATTGGCTGCTATTGATAATCTTTCTCTTGGAATAGAAAAAGGTAAAATAACCGGGCTAATAGGGGCTGACGGTTCCGGAAAGACGACTCTTATACGGCTGATAACCGGTTTACTTCTGCCGGACAGCGGTTCTGTCTTGACTCTGGGGTTAGATCCTTTTACCCGGAGAGATGAACTTTCTCTTAAAATAGGATATATGCCGCAAAAGTTTGGTCTCTATGAGGATTTGACAGTTATTGAAAACCTGAGGCTTTATGCGGATTTGAAAGGGGTTCCTTATGATTTTGATAAGGTGCTTGCGATGACGAATCTGGAGCCGTTTCAAGATAGACTGGCAGGAGCTTTGTCAGGCGGGATGAAGCAAAAACTCGGGCTTGGATGCAGTCTTCTCGGTACCCCGGAATTTCTTGTGCTTGATGAGCCTTCTGTCGGGGTAGATCCTATTTCTAGGCGGGATTTAATGAAAATGGTAAGAGAACTTATCACCCCTGATACATCTGTTCTGTGGTCAACTGCTTATCTTGATGAGGCGGAAAGCTTTGATATGGCGGTTATTCTTGATAAGGGTAAAGTTATTTATAATGGGAGGCCGGACGAACTTGCGGCTGACAAAAAAGAATTTGAATCAAGAGTTATTGAGTTAATGGGCGGATATAAAAGAGAAGAATCTTTAATAGCTAAAAATTATCAGCCAATTGAAGTTATAGAAGAGTGTACTGTTTTGGCAGAAAAATTGGAGAAAAAATATGGTAATTTTTATGCTGTTAAAAACAACTCTTTTTGTATAAACAGAGGGGAAATCTTCGGGTTGCTCGGACCTAATGGAGCCGGAAAATCCACTTCTTTTAAAATGATGTGCGGACTTGCTAAACCAACCGGAGGAACGGCTAAGATTATGGGGATAGATATTTTGGAAAATCCCGGGAAGGCTCGTTCTAATTTAGGGTATATGGCTCAGAAATTTTCTCTATACGGAAGTTTGACTTTGAGGCAGAATCTTGAATTTTTTGCATCTGCTTATGGGATTAAATTTGTTGACAGGAAAAAACGTGTAGATGAAATTATTGATATATTTGGATTCAAGGGAATTGAAGACCAGAAATCCGAAGACTTGCCGCTCGGTTTTAAACAGCGTTTATCGCTTGCATGTGCTCTTATACATAATCCGCCGATACTTTTTCTGGATGAACCGACTTCCGGTGTTGATATTATTGCAAGAAAAGAGTTTTGGAATCATATAACCGCGCTTGCAAAAAGAGGGGTAACTATTCTGGTTACAACCCATTTTATGGACGAAGCGGAATACTGTGACAGAATAAGTTTGTTTTATAAGGGTGAAGCTATTGCGGTAGGGACTCCGGATGAGTTAAAGAAAAAAGCTGATACCGATAATATGGAAGATGCTTTTATTAATCTTATTATGGGAGCGGGAGTTGATACTAAATGAAGATTCTGAAAGCATTAATAAAAAAAGAGTTTTTACAAATAATAAGAGACCCGAGCAGTATAATAATAGCTTTTATACTTCCGCTTATCTCAATTTTAATCTATATGTACGGGATTAACCTTGATACCGTTAAAGTAACTGTCGGAATTAAAAATGATGATCCTTCAGTTGAGGTTCAAACCCTTGTAAAATCTTTTGGCCACAGTAAATATGTAAGATCAAAAGTTTATGATAACGAATCTTCTTTAAGTGAAGATATTGTCCGCTCAAAACTCAAAGGCGGGGTTATTATTCCTAATGACTTTTCTTCTAAACTTTCCAGAAAACAAACCGGGGATTTGCTGATTATTACTGACGGTTCTGAAGTTAATACGGCAAATTATGTCCAAAACTATGCTTCACAAATTGCAAACAAATGGCTGTTTACGAGTAAGCACGCTCCTTATGCTTCGAAAACGATTGTTAATCCTCAGATGAGAGTCTGGTATAATCAGGATTTGGACAGCCATTACTTTATACTTCCGGGTTCTATCGCAATTACAATGACTCTTATCGGGATTCTTCTTACGGCTCTTGTAGTTGCAAGGGAATGGGAACGTGGAACTATGGAATCCCTTTTAACAACAAGAGTAAGAAAAATTGATATTGTTTTGAGTAAATACATCCCTTATTTTACTCTTGGAATGCTTTCCATGATGTTTAATGTGTTTATGTGTACAGTAGTGTTTCAAATACCTTTCCGCGGAAATCTGCTTGTACTTTTCGGGGTGAGCGGTTTGTTTTTGTTTACATCTTTAGGTATCGGCCTTTTAATATCATCTGTATTAAAAAACCAGTTCCTTGCAAGCCAGGTATCTTTAGGTATAGCATTCCTGCCGGCACTTTTGCTTTCAGGCTTAATGTTTCCGATAAATTCAATGCCGTTATTTTTCCAGCACCTGACAAGAATACTTCCTCCCAGATACTACATAACATTTATTGAAAGCGAGTTTATGGCAGGAACTATCTGGGAAATAGTCTTGTTAAATTCCGTATTCCTGACAGTTCTAGGGTTGATTTTGTTTGGTCTTGTCTATAAGAAAACTGATATGAGGCTTACAAAATGATAAGAGATAGTTTAAGAAGAATATTTGCATTAATAAAAAAAGAATTTATTACTATCTGGAAGGACCCTAAAAGCAGAGGTATAATTATTGCGCTTCCTTTGCTTCAGCTCCTTGTTTTTGCAAATGCTATAACAATGGAGGTTAAAAATATTGATACGGTGGTAATTGACAGAGATAATTCTCAAGAGTCAAGAGAACTCTTATCAAGATTTGAACACTCTCCTCGGTTTAGGAAGTTTTATTACGCAAAAGATGAAAAAGATTTTAAATCAAAAATTGATACCCAAAAAGTTCAGATAGGATTATATATAAATACGGATTTTTCATCTAAAATAAAAGCACAAAGCCCGACAGAAGTCCTTATTGTAGTGGACGGAAGACAAACAAACTCTGCTTCCATCGCCGGAGGTTATGCTTCTCAGATTATTAACGGATATAATAATGAAATCTCTGCTCATAAAGGAGCCTCTATTAATGCGGTGGTTAGAAATTGGTATAATCCGAACCTTGAATACCGCTGGTATATTTTAACAGTTATTGTTGCAATGCTGGCACTTGTTATAACTCTGCTTTTGACGGCTCTTTCCGTTGCCAGAGAACGGGAAATGGGAACTTTTGACCAGCTTGTAGTAAGCCCCTTATCTTCGTTTGAAATACTGGCGGGGAAAACTGTTCCTCCTCTTATTATTGCTATGATTCTTACCTGTATAATGACATTAATAGTAGTAATATTTTTTAAAGTTCCTTTTGCAGGATCAGTTATATTATTTCTGGTTTCGATTTTTATTTCACTTTTATCAATAGTCGGGGTGGGATTGTTTATATCTTCTATTTGTAAAACCCAGCAGCAGGCGATTCTGGGGGTAATAACTTTTCAGATGCCGGCAATTTTATTATCCGGATTTATTTCTCCTATTGAAGATATGCCGGTATTTTTACAATACCTTACCCTTCTTAACCCCATAAGATTTTTTATGGTGCTTACACGCGGCATATTTTTGAAAGGGATGGGTTTAGAAGATGTTATAACAAATTGGATACCGCTTATATTAATAGCAGCTGTTACATTAAGTCTTGCCGGATGGACTTTTAAGCGGAAATTGGATTGATAATTTATTACCAAAATAAGGGGCGGAAGCTTTGCTTCCGCCCCTCATTAAAAATTTAATTAAATTAAAACAATAGGTTTAATTAAATCTCTTGGTTTATCTTTCATAAGCATAAGAGCCGGTTCTACGTTTTCTAAACCATGGAAAGTGTGAGTAATCAGTTTTTCAGGGTGGATTCTATGGGCTAAAACAAGTCTTGCAAGTTTTTCTGAACGCAGCCTTCCGCCAGGCATTAACCCGCCTGCAATTTGCTTATGTCCCATTCCGCAGCCCCATTCAACACGCGGAATTTTAATAAAATCACCTTCTCCCAGATAGTTTACGTTGCCGATCTTTCCTCCCGGTTTAAGCATTCTTATTGCCTGATCGAAGGTATCGTTATCTCCGCCTGCTACAATAATGCGGTCAACACCTTTTCCGTGAGTTTTGTCCATAATTTGTTCTACAATATCGCCTTCACGATAGTTGATAATATCAGTGGCACCAAATTCTCTTGCAAGATCTGCACAGTTTTTTCTTGAACCTACCGCATAAATATTAGCAGCACCTCTGATTGCAGCAGCAGCAACAGACATTAAGCCGACAGGTCCTATCCCGATTACCACAACATTATCACCGAATTGAACATCTGCAAGTTCAACCCCATGGAATCCTGTAGGAACCATATCACTAATCATACAAGCTGCCTCAAGACTTATTCCTTCCGGCAGGTGCGCAAGGTTTCCGTCAGCATCATTAACATGGAAATATTCTGCAAAAACTCCGTCTTTGAAGTTAGAAAACTTCCATCCGGAAAGCATTCCGCCCGAATGCATTGAATATCCTTCTTGAGCTTCCAGAGAATTCCAATCAGGAGTAATAGCAGATACAAGAACCTTATCGCCCGGTTTAAAGTCCTTGACAAGACTTCCTACTTCTACAACTTCACCGACAGCTTCGTGTCCCAAAATCATATTATGCCTGTCTCCGATTGCACCCGCCCAGACAGTATGTACATCAGATGTACAAGGCGCAAGCGCAAGCGGTTTACAAATAGCATCATTTGGACCGCATTTTGGCACATCTTTTGTAATCCACCCTGTCTGACCTATTGTCAGCATAGCAAAACCTTTCATGAACACCTCCTTTACGTGTGTGTTAATTAACCTTATTTATTTGCAGAAAACTTTAAAATTTATATGTTTATAATAACACATTTTGAAGGAGTTTACAATTTGATATTTCATAGCAGTTTTATATTGGGCAGGTTTTTAATCAATTAATTTAAGAATTTTTTTTGTTATTTTTTTGCGTTTTACACCCTCTTGAGGCTCATAGATTTTATACGTATTTCCGGTATTGATATCAACTACTTCAAATTCAACAGCAGGTGCAATTTGTTTGTATTGTTGAATTGTATAGAATCTTATTGTTTTTTTAGGTTTTATTTCTATATCAGTTACACTTTTGGTATATTTTAAAAAGTCTTTTTTATGTTTATGTTTTTTATAGAAATATCTGGGACCGGCAATTACACGTGATACAACACAGGTTGTGCCCTCCGCAAGGAAATAAACAGGTAAAACAATGAGCATAGGTGGACAAAGAAGGGAAGCAAAGATTACTAAATATGCATCATCACTGTCAAATTTGTAAATAAAATCAGAATATTTTATATTATTACTTTTTAAATATTCCTGAAGCAATTCTTCATCATATAAATTTTGCGGAATTAGCTTTATAGTGGCATTGGAATTATTTTTAAACTTAAATTCTTTTGCCAAAATGGCGAAATCAGGAAGAGTATGTGCTGAAGATTGGGGTAACCGATAATTAATCAGCACTTCCTGCTTTTTTTTAAGATTAAATTCTGACGTTTGAGCTGAAACATACCCAAAGCAGAGGTTCAGTATTCCTGCTAATAATAGAAAACATATTACCTTTTTCATAAATAAATTTTAACATAACATGATCTTAAACACAAAAAACACTTTACCTAAATGCGTTTAACGGGTCTGCGGACTTTCTTTTCAGAAGATTCACTTCCTCCAAAGAAAGTTCCTACGCCCTCAGCTCGCTCCCGCTCGAACCATAAAATGCTTCGCATTGGGGTTCTAATCCAATAGCACCAATTTTAAACAAAAAAAAATCCGGAGACGGTGGGATTCGCTCTTGCTCGGTCGCGATAAACGGCAATTCCGTATTTTGTTATGTATTTTTAACACATAACAAAATACTCCAGCCTCTGCTCCCTCGCGCAAACCACTTGAAAGAGGTTTCTCATCCTCATCAAGCAAAATAAAATCGGGTCTGATCAAGGTCAGCCCGATTTTATTCGGAGACGGTGGGATTCGAACCCACGATACAGGTTGCCCCATATAACACCTTAGCAGGGTGCCGCCTTCAGCCTACTCGGCCACGTCTCCAGACGGTAGTTCAATAATATCATAAACACATTATTTTTAAAAGTGTTTTTTTAGAGGTATAATCTTCTTATCAAGGAGGGCTCAAATTATGGGTATTAAAATTGCAGACAAAGAATTTTCATCAAGATTAATGATCGGCTCAGGTAAATATACTTCCTACGAAGTTATGGAACAGGCTCTCAAAGCTTCCGGTGCCGATATTATAACAGTAGCAATCCGAAGGGTTGACATGAAAGCCCCCGGGCACGAAAACATTCTTGAACACATAGACACTTCAAAATACTGGATTCTGCCAAATACAGCCGGCTGCGCCACTGTTGAAGAAGCCCTCCGTGTAGCACGGCTCTCACGCGCAATGGGTATAAACAACTGGGTTAAACTGGAAGTAATCCCTGATCCTAAATACCTCATGCCGGATCCTATAGCGACTCTTGAAGCAGCCAAAATCCTTATAGACGAAGGTTTCGTCGTACTGCCTTACATAAATCCGGACCCTGTCCTTGCAAAAAGACTTGAAGAAATCGGCTGCGCAACAGTTATGCCTCTTGCTTCCCCTATCGGTACAGGGCAAGGCGTAAAAACTCTTGAAAACATAAAGATTATTATTGAGCAAGCTCAGGTTCCCGTAGTTGTCGATGCAGGTCTCGGTGTTCCGTCAGAAGCCTCTCTTGTAATGGAGCAAGGTGCAGACTTTTGTCTTGTTAACACAGCTATCGCTCTTGCAGAAGACCCTATTAAAATGGCAGAAGCCTTTAAGCTCGGAGTTCAAGCAGGACGCGCTGCATACGAAGCGGGACGCATCCCTGTTAAAGCATACGCAAGCGCATCTTCTCCGCTTGTTAACATTGTAGGAAAGAATTAATAAATGACGGCGGCTGATTTTGTTCCAAAATCAGCCGCCGTTCATACTCTCAACCATCTTACTTAATCGTCAGTCCCCATTACTTCACAGCTTGCAGTTTTACTTCAATTCCGGCTTCAGTATTTACCGTAACTGCATTAGAAATAGCCATGGCTCTTCGTTTTTTGGCTCCTCTTAATATAAATTCAACACCACTGAAAGTATTATTTGTGGGGTTAGCAATCTTTTTTAACATATCCTGCTTAATCCTTTCTGGTAAATGTATCATCCGTAATATACTTATCGGCATAATTTTTGAAAACTTTAGGATTTTTGCAAGAATATTTACAAAGATTTACAAATCTAAACTTTTCTTATAAATCTCGTTCTTATTCAGTCCGTACAAGGTTGATAAAATAATCGATATCTCTTTATCCTTAAACCCCTTAGACTTTAAATCTTTTATTTTGCTCTCTATTTGCAAGTCACAAGCAGCAGCCTCAGCATAGATCATACAAACTATTTCGCCCTTGATACCGTCTTTAAAATATTCAATAATTTCAGATATCGTGCCGGTTTTAACTTCCTCAAAGAGTTTTGACAACTCCCTTCCCAGAGATACTTCCGCCTTTGGTCTCACGGATTTAATAGTTTCCAGCGTTTTAAGTATTCTTTCAGGTGAATCATAAAATACCATATTACTGCTGCCGTATTTAACCGCAAGTTCTTTAATCTGTTTTTCAACTCTCGGGATAAAACCAATAAAAGTAAACTCTTCACCGCTTCTAGGTATTTGTGAAAGAAATGTTGTAACCGCAGAAGCCCCCGGAAGCGCCGTAAAAGTTATATTATTTTTAATAAGTTCCTTAATTATAACTTCACCAGGATCACAAATCATGGGAGTTCCGGCATCAGAAACGAGTGCAATGTTTTTTCCGGAATTTAATTCATTGAGGAAAAACTCTACCCTCTCTCGTTCGTTATATTTGTGATAAGAAACGCATTTTGTCCGGATATCATAGTGATACAAAAGCTTCTGGGTAACTCTTGTATCTTCGCAGGCTATTAAATCGACAGACTTAAGAATTTCTACAGCTCTGTAGGTAATATCTTGGATATTTCCTATCGGAGTCGGTACAATATAAAACTGAAATTCACGAGCCATCGAAAAGCTTTCCTATAATTTATTATTCCATTCTGTCTTATCAAGAAAAGTCTTAACCGCACCTTCCAAATCGTCAGGAGTTTCAAGCGAAGTTTTTCCTTCCGGAGTTTTAACCTGATTAAGTATACTTTCTCTGATTTTGTTGTAAACAGTCAGAATAAAGAATATCAAAAAGGATGAAATCAGAACTCCTGCCATTGCAGCAAGAAATTTCTTTGCTATTTTTCTTTTGCTCACAGGCTGTTTGAATGTCTGCTCTGCAGGAGCCTGCTGTTCTTGAGATACCGCCTCATCAAGAGGTGCAGCCGACTCTTCGCCGGCAGGTGCAGGCTGTTCTGCAGGGACTTCCGCAGCAGGCGGCTGATTGAGGATATTTGAGTAAATATCCTCTGCCATTACACTGACGGGCATTGTTAAACATATTGCCAGTATTATTGAAAAAATTCTATTCTTCTGCATTTTTAGCCGCACTCTTTTTCGCTGTTCTTGATTTCTTTTGTGTATTTCTGTTAGGTCTTCTTGAACGTGTTTTCTTCGGTTTTTCTTCTGCCTGTTCTTCAACATTGGCTTCCGGTGCCGGTTCTTCTTTGACTTCAACAGCCGTATCAGGAATTACCGGCTCGATTTCAGCACCTTCCGTTATGACCGTTTGAGCTAAATCAGGATTGGAAACTTCTTCTTTAATCTTTTTCTTGTCAAACTTAGATCTTCTTGAATTTCTCTTTCTGGTTTCTTTTTCCTGCTTAATTTCGTTTACTGCCTCCTGAGCTTCTACAGAAGGGTTTGTTGTTTGCTCAAGTTTTTCTTCCTGAACCGGAATTTCCTGAGCAGTTGTTGTTTCTTCAGGTTTATTCTGGTTATTAAACTTGTTATTATTAAATTTGTTATTTTTTCTGTTGCTTACAGGAAGTTTAAGCTTAGCGGCTTTTGCTCTGTATTCACCTTCGGATGTAGCAGAAGCAAATTTGATATCTTCCATAATATATCCGTTCCCCTGACAATGAGGGCATCTTTTAGCAAAAATTTCGCTGATTGCCTGTCCTTGACGGTGTCGGGTCATTTCAACAAGACCTAAATCTGATAATTGACCTACTTGAGGCTTAGCTTTATCCTGTTCCATAGCCATTTCAAGCTCTTCCATCATAGTAAGCTTATCTACACGGGAAGTCATATCAATAAAGTCGATAATAATCATACCGCCGATATTTCTTAATCTCAGCTGTCTTGCAATCTCGTGTACAGCTTCAATATTAGTTTTAAGTATTGTTTCGTCCTGCGTTGCAGAGTTTGTAAATTTGCCGCTGTTAACGTCGATAACGGTTAAAGCTTCTGTTGTCTGAATGAATAAATATCCGCCTGACGGAAGATTAACTTTCATCTGGAGAGCTGCTTTAATTTCTTTATGAATATCCATTGCAACAAGAAGAGGCTCCGAACCTTTGTAAAGCGTTACATTGATATTCTTATTCATGTGCCAGTTCTGGAGAATATTCTGGACTCTGTTCATTGCAAAAGCTGTATCTACTATGATTTCCTGAGTTTCTTCGTTACAGGCTTCGCGGATAACCCTGTATAACAAATCCTGATCTCTGTAAAGAAGGCTTGGCGGAGTCAGGCTTTCAGCGGAAGTTACAATATTATTCCATTTTTCAAGAAGGATTTCTAAATCTTCCTGAATATCTGCTTCTGTCTGACCTTCAGCCTCTGTTCTTACAATAATACCAACTCCTACAGGCTTTAAGAGGTTAACTACTGATTTAAGTCTTGCTCTTTCTTTTGCGGAGGTAATTTTTTTACTTACGTTGATTCCAGTTTCATTTGGCATAAGAACCAAAAATCTTCCAGGAAGAGATATTTCAGTTGTAACGCGGGGACCTTTGTGTCCTGTTGGTTCTTTGACAACCTGTACAACAATTTTTTGTTTCGGTTTTAGTTTATCCTGCAGGGCGCCCTTTCCGGTAACATCCTGCGCGTGGAGGAATCCCATTTTGTCTGAACCTACGTTAACGAAGGCAGCTTCAATACTCGGAAGAATATTTTCTACTTGTGCAAGATAAACATCACCTAAAATTATTTCGCCTCTGTGTACAAAAAATTCTGAAACTTTTCCGTTTTCCATAACCGCAGCAATATTATCACGCTCAGCTATGACAATTTTGTTAGCTAAAGTTGTTTCTTTCATTTGTCTTAAATCCTTTACTAAACTATAATTCTCTCAATTTTTCGTCAAGGAACCGAATTCTTGTTATATCAAATATTTGATCTTTATTAACAAGCTCCATTAAGCTGTCAGCCCTCAACGCGGGGATTTCGGAACCGTGACCGGTTTTAAGATATATGAACAGACTTTCTTCTTCAAATCTATGCGACCCGATAGATCTTTTAATATCTGTTGTTTTTTCTAAACCTTTTTTGTTTTTCTTCGTGATTAAAATCTCAGGCGAAGATAAAACTTTTTCTACATCATACCTGAATTTTTCAAAATTGTAAAGAGAATTCTTACTTGATTTAGAATACGGAGTAATTTTATATTCTGCCCAAAACGCTGTAATATCAACAGCCGGAGCGTTTCTTTCAATACTCTTTATTTCAATGATTCTTGCCCCTTCAGGGAGTTTAGAATTAATTATATTTTTAAACTCTTCCGGCTCAAATTTGTCATATAATTCTATATCAACAAGTTCTCCTTCGCTTTCGGCAAAAAGAGGAAGCGCAATACCCATAGAGACCTTCATCGCAGGATTAAACCCGAGTGAATACACAACATTTAAGCCTGTTCTTGAGAGCACCTTATGGAAAGTATTCTGCCAATCAAGGTGGGAAAAATACTTTAAAATACCTTTTTTAGTTATTTTTAGCCTGTATTTATAAATCGGTATATTCGGATCCGGATGGGCCCTCGTCGGATCCGGCGGTTCAACATTGAGCACTTGCTGCGCCTCATCAGACGCTTTATAAGGTTTAGCCGTTACTTTATGTGTCTTAAGGTTCGGACAAACCCCGCATTGAACACATTTATTCTCGCAGGTAGGCTGTGGGGTAAATTCTTTTGGCTGCTTAAATGCTTCTTCATACTCATTTTGCAGCCATTTTTTAGAAAGTCCTGTATTAATAAAATCCCACGGAAGAACTTCATCAAGCCCGTACGACTTTTTAGCGAGCTCTTCCAATGATAATCCGCATTCTTTCGCGGTTTCAGCCCAGACATTTTTGTCAAAATATTCGCCCCAGGTATCAAGATAGCATCCTTTTTTATAAAGTGCTTCTATATATCTGCATAGAGATTCATCCCCTCTTGTAAGCACCGCTTCTATTTGAGAAACAAATTTCTCGTGGTAGTTAATTTTTAAACCTTTTATGTGTTTAGTTTTTTCTTTCAGGTAATGAATATGCTCGGACACTTCATCCAAGTCCATCTGAGGACACCATTGGAAAGGAGTGAACGGTTTCGGTACAAATATAGAAAGAGTGCAGGTTATTTCAAATCCGTGATTTAAACCCAATTCTTTTTTTATAAGCCTTGAACGGTATTTAATTTTGGATAAGAGTTCCGCCATCTCGTCCATATCTTCCAGTGTTTCGGTCGGAAGTCCGGCTATAAAATAAAACTTAATCTTAGACCACCCGTTTTTATAGAGGGTAAGCGCAGCATTCAGGATTTGTTCTTCTGATATATTTTTCTTTATAAGATTTCTGAGCCGCTGGCTGCCGGCTTCCGGTGCAAGTGTCATTGTGGATTTTCTTACGGAATGCATTAAGTTTGCAAGTTCAAGATTAAATCCGTCAATTCTTTGACTCGGGAGAGATACAGACACTTTCCTTTTGTTAAAATCAACCGCAAGCTCTTTTATAACCTCATTAATATTTGAATAATCATTGGAAGACAAAGAAAGAAGCGAGTATTCATCATAGCCGGTATTATTTACAAGCTCTTTTGTAATCTTAATTATGTCTTCCGCATCTCTTTCTCTTACGGGCAAAGTCACATGTCCGGGCTGGCAGAAACGGCACATTCTTCCGCATCCGCGCCGTATTTCTACAATAGCTCTGTCGTGAACCGAACTTGAAAACGGTATCGGATAAGCTGTCGGTGTGTACTCGGTGATAATAGGAGAAATCCGTTTTTCAACAGGCGGAAATTTAGAGATTTTCCCATCACCCTGCGAAAGAGAGCCAGAGTGAACAGCGCTTATATTTACCCCTATATTTACCCCTGCATTTACCCCTACATTTACCCCTGCCCAGCAGCCTTTTATCTTGCATAAATCCGCAATTTTTTCTTTTCTGGAAAGCTCTCTGGTGCATTTTAATGATTCGCACACTTCGACCATAATTTCTTCGCCGTCTCCGATACAGAACACGTCTATAAAATCCATCATCGGAAGCGGATTAAATGTACAAGGACCGCCAGCAAGAATTATCGGATGTTCGTCTGTTCTATCTTCGTTTCTTACCGGAATACCTGACATTTCAAGCATTTTTAAAACAGTAGGATAAGATAGTTCATATTGGAGCGAAAAACCTATTCCGTCAAAGTCTTTTAGAGGCCGCTTGGATTCTACACCGTATAAGAATTCAGGCTTAAAATCAGGTTCCGGAGCATAAGCTCTGTCTGCCATCATATCCGGCTGAAAATTAACTCTATCATAGATTATTCTGACTCCGAGGTTGCTTATCCCGATTCCGTATTTGTCAGGAAAAACGAACGCAAACCGGACAGAAGCAGAGTCAAAATCTTTATTATAGGATAAATATTCTCCGCCTACATACTGGTAGGGCTTAGTCGCTTTATATAATGCTTCGTATTGGTCTCTAAAAAAACAATTCATAACTATCCTTTTTAAATAATTTTACCATGGATAGAAAACGGGTGCGAAATGCTTTGCATTTCGCACCTTATGAAATAATAATTGTGCAGCCTGCTATTTGTTTTTCTTAAGTTCGGTCAACTCTTTTTCAAGCTTGATTATGCGTTGTTCAAGCTCCTTGTTCTGTTTTTTAAGTGCTGCCGTATCATTTGCAGTTCTTAAATCCAATTCTTTTACGGCATTAACAAGCGCATAGAACATGTCTTCCATTCTTATTCTTAAGAATCCGTCTTCTCCT
>CALUTG010000042.1 GCA_944323615.1 Candidatus Gastranaerophilales bacterium
TGTGGTCCTATCCGCCAGCTCACGCTGCCCGGAGTTTCTCCGGCGGTCTGTCCTTGGATGCACGGACTTTCCTCACCTTTTCGGGCGCGATTATCCGGCTGCTTTATTTTTATATATTATATCATTTACTTAAGGCAGAGTATTAAAGACTTTTATTAATGTAACAATTATTCACAAACTACATGCAATCATGATTTATGAGCGGTTACTTCTTTTGTACATTCAAGCGCAATATCTGTCACAAAATCCATATCATTCTCTTCTATAATGAGCGGAGGATTAAAGTAGATTACATCTCCGAGAGGTCTTAAGAGTACACCTTTTTCGAGCGCTTTTTTATATATCTGGTATCCGGTTCTTTTCTTGTAATCTAAAGGTTCTTTTGTGTCTTTATTCTTAACCAGTTCGATTGCATTAATTAAACCGATTGAGCGGACTTCTCCGACATTTTCAAGCGGGAGGAATTTTTCTTTAATAATTTTATTGAAATAAATCGCTCTTTTGTTAGCTTTTTCTATAATATTTTCATCTTTCAAGATTCTTAAAACTTCTATTGCAGCTGAGCAGGCAAGAGGGTTTCCGGAATAAGTGTGAGAGTGCATAAAGGCTTTTCCCTTAAGATAATCGTCATAGAATGCGTCATAAATCTTTTGGGTTGTTATGGCTATTGCCATTGGCATATAGCCTCCGGTTAAACCTTTTGAAAGACACATAATATCAGGGCTTACTCCGGCATGGTTAAACGCAAACATTTTGCCTGTTCTTCCGTATCCTGTTGCAATTTCGTCAGCTATTAAGTGAACGTTGTATTTGTCGCAGAGTTCTCTTAATTTTTTTAGATACAGAGGCGGATAAACTTTCATTCCCGCAGAGCCTTGAAGAAGCGGTTCTACTATTATTGCGGCTGTTTCATCCGCGTGTTTTGCAAAAGCTTCTTCCGCTTTTTTGAAACATTCACAATTACAGAATTCCCCCTCTCCTTGAGGAGAAGTGTCAATTTTTTCAGCATGTCCCGCGCAATGCTTTCCGTATGGGCAGCGGAAACAATCAGGGCCGTCAATTCTTATTACATCAAGAAGAAGCGGTTTGTAGAGTTCTGAATATAAATCGACTCCGCCTACAGCAAGCGCGCCGAGTGTTTCTCCATGATAAGCGTCGGAGAGCGCCATAAATCTTTTTTTCTGAGGGTTTCCGGTCTGGTAATGGTACTGAAAACTCATTTTTAAGGACATTTCTATAGCAGAAGATCCGTTATCCGCAAAGTTAAATTTGCATAAACCTCTTGGTAAGACTTTCATAAGCTCCTGGCAGAGAGTTATTGCGGGTTTGTGTGAAAAATTTGCAAAAATAACATGTTCTAATGTGTCGAGCTGTTTTTTTACCGCTCCGCTGATTCTCGGGTTGCAGTGTCCGAGAAGGTTGCACCACCATGAACTTATAACATCTTTGTAGCACTTTCCGTTAATATCATAAAGATTAATTCCTTCCCCTCTTTCTATAACAATAGGAGGAAGGGTTTCGTAATCCTTCATTTGTGAGCAAGGGTGCCATATATATTTTAAATCTTCTTTTTGCCAGTCCATAGTTAACCTTTCCTATATTAACTAAATATTTCTTTTAAGAGTGTAATGTCTTTTTGCCCTTTTTTTACTGTTGCAACTACTTTAATTCCGGTAAGATATTCTACTTGCTTTAGATTATCCTGATGCATGAAGTTATCAGGTTCATAGTTGTTTAAAATAATTCCTTCAATGTTTATCCCGTTAGCTTTTGCGTACTCAACGGTTAAGAGTATGGAATTAATGGTTCCCAGACCTCCGTCTGCTACAATGAGTACATTTACCCCTAAATCTTTTATTAAATCTTTAAGAAGATATTTTTCTCCGTTTTCAAGCCTCAGCGGACAAGTTATACCTCCGGCGCCTTCAATTAAAAGATAGTCAAATTTTTGTGAGGCTTTTTTATAATCTTCAAGAATTTTATTTGTATTAATAATCTCTCCGGCTCTTTTTGCCGCAAGATGCGGTGATACAGCTTCTTTCCACCAATAGGTTACACAATCATCTGCAGAAACCGGAAGTCCTGCTGTTTCTACAACATAATTGCAATCACTTTTTGTAAGTTTGCCTCCGATTTCTTCAACACCGCTCAAAACAGGTTTAAAGTATCCGCAATCTAAGCCTGCTTCGCGCATCTTTTTTACTATTAGGGCTGAAACATAAGTTTTTCCGATATCAGTGCCGGTTGCCGTAATAAAAATATTCTTTGACATAAAAATCCTTCCCCATAAAAAGGGTAGCACTTCAATTTTATTTAACAACACTTAGCATATATCTTGTGCAATCTTTTGAGTTATGGCATCTTTTTGCAATTTCGTAGCAGGCATTTACTACTTTGTTATAAGCTTCGCTGTCTACAAGGTAACTTTCAATTTTAAAAATTAGGTCGGAAAAATCCTCATAGAAAGGCATATGACCTTCAAACAGAGCAAGCTCTTCTCTATAGTCGCTTATCATAAGCCGCTTGCAAGCTGCTGCCTGAAATGTCCGGTAATTTAGAGATGATATCCCTTGTGAATTCATATTAAACAGGATTCTGGCATTATTGATTGCTTTTGCCATATCTTCTTCATTATCAATAAACCCCTGATAGCATAGATCTAAAATTTCCGGATAGTTTGCGCGCTTTCTTGCATCTTCATGGTGTTTTTCTATGGCATACCAGGCAACTTTCAGGTGTGGAAGCTTCATTACGAGTTCTTCAAAAAAGCTTAACCTGTAATCGGTATCCAATCTGCCTGCAAACATAATATCAAATTCAGGCTGTATTCCGTAATCTTTGTATACATCAAAGTTTACAAAATGTGGCATGTAATGGATATTTTTAAAAGTTTCGTAGCTTGTTAATACTTTATCCCAATAAAATGTATAATTATCTTCGTCCTCAAGATAAGGAAGATATTTTTCCCACTCAGGCCCGGAGGTTTTACTTCTTATATCATCTGAAAAATAATTTACGGACGGCATTTTTAATTTGTTATCTACCTTTATTTTTAGTCCGGAAAAATCATAACCCACTATTTGAGAATATTGTTTTTTAAGTAAAGCTGGTAGGTTGTTATCAAACAATTCATCATAGACGGTAACATTACAGCCGTTTTGGCGATAACCGTCAATAATACTGCTGGTTGTCAGTCTCCCGCCGATACTTATTGGTAATATAGCTAAAACACTCTTCTTTTTCATATTTTTAAACATTTTAGCATTTTACCGGAATCTTTACAATAGATATAGAAATTATTTGTTTGTTTACAATTGATACAAATTGATGATTTTTCGTTACATGTATATGTTCTTTTTTAACATTATGTTAAAATAATAAGTATGAAGCAGTTTAAGAAGAGAACAATTGCACTGGTTTTAGCGAGCGTAATTACAGTGGCGGGGTCTTTTGCCGCTGAGAATTATAAAAATAGTCTTATGGGCTTGGTTTTTAAACATAATCAGGATGGCTCGGTTAATATGACTCTTCAAACCAGGTCTGATTATCCCGGCAATGTTTCTCTAATAAGGAAAGATCCAACTACTTATGTTATTATGCTTCCGGAATTTAACAGCGAAGCTCCCACTCCGGATTTAAAAGATGTATCGTCTAATATAGAATCGGTTTCTGTCAGAACAATGCCATATACAAACGGTGGGAACGGATATACAAGAATTACAGTCAGGGCATATGAAAATACGGTATTAACTGCGGATAAAGCATTGTATGTACCATCTGCCCAACAGCAAGCTTTACCGGCTTCACCAGCTGTTAATCAGGAAAAAAGACCGCAGCCCCGCGCTGCTGCAGAAAGAGAAACCAGAACAGCGGAGGTTGAGCAGGACTATATACCCCAGAGTGCAGAACAACCGGAAGAGAATGAGCAGCCGGATTATTCTTCCCGGCAGGAACCTATTCCTGAAACAAATGTGAATACCGCTCCGCTAAATGTTCCTCAAGCAGGCTCTGTTCCTGATTTTTCTACTGATGCGGAATCTAATTCTGCTCAGTCTCAGGATTCAACAGAAGCGTTTTTGCTGGTACTGGGAATATTTTTTGTCCTTACTGCTTCTATTTATTTCTTTGTCAGGGCTAAAAATAAACTTGTTGAAATAGCAGGTGAGAAAATTGTTATTGAGGTAGATGAACCTAAAGCAGAGAAGAAAACAAAAAATGAGCCTAAAAAAACAAAGAAAATAAAAAACACTATTAAAAATCTCGATACTAAATATAAAAATCCGGTTGCAATGCCTACAGCAGCCGAGTATACACCTTCAGCTGTTGTGGTTCCGGCAGATGAAGAAAAAGAGGAACCTAATATTGTTGATCTGGACGAATTGTATCAAGGAAAAACTGCTGCTAAAACAGAATCTGAACAATCCGTAAACTTGGATGATGAAGAAAATCAAGCTCTTGAAGACTTTTTAAGCGGGTTTTCATTTAATGATGAAGTATTAGGCGATGAAGTTACAGAGGAGGAAACTTCCGGATATGATGAAGATTATTATGAGAAGACTATTCATAATGATGAATTAAGTTTTACGGAAGAGGATACAAATAAATTTAACCAGCTTTTGAGTTCAGAAATTAGTGATTCAACGATAAAAGAGATAGAGAAACTTGCGGTTTCATCACAGCAAAAGAGAATTCCTACTAAACAGGAAATTTTAGAAGATTTGGTAACGACTTATGCTGTGTCGCAAAATATAATTTTTACTAAAGAAGATATTGAAGCTTTAAATAAACTTATTAATGTTGAAATAGATCCGGACTTTCTTACCGATTTACATACCAATCCTGAACGAGCAAGAGAAATGCAGGCTGAAATTGAACGTCAAAAAGATAAACCTCACAAAACGTCTGAAATTTTAACATTAAATGTAAAAGATATGCTTCCGGATTTATCTGAAGCCCTTAGAAAGCAGGGAGGGCGCCGGATTGAATCAGAGGTTAAACCTGTTACTGTATATTATAGTGAAGGATACGAATATACTAAACTTTCCCTTAATGACGTATTACCTGATTTATCAAAAGAAATTCATAATGCAGATGCATATATTTCAAAACCATCTGCAGAAATTGAACTTGTGGATACAAGTTACCAGGTTGATAAATTATCTATTTCTAATCAACTTCCGAATCTTGCAGATGTCTTAAAGAATCCGGATAAGTATGAAGATCCTAAACCCAAACCGGTTGTGGCAGATTCGGAGACTCTTCTTAAGAATATAAGTAATGTTCAATTTAAACCTTTTTATGATGGAAGTGAAACTTTTGAAGTTGTAAATAATTTTGATGATTCAAATGCCCCGAGTGTTTCGGATATTCAGAAGGAGTTTAGTCAATTTGGCAATTTTGAAATTTCTAATCAAGATGAAGAAGAAACTTCCGAAGTTCGTGATGATTATGATGATTTTGAATCCCTGTATAGGAATGATTTTGTGGATTTAGACAGGAAGTTTGTAAAAGAAAAATTTGATGAAAAAACTTCTTCTGAAGAGGAGAATTCAGACAGTTTATTGGAAGAAATTGCTGTTGAAGAATCTGCATTGCAAAAGCAAATTTCGAAGAATGATCCAACTTCTAATACTGTTCAGAAAGCCGCTTTGTCTGAAGAACTGACTCAAAAACTTGAAAAAGGAAAAGAAGAACGTATTGCTCGAAGGACAAGAATACTGCAGAAAAGACAGGAACAAAAACTGGCTGAAACCGGTAAAAAGTCTGAACAGCAAGTTCAGTGTGTATTTGATGATGAAGTTTATACAATTTTAAGTTCTGTTGAATTTGCAGGTAATATGGGTTGTTATTTAGCAAAGAACGAAAATGGATATACTGTTCTAGGATATGTAGGAGATCATCTTCTTAAGATTAAACAGTATCCGGTTTTAAAGAGCGAAAGAATACAGGCGCGTGTGAGTGAAAATCTTAATGACGGCGGGTTGAGGTATATTGTAAGAATAGGTATTCATAAGTTTATTGTAAATGTTCATAAAGACAAACTTGAATATGTAATGGATCTATCTTGAAAAAGCTGCTTCTTTTTTTAGTGTGTATATGTTTTTTATTATGCGGGTGTGCTAAAAAAAATCCGCAGGAAGAGATTGTTTTTTCTTCCTGGGGTTCTGTTAGTGAAGTTAATGTTTTAAAAGATGTAATTGCAGATTTTGAAAAAGAAAATAAGGATATTAAAGTCAAATTTCTGCATGTACCGCAAAACTATTTTCAAAAACTTCATCTGCTGTTTGCTTCAAACACTCCTCCTGATGTGATTTTTATAAATAATCATTATATTCCTCTTTATTCATCAAAACTTGAAGATTTAACAAGAATAATTCAGGATAAAGATAAGTATTTTCATCAAACGCTCGAAGGCTTAAGTTATGAAGGAAAGATTTATGCTATTCCAAGAGATATTTCCTGTCAGGTATTTTATGTGAATCTCGATCTTTTGGGAGCTAATATTCCTAATAAAAATTGGACATTGGATGATTTGCTCAAAATATCTAAGCAGGTTACGCATAAAGGTGTTTGGGCAGTAGGGTATGAAGATGATATTTATTGGGCGCTTCCGTATATAACGGCTTTTGGCGGCGGAATATTAACGGATGATTTAAAAAGTGTTATTATTAATCTTCCTCAAAGTCAGGCGGGAATCAGGTTTTATAAAGATTTAAGGAGTAAATATAAAGTTGCGCCTGAACCGAGCGATATAGGAAGTTCTACCGCAGCCCAGATGTTTTTGGATAAAAAGATTGCAATATATCTTTCCGGTCGATGGATGTATCCAAAAATCAGCGAGAAAGCAAATTTTAACTGGCAGGTTATGCCGTTTCCATCAGAAAGTATTCTGTGTGATGTATCCGGCTGGGCAGTTGCCAAGGATTCCAAGCACAAAGAGGCAGCTTTTAGGTTTATAAAGTATTTAAGCAGCAAGGAAAATATTGAGTCTATGACTAAGACCGGTTTAATTGTTCCGGCAAGAACAGATGCTTCTCGGTTATTAAATAGCAAAGAACATAATGAGAGGGTTTTTTTAGAGGTTATTAAAACCTCTAAAAAAACCCCTGTTAATAAAGATTATAAAAAACTTTTGGATGAAATTAACCGAAAGTTTATCTTATAAAATTCAATAATAAACGTCTTGCTTTTTCGGTAAAAGTTTGGTTTACATCTTCAATTTCTCTAATCTCAGAGATTGGAAAACTTTCCGGAATTGTAGTTCTTGCGTATTTAACATCAGGTATTCCAAGAAGCATTACATATACGGGTTTGTAACCGTCAGGAATATCCAGCATCTTTCCGAATTCCGGCATAAGTTTAAAACAAGCTTGTGCAAATCCGCACCAGCAGGTACCGAGCCCGAGGCTTTGAGCGTATAGTTCGATATAACTTAGCGCGATAATCGGGTCAACATTAGCACAAGGTGCGTGGATTGAAGAAGATACAACAATCATGTGCGGAGCGCCTCTGAATATTAAATCTTCTCCGTTTTCAAAATTTGTTTTGTATTTGGCAAATTTTCCGGCAAGTTTTGAAAGAACAGGATTGGATAACGCTTTTATTAAGTTTAATCTTACTTTTTCTCTTATTTTATCCATTGCGGATTTTGATTCAATTATTGAAAAATGAAGAGTATTTGTGTTACATCCGGTCGGAATATATGGAAACATGTTTTTAAGTTTATCAAACACTTCTTGAGAAATTTCTTCGTCTTTATACTGGCGGATACTTCTTCGTGATTTAATCAGTGATAAAACATCATCCGGCTTAGGGAATTTTACTTTACCTGCATCTTTAGGATTTTTACCCCCGAAAGAGAGCGCACCTGTAGGACAGATTGCCATACAATGCTGGCATGCAAAACATCTTTCCTCTCCGCCTTGAGCAAATTTTGGGTATTTTTCACTGTCAAATTCCAAAGAGCAGGTAAGGCAGTCCTTAATGCACATTCCGCATTGTACACATTTTTCTTTGTTGATTTCAATTGTTTTCATATAAAACACTCCTATTTAATATATTTGTTTTACCACAAAAATTTCTCGGATGTTTGTTTATTGACTAATGGGTTTGAAGAGAGTTTAATTTATATTGGAGAAAAGAGAATGCTTATATCAATATTAGAGAAAATAAATAATTTTAATGAATTTATATTTGCGCCGCTGGATGGGTTTATAGAATCCTTCGGGCTTCCTGAATGGGCTGCGGATGCTTTAATCGACAGTTTTCATTTGCTGCCGTTTTTGTTTTTGATTTTTGTCTTAATAGAATTATTTGAGTTTTATTTTTCAAATAAAATCGACAACTGGATAAAAAAATCTGAAAAAAGCAGTATTCTTGTAGGTTCATTAGCATCAATATTTCCTCAATGCGGATTTTCTGTTATAGCAAGCAGTCTATATACAAAAAGAATGATAACAAAAGGCTGTCTGCTTGCAGTTTATTTAGGTACTTCGGATGAAGCGATACCGATACTTCTGGCACATCCTTCCAAAGCTTACCTTGTTATTCCGATTGTCGGGATAAAACTTTTTATTGCAATTTTAATGGGGTATTTTATTGATCTTGCTTTTGCAAAACAGATAATAGATTCTAAACAGGATGTTGTTATTGAAGAAGAGGGATGCTGCAAACATAGTCCCGAGAGCGAAAATAAAAGAGAGCTCATTTTACATCCGCTGTTTCATACGTTGAATATTTTGGGATTTATTCTTGTAATAACTCTGATTCTGAATTTCTGTTTGGAAAATGTTCATCTCGGCGGACTTTTAGCCGGAAACTCATCTAAGCTTTTACAGCCTGTAATAGCCGCAGTTGTAGGACTTATCCCTAACTGTGCAGTATCAATCGGAATTACAATGATGCTTATAAAGGGTTCAATAACTTTCGGCACGGCTATGAGCGGACTCCTTTCCAATGCCGGTTTGGGGCTTTTGGTATTGTTAAAAAATAATGATTTTAAAGATACTTTGAAGATTATTTTTATCCTCCTTGTAATAAGTATCCTTTCAGGCTATGTAATTAATTTTTTTGCATAGATAAAAATTTAATTTTTGTAAAAAAGAGGTTTTATTTTGGTTTATTTAAGCTGTTTATAATATAATTTTTTTAGAGAGAAATTTACCGGCCATGAAAATAGTTAATAGTCAGCAAGAAGAATATAAAGCATTTTTAAAAAATATAAGAGAAGAAAAAGAAGAGTCTTCTAATTTTGCAAAGCTTGTATTTACGGTAGTCACTGCTATTTTATGCGCGGTTATTGTATGTGTTATTCTTGTTGAAAATAATATCTTTTTAAATAATTTGCGAGAAGAATCGGCTGAAGATATGCATGGAGTGTTTAAATACTCCCACGCTTCCAAAAAAGGGTTTGATGTACCGTTCTCTCCCCGCAGACAAAATATTTTGCTTTTAGGTGTGGATTCAAACGGCAATGGAACAGATATCTGGGAAGGAACACGTTCTGATACAATTATAGTAGTAAATATTGACCCGAAAACACATTCTGTTAATGCAATTACTATACCGCGAGACAGTAAAGTCTACCTTCCGGATAACAAAGGGATTCAAAAAATTAACTCTGCACACGCTTTAGGCGGAGTGAATCTTGTCAAAAAGACTCTCAAAGAAACTTTCGGTATAAAAATTGATAAATACATTGTTGTATCTGATCTTGCAGTCGAAAAAGTCGTTGATGCTCTGGGCGGACTTCCGATATATGTTGAAAAGAGAATGTACTATAATGACAATGCTGCAAAGCTTCATATTGACCTTCAAAAAGGAAATACTGTTCTTAACGGTAAGCAGGCTGTCGGGTATTTAAGATACAGAAAAGACGGGCTCGGTGATATCGGAAGAACTCAAAGACAACAATGGTTTTTAAAGAGTCTGTTTGAAAGACTTCATTCTCCTCAGGTGATAACTAAGATTCCTGAAGTTTTAAATGTAATGAATAATTACATAAAAACAGATATGAGTTTTTATGAACTTTCTCAGTATGCTGCAATGGCTCGCAGTATGGATGAAAATAAGGTGGAAATAGCAACACTTCCGGGTGCACCGAACCAGAGAGGATACATAAGCTATTGGATACTCGATCCTGTTAAAACACAAGAAATGATTAACAGAATGATTTACAGAGTTAAACCTCAGATGGACGGCGTTAAGTTTAAAGCCGGAATTATGTATTCTCCAAAACGAGAAGACGATGCCATTGCTTTAAAAGAAAAATTAAATGATTTAGGCTTTGAAGTGAATATGCTTAAAATTACCCACCTTTCTCATACAAGATTTGTTGCTAATAAAAATAATGTTACTATAGATTTCTTTAACTGGCTGCAGAAAAAACTTCCGGAACTACACAACGTTCAGTTTGTCTATGACCCTACTGAAATGTATTCTGTAGGCAGTGATTTTACAATGGTTCTTGCAGAACAGTAAGGAGGGATTATGCCTGAATTGTTAGATTTGATTAAGTCAAGAAAGAGCGTACGAAAATACTCTGATAAACATATTTCGGATGAAGATTTAAGAAAAATCCTTGAAGCAGGCAGACTGGCGCCATCCTGGATGAATGTTCAGTGCTGGAAGTTTATAGTTGTAAAATCTCAGGAGAAAAAAGACTTGTTGTCTGAGCTCTCCGTAGGCCAGCCGCAGGTTAAAAATGCTGATGTAGTAGTTGTGTGTGTTGCGGATCCTGATTCCTGGGAAGAGGCAAAAATCACCCATATTCAAAAACCGGCGCTTAATCCGGCATTGCAATGCGAAAACGGAATTTTAATTCGTTCTCTTGAACAGGTGATTTATCCTGTATCTTATATGATGCTGGAAGCTGAATCCTTGGGGATAAGCTCTTGTATTATCGGTGCTTTTGGAAGTGAAATTACCGGAGTTTTGCCTGAAGTTTATGCAAAAGTTAAAAAAGAATTGAACTTGAAAGATTCACAGATAATTTCAACTATCATAACACTGGGTTACGAAGAGACTCCGTCAGCTGCGGAAAAGAAACGCAAAGCGTTTGACGAAGTCGTTTATTTTGAGAAAATATAAAAATCCGCAGGGTAAGTATCGGGGGACCTCCCCTATCTTTTACTCCTCCGGAGCCCCGTTAATCGCTTTTAATATTTCAACGACTTTTGGCATCTGGCAGACAAATGAATAATGCCCTTTTGATATGGAACATTCTCTGCAGTTTCCGTTGAGCCTATAGCATTCAAGCGCTTGTTCTGTCCAGTTTCTTGTAATTGAATCCGAAATACCTGTTGGTTGATTCGCAGCTAAACTATTTAACATAATTCCTCTCCCGGCGGATTTTTTAACACATTTCCCCTCTTCTATCATAAAACTTTTTAAAAATCATACATCCTTTAAATAGATGAAATTGTTTAGGGGTAAATTTATGCCCCCTTGAATAAATGTAAACAAATGTAACAACATGCCCAAAAAAGTTAAAAATTTTTGTCATTTATGCCGATAAATATCTTGTACAAAGAAGTACAAAAGATAAAGGCGGTGTATGTCAGGTTACAGCGTAGAGCAGCAAAATTTTATAAGTGAATACCGTACGTCACAAAATCTTGGATATGTGATTTCAGATGAAGCTGTAATGGAACTGATAAAAAAGGATATAGAATCCGGGAAAATCCCTGCAGGGTTTGCAGTTTTAGCCTAGGATGCCGCGACTCAGAAGAAATCTGCAGAAATTAGTTTGTTCAAACAGGATATTACAAATAGTAACTATGGTCTGGAGGTAGAAAAGACATCAAAACCTAAAACAACTATAGTCGGTGATAAAAAGGCAGATTTAGAACTAACACTCACATCAAGAGTGGAAGGCTTAATAAAAAAAATAGAAAAGGCAGAGAGGAATAATGGTTTTATAGGAAAAGCCTGGAGTGGAATAAAAGATTTATTTAATACAAATAGCAGTATAAAACGGGTAAAAGAAATACGATCAAAAGAAGAGCAACTATTGGAAGAGTTAAAGAACGGTTCCAAAAAACTGGAAGAAGTATTTAAAGAGCTAACGGGCGCCGAAGTAACAGAGAATAATATAGAGCAATTTTTAAAAGGTGAAATAAAGCTGGAATCAGAAAAGGTACTGGAAAGCTATATTGAGGGACAGGAAATGACTTCTGATGTAGTTGGAGATATAGTATCCGGTATAGCAGCATTAGGGATATATACGGCAGCGGTAGCAGCAGCGCCATTTAGCGGCGGAGCATCTATAGCAGTTGGATTTGCAGCGGCAACGGCAGCCGGAGCAGGAATAAAGGCCGGGATAAAAGCATTAGATACAATAGGTGCGGATAAACAATATACAACGGATAATTTGAAGCATGATCTTGCAACTGGAGCATTTTCAGGGGCATTAGCACCTGTGACAGGAGGATTAGGCGGGGCGGTAGGAAAAGGAATAGCGACGAAATTTGGAATTGAAGCTGTTAAACAAGTAGGTAAGAAAGTTGCAGAAGGGACTGTGGCAACAGGAGTGAAACAGACAGTTAAAACAGCTCTTACAAATCCTGCGGGTTATAAGTATACGGGCGGGAGTGCAGTAAAACGAGCAACGGCTCTGGGCGCGGAAATGATGACAGATGGTGCTGCCGGCGGAGCAATAGATAATGCGTTTAGGACAGCCTATGATGGCGGCAGTTTGGAAGATATTGGTAATTCTGCGGTTGAAGGCTTTGTTGGTGGTGCAATTCTGTCTCCTGTTATTGGCGGCGGGATGAAGCTTGTCGGAAAGGGGGTAAATAAACTCTTAGGAAGTAAAGCTATTACTAATGAAGAAGAAATTGTTATATATGAAGATAAAAGTTCTATTGTGGTAGTGGATAAAAACGGTAAATCTCTTTCTATTATTGATATTAATAACAAACTAGTGCACAAATATTTATTAAAGAAAGGTCCTTTTACTTCAGAGGAAGTAAAGTTATTATTTCCAACGGGAAAGATTGATCAAAGCACATTTTTTATGCAAGAGATAAATAAAATAATGCCGATGATTGATCCTGAAAAGCATATTGTTGACTTTATATCACCATTAAATGATGATGATTATGACATTATTACAAAGTTATTTAATGTACATGACGGGAAGTACAAATATCTATGGCTTGGAAAATCGCTTATTGATAATGAGTCAAATATCAATAAACTTGCTATGTTTGCCAGGATATTAAAAAATCTCAAAAATGTAGATCTATACTTAAATTTTGATGAAAACACTTGGGATATTATAACAAAAGGGATTATACATAAACCTAGATATGTTGTATCCCCTTTAATTATGTATAAAATAGATTCAGGAGATATTAACGGTGCTTTAACGGGCGGGAATATGACCTATGAAATAAAAGGCATGATTAATGCAATTTCCACTTATATCTCTCAAAATCCCATTGAAAAAGATGTTGTTGTATATAGAGGAGAGACTTCATATTGGATTTTTGGTGATGCAAAAACACCATCGGGAGAGTTTATTAGAAAGGAATTAGAAGTTTTAGAAAATTGTAATAATCCACAATTGAGAGAAAGCTTTATTACAAATATTTTAATGGATCTTGTTTTTGAATATCCCAGATTTTTGTCTACGGCTTTTATTCCTTCTGATGCTGAATCTCGAGCAATAAAAATATTCTGGAATATAGAAGTCCCAGCAGGAACAAAGGGTATTATGATAGAAAGTTATAATATTGAAAGAGAATCTGAGTCTGAATTCTTAATACAAAGGTGTTCAGAATTATCTATAGATGATGTGGTTTGGAATCCTACCAAAAAACGCCTTGAAATATCAGCTGTTGTTATACAAAGGCGACCATTGACAAAGATTGAGTAGATGTTAAAATCTAAGAAAGGTGGTATATGAAAATATCTGTAAATATGAATAATCATCCTAAGTTAACTTTTGTTGATCATGTAAAGAAATTGTATTTTAATGGTAAAGTTAAGTTAAAAACTTTGTTGTCTGATGTCTTTACTCCTAAAACAGATCAGGAACATTATAAAAATATCAGGCATCAGGGTGATAAGTTTGAGCACAAATATTTAAAGACAAGAGATGTGCCTAACTGTATTTCTACAGAAAATGATGTTGCAGGAACCAAAGTTAAAGTAGTGAAATATTATCAGGAAGACATTGAAAAAATGAGAAATATGACCCAAGAAGAACTTAAGGAATATAAAAAACAATTAAAAAAAGAAGGAAAGTTCTTTTTTGAAGAATAATTACTATTTTTATATTATGTAAGGAAAATTAATTTATGAAAATAAATAATATAATTCAAGAACAAAGATTTCTTCCAATACAAAAAGTCAAAATACTCTTTAATGTAGGAAAGCTTAAAAGTCCTGTAAAAAAATATGAAACAGGTATTGTATTGAAGCATGTATCTCTTAAATATTCAAACAGTATTGGCGGGTTGCAAGATGATTTTTCTGGAAATATTGGGCATGAGGCAAAATTCTATCCTGAAGATATAAAAAAAAATGGAACAAATGACTATAGAAGAAAAGCAAAATTATATAGCTGAGCTCCTTAAGAATGGTAAATTTATTGATGTTAAGCAATCTTAAATTTTTAAATAAGAGTAAGCAGAATTTTTATATAAGAAGTTAAAATGAGATAGATATGCAAATAAAACCAACACCAATAATAAGTAACGAATCAAATACATTTCTGGTAAAAATAAGAAAGTACTTTTTTGCCGGAAAAATTAAACTAAAAACATTAATGAAAGATGTGTTTGAAAAGTCAAACGCTGGAGCAGAGACAAAGATGACAGAAAAGAACTTGTATCCTCGTGAATTACCAAACAGCGTAAGTGCTGCTGATGAATTTTTTAGTAAAGGTGGAGGGAGTGAAATACACTTTTACCCTGAAGATGTAGAAAAAACGACTATTATACCTATCAAATAGATTATATTAACGCTTCATTACAAGGTTTACCGCTTCCATCAGTTACAGAGGTCAAATATAATCTTTCAGATTATGAATTTTTATCGCTGGACAAAATTCTAGATTTTAAACGATGGCAAGTTGAAAATAGAAAAGAAAGGTTTTAAAATAGTTTTATGAATCAGTTTCTAATAAAAAACAGTATAATAAATTTAACTCAAAAAGCCAAGAAACTTCCTTCTGTTACAGCTCAAGATATTGCGATGTTTATGCAAGATAATAAAGGGCTTATTTCAGGGTTTAAAGATGGTATAGAAATAAAATTTCCTAATGTAAGGGATCTTTGTGTGAAAGAAGCTTCCCTGTTAATAGAAAAATATGATGATAATAAAACCAGAAACATAATTCTTTCGTTAAAAGGTTATGAAAATCAATCTTGTGTGAAGCAGGTAATATTTACAGGTGATAAAAAGTCATTTCTTGAAACGATTGCATCTACTGATTTTTTAAATAGTTTTGAAGGAAAGTTCAATGCTTTAAGGTATTATTTAACTATGAAATAGAATTCCTTATGCAAACTAGACGTTGAAAAATACTTTAGAATAACTATGAGGTGTGCAATGAATATTAATGAGAATTCATTTAAAAAGGATTATTTAAGTAATAAATTTTTTAGTAAAATAAGCTCTTTTGTAAAAAAAGGAACAATGAAATTAAAAAGCCTTTCAAAAGATAGATTTGAGAAGGAACAAGTTATAGAAAGTTCATCAAACATTAAAAATAAAACAAATAAACTCCCGAATAGTATTGGCGGGTTGCAAGATGATTTTTCTGGAAATATTGGGCATGAGGCAAAATTTTATCCTGAAGATATAAAAAAAATGGAACGAATGACTATAGAAGAAAAGCAAAGTTATATAGCTGAGCTCCTTAAGAATGGTAAGTTTATTGATGTTAAGCAATCTTAAATCTTTAAAGACTTTTGGCTTTTAAAAGGTATCCTAAATCCTTAATAGCTGGAATTGATATGATGACATGATATATATAAGAAGTTAAAATGAAGTAGATATGCAAATAAAACCAACTATAATAAAAAACTTTCCTTAACAAAATTTACAAAATATTATTTCCTAAGAGTCTGTTTGTAATATAATTTTCATGTAGTTTTTTTACGAAAAGAAAGGAAGAGACTCATGAACGTTTTAGACAAAATCATGAAACCAAAAT
>CALUTG010000043.1 GCA_944323615.1 Candidatus Gastranaerophilales bacterium
CAAGTTAAGATTATTTCTTGGTATGATAACGAAATGGGTTATTCTACAAGACTTGCAGAAACAACTAAGATGGTTGCTTCTAAATTATAATTTTTAACAAATTATAATTAACAAAATTGTAAGGCGGGATTTTTCAAATCCCGCCTTATTTATTACATAAAATGTATTATTTTTATTATTGGGGCTAATGCCGCCCCATACCCCGCACCAACATTCTTTCTTTTTTGAGGAATGAAAAAAGAAAGAATGTTGGATAAGAAAGAAAAAACACAGGCTGCTGCATTTTTCTACCGAAAAATGCCTGTAACTCTCACTCTCCTTAAAGGAGAGGGGTGGGGTGAGGTGTTAACTGCGAGCGTGTGTCCAGAGGACACCATCGCGAGCGTAAAAGATTGTGCGAAGCACAACCCTTATGATGCCCTTCGGGCATAGAAAACAATGCGTGTTTTCTTTTTCTTTTCGTACTTTTCTTTTTCTTTGCTTCGCAAATAAAGAAAAAGAAAAGTACAAACTCCTTCCCTGTTGAGGGAAGGTTGGGATGGGTATTGGTCTTTTATATAATCGGCACCCACCTCAGTCCTCCCTCATAAGGGAGGAAGATTATCAATGATGAATTTATCATAGACAACAGTGCCCTCTTAAGGGAGGGTATTATCTTGGGCAGTAGTGATAAGAGGTGCGGGGGTTTTTCAGGCATTTTTCGGTAGAAAAATGCAGCAAACAGTGTTTCTTTTTTCTTTTGGGACTTTTCTTTTTTCTTGCTTCTGAATTAAGAAAAAAGAAAAGTCCAATCATTATTAAACTTATTCTTTTAAATAAAATTTAGTTTGAGGCGGCATTAGCCCCTATAATAAAAATAATACATTTTATGTGAAAAAACTGTTTTTTATCAAAGCAATACATCCAACGTATTGCTTTGATTTTTTGTTCTCTTTATAATCAAACTGTAATGAGTATTGTCCAAACATCACAAAAAGCACTTGAATACGATAAAATTCTGGTCGAACTTGCTAATTTTGCCAAAACTGACCAGTCTAAGGAATTGTGTCTAAATCTTACCCCATTTGTAAGGTATGAAGATATTGAACGCGAAATTCGCTATACTAGAGAAGCTAAAGATGTTTTGGATTTAGCAAGAGACATACCTATTGAAAAAATTCAGAATTTCTGCAAACTAAAAGAAAAAAATGAATATTTTACGGAAGAAGAACTCGTTGATATAGCTAAAACAATGAGGACATCAAGACTTGTCAAAAATTTCTTGAAAGAAAATCTTATTTTCGACTCAACTATGTCTGCTCTGTTAGATAATTTGTATTCAAATAAAGAGTTTGAAGATAAGATATTTAACATGTTTGATGATAATTACACCGTAAAACAGGACGCTAACCCTGAATTAAAAGGACTTTATTCTTCCTTAAAAGATACAGAAAGCTCTTTAAGACAAAAAGTTCAGGAATTAATGAACTCTCCTGAGTTTCAATCCCATCTTCAGGAAAATATTTACACAAAAAGAGATGACAGAATCGTATTTCAGGTAAAAGCATCCTCAAAAAGTAAGGTTTCAGGTATTGTTCACGACGTATCAGCTACTAATAAAACTTTTTATATAGAACCTTCTCAAATAGTACCTTTAAATAATAAAATAAGAGAAGTTCGTTCTAAAATTTATGCAGAAATAATAAGGATTCTAACGGCATTGAGCTTTGAAATCAGGCAAGAAATAGAAAGTCTCATTCTTGCAGAAAAAACTCTGGCTGAGATTGATTTTCATTTTGCTAAAGCGAGATATGCGGTAAGAATTCAAGCAGTCGAGCCGGAATTAACCAAAGAACGAATTGTAAAAATAGACCTGATGAGACATCCTTTACTTATCGGACGGGTGCAAAACATTGTGGAAAACGATTTTGAAATCGGCAGAGAGTATAAATCCATTATTATAACAGGTTCTAACACCGGCGGTAAAACTGTTGCACTAAAAACGGTCGGACTATTCCTGTTAATGACAAAGTCGGGAATGTTTTTACCTTGCGCAGAAGCTCATATCTATCCTTTTGAGAAAGTTTTGGCTGATATCGGAGATGAACAGAGCATTTTACAGAATCTTTCAACATTCTCTTCTCATATGAAAAATGTCATTGATATTTTAAATCTTTCTGACAAAGACACTTTTGTCCTGATTGACGAACTCTGTGCAGGTACAGACCCTCAGGAAGGGGCTATTTTAGCGGAAGTCATTATGAAAAGACTTGCTAAAAAAGAAGCTTTTTCTGTTATTACGACCCATTACGGTGAGTTAAAGACATTGGAATTTATTGACCCTTATTTCAAAAATGCAAGTGTAGAGTTTGATACAGAATCACTTTCCCCTACTTATAAGCTAATAATAGGAATTCCGGGTTTAAGCAACGCTATTTCAATATCTGCAAATCTTGGTTTGGATGAAGATTTGGTCTGGGAAGCTAAAGAACTTCTAATCACACAAAGAGATCCTTCCAGTCTTGTTGTGGAAAGATTGCAGGATACACAGCAAAAACTTGATATGAATCTAAAAGAAGCCGAAAATCTTAATGCGCAAGCTGATGAATTAAAACAGCATTACGAAAAAGAGCTTTCACAGCATAAAAAAGATAAAAAGAAAACTTTAAAAATTATAAAAGACCGGTTTGAAAACCAGCTTGATGAAGCAAAAGACGAGATTAAAGAAATTCTAAATGAATTAAGACAGGAAAAATCCGAAAAAATTGCAAGACGAGCCTACAGCAGACTTGCAAAAATGGAACAAGGTTTCCGCTCTGATTTACATTCACTGGAAGAACAGGAAGATTATACGGAGCTTGATTGGACACTGGTTCAGGTTAACGATATTGTAATGATAAAAGATCTTAACCAGCAGGTAAAAGTACTTTCACTTCCGGACAAAAACAACAGTCTTTTTATCCAGATGGGAATGATAAAAACAAAAGTTAAAAAAGACCGTTTGGCGGTTTATAATCCTGAACTTGCCAAGAAAGTTATTTTACCAAATATAAAACAGGAAACATTTACTTTAAAGAAATATGATATTTCAAATACACTTGATTTACGAGGAGAAAGAGTTGAAGAAGCCTTGGA
This sequence comes from Candidatus Gastranaerophilales bacterium, assembly GCA_944323615.1. Taxonomy (GTDB): domain Bacteria; phylum Cyanobacteriota; class Vampirovibrionia; order Gastranaerophilales; family Gastranaerophilaceae; genus CAG-196. The sequence continues at coordinate 3,115 of CALUTG010000043.1, forward strand.
TGATTTGGAAAACTACCTTGATAAGGCAAGTCTTGCTAATCTTTCTCCTGTGTATATAATTCATGGTCACGGAACAGGAGCGCTAAAATCAGCAGTAAGAGATTTTGTTTCAAACTCTCCTTATGTAGCTAAATACCGTGTTGGCGAAGATGCAGAAGGGGGAGATGGAGTATGTGTTATAGATATAAAATAGATATATAGTGTAAATGTTTGTAACAATTATATTCTTTGTATATACCCTCTACTCCCATTTTTGTTAACAATACGTTATAATAATAATGGATATGTTGATAAAATAAGAAGCTAAAGTGTAACGGAAAATACAAACTTTAGCAATAACGCGCCTAGATGATTAGTATTAATACAAATATTTCATCATTTATTGCCCGACAGAGCCTTGATAAGGCGACTGATTTACTTAATACTGCCGTAGAAAGAATGAGTACCGGGTATAAAATTAACAGCGGTAAAGATAATGCTGCAAATTATGGTATTACAACCAACATGACAACATATATCCAAGCATATCAAATCGCAGAAGACAATGCCAGCATGGGGATAGATTTAATAAATACAGCAGCATCTTCCTTAGAACTCCTTGGCGACCACTTTAGCAGATTAAGAGATCTTGCAACGCAAGCAGCAAACGGAACGTACGGGACTGATTCTTTACAGGCAATAAATAGAGAAGCAAACGCTATTGTGGAAGAAATAAAGAGAATTTTCCAAACGACAGAATACAATGGAATCAGTTTATTTGGACCGTTAACAGATTCCTCTTTTGTAAATGAAGTAATACAACGCGAAACAGAGAGCATGACCGAATTCTCAGGAGTAAACAATAATTCAACAATATCTAGCGGTACATATTCCATATCAACAGCTGCTGAATTGGCAAAACTTGCAGATATGACTAATAGAGGACTAATACAGGGAGGAGAGTTCGTCCTTGCTGATGATATAGATTTAGCCTCATACACTTCAAACGGAGGCTGGACTCCTATTGGCTCAGCTACAAACAGTTTTGAAGGAATTTTTGATGGGAATGGGTATACAATCTCAAACTTATACATTAATCGTTCCGGAAGCAGTAATCAGGGGTTATTTGGGCAGAGCGGCAACAGTGCTATTATAAAAAATTTGGCGCTAGAATCCGTCGATATTACAGCCGGAAGTTCTTCTGGAAGTATTGTTGGCACACTTGATGGTTCAACTATATCCAATTGTTTTTCAACCGGACGCATAGCAGGCACTAACAATACCGGAGGCATTGCGGGCGCAACAACAGTAGGATCAATAACTGATACATATACAACTGCTGCTGTAGCAGGAAGCGCCCAAGTCGGAGGAATCGTTGGAGATTCTATATTTACAACATTTAACAATGTTTATGCGATTAATAGTGTAAGCGGAACTGGAAATAACATTGGTGGCGTTGCCGGTTACGCAGGAGGGAATTTAACAAATTGCTATGTACTTGGAGACACATCAGGGCTGGATGGAGTTTTTGCAGGGCTTGCTGATCCTACAATAACTATTAGTGATTGTTTTTATTATGAAAACAATGGACTTCCTTATGTCGGAAGCGGCTCGCCAAATATTGGAAATATTAGCTATTTTAATCCCAAAGATTTGCCCTTTAATGTAGGAGGAGTGGATGATGTTATAGTCCAATTTCAAATCGGAATTTTCTCTGATGAAGCTTCACAAATTTCGGTAAATACCACAATGCAACTTAATGGCATTGATGATTTAAAGAATATTGGAATTGGAACGAGCGACTACCTGAGTAAAATTGATAAATTTATAACACTTGTTAGTACTAAACAAACCGAGCTTGGTGCAATATCAAATAGGTTAGAGAGTGCAGTTGAAGAAATTGGAATAAGATATGATAATCTTGTATCATCAAGGTCAACTCTTAGAGATGCAGATATAGCAGAAGTATCCAGTGAATATATCAAACAACAAATTCTTCAGCAAGCCTCAGCAACATTACTTGCAACAGCAAACCAAACTCCTTCAATTGCACTTCAGTTGCTATAAAAACTCTCTTCACAATTTTTTTTAAATCCTGTATAATGAACTTATTCTTGGAGGAGAGTATATGTATAAGTTAGGAATTATAGGATATCCGCTTTCACACTCAATATCTGCTGTGATACAGAAAGCCGGATTTGAAAGTTTAGGAATTGAGGGGACTTACGACGTTCTGGAAACTCCTCCAGAAGATTTGATTTCCAGAATAAAATTTTTAAAAACAAATAATTATGCAGGGTTCAATGTAACTATACCTTTGAAAGTTCCAATGTCTTTGTTTTTGGATGATATAGATGATTATGCAAATATTGCGGGATGCGTTAACACCGTTAAAATAACAGAAAATAAATCCTTTATTGGATATAACACCGATATCTATGGATTTAAAACAGCCATTCCAAAAGAAGTTAACCTTAACGGCAAAACAGCAAGTATTCTTGGGACAGGCGGTGCTGCAAGAGCAGCCGTGGTAGGGCTCGCAGAAAGAGGAGTTAAAGGAATAGATTTCTATACAAGAAATATTATTAACTCAAGACAAACCCTCGATTATATGAGAGCTAAATTTCCGAATACGATTTTTAATGTATACCAAATCCAGAATATAAGAAGTCTAAAAGGTTCAGCAATCATAGTTAATGCTACCCCAATCGGAATGAAAGGATTTATGGCAAACGAAATGCCGCTTGAATACAAAGATTTGGACAATCTTGATTCTGATACAGTGGTTTATGATATAGTTTATAACCCTATAAAAACAGTGCTTATCAGCGAAGCTCAAAAACGAGGATTAAGAACAATCAGCGGGCTTGATATGCTTATCTATCAGGCTCAACGAGCAATAGAGATATGGACCGGAAAATCTCCTGATGCAAATATTATGAAAATCGCAGCACTGGAAGCTTTACAGTAACTTCATAAAAGTTCTAAAACGCTTGCGAAAGGCATGATTTTAGTTTACAATCAATAAACAAGGAGAGAACTTTATGGCAGAAAAGAAGGTCATTGAGCTAGCCGAACGCAGCAGCGAGAAAAAAAATCTTTGTTGCAGTTTTTGCGGGCGCAAGTATGATGACGTTCTTAAGATGGTTAAGGGTCCGGGAGTAAATATTTGCTCCGAATGCGTAATGATAGCTGTACAATACCTCATTTTAAAAGACTCTATGCCGTCAGAAGATGCACAAAAAATCCTAGATGCGTTCTGGGGAAGTGCGCATAAAGGAGGAAAGGAGGATTAATTATGAATAAAATTCAAATAAAAGCAGAAGTTTTAGCAACCTTAAACGCCCTTACAACGGCATCCTTTCCAAATCCTTCACTACTTACGGATTTAAAAAATATAGAAGATAAGAAAACCCTTCTTGATATTTTGATAAGAGAACTCGTAAGTGCATCTGAAAACAGGGCTCTTATTATTTGCTGGCTTTTAACGGAACTCATTGAGAAAGATACTCTGAATGATGAACTGTGGAACATTATCAAGAGTCCGGATTATAATGACCACGTTAAAATGATTGCATTTAATATGCTGAAAGATCTCGGGAATAAAATTGACTATGATGTAATAAGCGGGTATTTTGAGCAATTTAATGAATTGATTAATAAGGAAACAAAGGAACTCCTAGAATCAGCTATTATGAATCCTGAGGCTCAAATTGATTTTATGGATTTTCTAAATGCCATTTCTGATGATGATAAAATAATTCTTATCAAGTCTCTGGAAGAAGATTATGCATACGACGCATTGGCTAATATACTTATTCCCGTATTTATTTATTATCAGGGAACTCCGGTCGGAGAAAAAGCTCTTGAAATATTAGGAAGAACTAAATCCCAGCTGGCATTTCATGCCTTAGATAATGCCAAAAAGTATGCAGAAGAACCGCTGTTATCAAAGATTAACAAAGCCCTTTCAGAGTTGAAACTTTCCGGAATCAGGGTGGATAATACTATAGAATTTTATAAAAATATTTTAAAAGAATCTAAACCTTATAAAACTTATGTTTCATTTCCTGACGGACACGGGAATCTTGCAATAATATTTTCCAGAATAAGAGCTAATAAAACCCTTCAATTCCTGGCCATAGTAATTAACCCAAGATACGGAATTCTTGATGCTTTCGGATTTAACTCAATGAATGAAAGAGATTTTTACAGGATTGTTGATAAATTTTATAACTATCAGGAAAAATACGAAGTTGAGCCGGAAATTGTTAAGTATTTCCTAACACAGGCACTTGAAAATTCATATATTAACAAAGAGCCTATTCCTTATGAATACATTTGCTGGGAAAGTATTCTTCTTGATATTGAACCTGCCCGCCCGGAAGTTAATTTAGAAAAGAAAGAACTTAACCAGAAAGAAATTGACAAATTATGTCTTAATGAATATGTACAAAACTGGTTTTTTGACGAAGTTACATCGACTGAATTTAAAGAATTAATTGATAAACTCTCCAGAGAGTTTAAATCAAATAACTTCAATGTGGATCTGGACAAGTTTATTGCAGACAACTTTGACAGCATATATACGGCAAAAGAATTGGCATATCAGATTGTCAAATTCAATATTGCAGCATATTTAAGACATATTAAAGGTGATGATGAGCTGGCGCAGGTATTTTACTCACTAAATACTAATTATGCATTCTTAACAAACATTGTTAGAAAAAGTATCTACGAATACTATGTTGGAAAGCGTTACCTTCTTAAAAACCAGAGAAAAACATCCAATTTGTTTGAGCAAAAAATGCATCCGAAGGCAGGAGATTTTGAGTTGCTGCAGCTTGATATGATAATAGCTTCAATAGAAGCAAAGTGGGTGGATAATGCATAAAATTATGGCGCTTGATGTCGGAACAAAAAGAATCGGTATAGCCCTGAGCGACTATTTGCAGATTATAGCCACTCCGCATTCGTTCATACCGAGAGAGCCGGAAGACAAAGCAATAGAAGAAATTATTAAAATTGCCAAAGAAAACAGGGTTGAAAAAATAGTAGTAGGTGTCCCGAGGAATATGGACGGAACAGAAGGTTTTCAGGCAAAAGATTGTATAAATTTCTCACAAAAAATTTCTGGTTTTGATATAATACTAGAAGATGAAAGGCTTACATCCGAAGAAGCTGAAGAAAGACTTCGCTCAAGAAAAGTCGATTTCAGAAAAAACAAAGGTCTTGTGGATATGGAAAGCGCTTGTGTTATACTAGAACAATATTTAGGAAAGTGAATTATGGCAGACGAAGAACAAAACTATGTAGAAATCCTTGATGAAGAAGGTAATGTAACAAGATGTGAAATCTATGACGTCATAGATATGGACGGAAAAACCTATGCAATGCTCCTTCCTCTGGGTGAAGACGAAAATGATGATGATTCGGAAGTTATCGTTATGGAATACATCGAAGAAGGCGACGACGGATATTTCCAAAATATTGAGGATGACGAAGAATTTCAAAAAGTATGTGATTATATCCAATCACTGGATGATGAAGACGAAGAAGAAATCGAGGATTAATTTTGTTTGAACGTTTCACAGAAAAAGCTATTAATGCAGTAAGTGAATCACAAAGACTTGCTAAAGAACTCAAAAGTCCGGAAGTTTTTCCGGAACACCTGCTTCTCGCGCTTGTAAGAGAAGCTAAAGGAGTGTCTTTAAAACTCTTCAGAATGTACAGTATTAACAGCGAAACAATGGAAAAAGAGGTTGAAAAATATACACTAAAAACGTCCAAACAAAATGAAAATATTCCGTTCAGCCACAGCTATAAGGATTTGTTAAAACACACTCTTGATTTAGCTTCAAAATCCGGAAACACAAATATTCTCTTTGAACACTTGTTTTTAACCGTAATTACGGAAAAAAATTCAAATATTCAGTCTATTTTGGAACATTTTAAATTTGATATTTATAACGCGCGTGAAATTCTGACCAAACTGGTTCAAAAGAAAATCAAAAGGCTTGAACATCCGGAAGCCGAAGAAGATGACGAAAAGAATAATAACTTTGAATCCATCTATGAAGGTAAAGAACTAACCGACGTATTTGCAAGAGCAGTTTCAAAAGTTTCTGCAGCAGGGTATGAGATTGTAGGTACGGAACAGATTATGGCGTCCATTCTAGAATCTGCACCATCTAACCTCTTGAATACTATTAATTCAAACGGAATAAATGTTCAAAACTTTGAGGAAAAATTGGCAAGCATAAAATCCCGTCAGTCGGAATACGAAGATAAACGGATTATTTTTACGCCTAACGCATTTATTATGATGAATCAGGCTCTGCAAACCGCAAAAGAACTGGGATCATCCGTTATCATGCCAGAACATATTGTATTAAGCATCCTTAAAAATAAAAAAGGGCTTGCCTACGAAATTATTAAATCTTTAGGGGTAAATGAAGAAAAACTTACGGAAGAAATTCTAAAACCTATTGAAAAGCAAATGCCGGAGACCCTTCTTATAATGAAGCTTGCCAAAGAAGAAGCCAGAAGAATCGGAAGAAATATCGTCGGAACGGAAATGTTCCTTCTCGGGATTCTGGCAGAAGGAACAAGCATTGCTTATAATGTTCTAAGCGACCTTGAAATAACTTTAAAAGATGCTCGTATTGTAGTAGAAAACCTTGTCGGATACGGAAACGAGTATTTTGACAAAGAAATAGTATTCACAAAACGAGCTAAAAGAGTTCTTGAAAAAGCCTGGCTTTCTGCAAAGAAAGCTGATAAAGAAAAGATTGAAGCAGCTGATCTTCTGCTTGCAATAATTAATGAACCGGATTCATTGGCGATGAAGGTTCTGGATACACTGGGAGTCGATGCGGTAGAAATTAAACACGGGATTCTCAGGATAAACGGACAGTACAAATAGGATTGAATCTTAATGCAAGGAATTTGCGAAAAGGTTATCGGTTTTTTAAAAGAGTATGACTTACAGGACAAAACCATAATTGTGGGTTTTTCTGGCGGATATGATTCAATGTGCCTGCTTAATGTCCTTTCCGAAATAAAAAAGCTTGAAGAATTTGAGGATTTAAATATCATAGCTGCTCACTACAACCACAACTGGCGCGGGGAAGAAGCGCTTAGAGAACAGGAAGTATGCCGGCTTTTTGCAGCAAGCAGAGGGTTTGAATTCTATACCGAGAATGCTCCCGCAGGATTAAAAAAGACTGAAGCGGAGGCTAGAAGAGCCCGCTATGAGTTTTTTGAAGAAGCATATGAAGAATATGATGCAGATGCGGTCTTTACCGCTCATAACAAAGATGATAATGCAGAAACAGTCCTATATAGAGTAATTAAAGGCACCGGAGTCGTAGGGTTAAAGGGGATTTCAGAAAAACGCGGATATTTTTACAGACCATTGCTTAAAATAAGCCGCTCAGAAATAGTTGACTACTGCGACCTCAATAACTTGAGTCCTAATATGGATTCTTCAAATTATGATACAACTTATCGAAGAAACTACATAAGACTGAATATCATTCCGGCTCTTGAGAAAATTAATCCGCTGGTCAAAGACAGCCTTAACAGCCTCGCAGAAGTTGCCAGAAGTGATGACGAGATTATTGAAGAATACTTAAGTACATTCAGAGATAAACTCTACAGTGAGGATTCAATGCTCTCATCAGAATATAAAAAGCTTTCTGAGCCTGTTAAATATAGGATTATTCACGAATATATCCAGAGATTTAATCTTGATTATGACAGAAAAAGAATAAAAGAAATCTTTGAATTTATAGAAAACAATATTGACCACAGAAACGGAAGCACTCTTTCTCTGACTTCTGCCCTATGGCTCTATGTGGATGATAAAATTATCGAAACCATTCCGCACAAGAAAAAAACAATTGAAGAAATTAAACCTGAAATAACTATAACGGGAGAAGGTGAATACAGGGTTGGAGATAAATTATTTGTACTTAAAAAATATGTTCCTAAAGAAGTATTTATATTTCCGGAATCTGCCGCAAACTTTGTTTATGCGGACCTATCAGGTGTAAAATTCCCGCTCACACTTCGCACCAGAAGAGATGGAGATATAATAAATCCTTTCGGTATGAGAGGAAGCATGAAGTTAAAGAAATATATGAATTCTAAGGGAGTTTCCCGCCACAGAAGAGATGATATATTACTTCTTGCCAATAATGAAGAAATTTTATGGGTAGTCGGAGCGGGATTAAGCAATAAAATTGGGGTAAAAGATACTCCTACGCATGTTATTGAGGTAATAGGAGCTAATGATGATAAAAGAAACTGATCTTAATATCTTATTTGAAGAAAAGCTGATACAGCAAAAAGTATCTGAACTCGGAGATAAACTAAATAAGGAATACGGAGATGAAATTCTTTACCTGATATGCGTATTAAAAGGCTCCGTAATGTTTCTTGTAGACCTTTCTAAGCATTTAAAAATGCCTCTCAGAATGGAATTTATCCGGCTTTCAAGCTACGGCTCAGAGTTTACATCATCAGGAAAAGTTAATGCTGTTGACATCTCGCTTCCGGATTTAAATGAGAAGAATGTTCTTATTATTGAAGATATTATTGATACGGGGCATACCGCAAAATTCCTTATAGATTTTATTAAACACAACTTTAAAACAAAGAGCTTGAAATTCTGCTCACTTTTAGATAAAAAGGTAAAAAGAGAAGTTGAAATAGATCCTGACTATTACGCATTTGAAGTTGATGACAAATTCCTTGTCGGATACGGTCTGGACTATGACGGATACTATAGAAACCTGCCTTATATCGGATATGTGGAATTAAAGGAGGAATAATGAATAATATAAGAGAAATTAAAGAAAATTTATATTATATTGGATGTTCCGACAGAAGGTTGGCACTTTTTGAGAGCGCATACCCTGTACCTGACGGAATGTCGTATAACTCCTATTTGTTAAATGACGAAAAAACGGTGCTTCTTGATACTGTAGATAAACACTGTTCAGAGCAGTTTTTTGAAAACCTTGCAGCCGCACTTGACGGAAAAACGTTGGATTACGTAATCGTTCACCATATGGAACCCGATCACTGCGCTCTTTTACAAGACGTTATCAGTATTTATCCTGATGTGAAAATTGTCTGCACACAAAAAACTCTGAATATGATAAAACAGTTTTTTGATTTTGATGCAGAATCAAGAGTTATGCTTGTAAAAGAAGGAGAAAGCCTTAATACAGGGAAACATGAATTTGTATTCTATATGGCGCCGATGGTTCACTGGCCGGAAGTTATGGTAAGCTATGAAAAAATTAATAAGATACTTTTTTCTGCTGACGCATTCGGCTCATTTGGGGCAATTAACGGAAATCTTTTTGATGACGAAGTTAATTGGAAAAGAGACCATCTTGATGAAGCAAGAAGGTATTATACCAATATTGTAGGGAAATATGGACTTCAGGTTCAAATGCTTCTTAAAAAAGTTGCCGGTCTTGAGATTGATATAATTTGCCCTCTTCATGGTCTTATTATAAAAGAAAATAAAGATTTCTTTATAGAAAAATATGATAAGTGGTCAAGCTACACACCGGAAGAACAAGGTGTTGTAATCGCATACTCATCTGTTTACGGCGGTACTGAAAATGCTTTAAATATTCTTGCCGGAATGCTTGCAGATAGAGGGGTTAAGGATATAAAAATGTATGATTTATCATACACACATTATTCAAAGGTGCTGTCAGAATGCTTTAAGTATTCAAACTTTGTATTCGGAACCACAACATATAACGGCGGAATCTTTGAATCAATGCAGAATTTCCTCCATATTTTAACAGATCACAACCTCCAGAACAGAAAGATATCTCTTGTTGAAAACGGCTCCTGGGCTCCGGTATGCGGAGGGCAAATGAAGAAACTTCTGGAAGGACTTAAGGGAACTGAGTTTTTAGAACCGGGACTTTGTATAAAATCTACGCTAAAAGATAGCCAGATTGACGAACTTGAAAATGTTGTAAATACAATAGTAAATTCTTTAGAATTATAGTTTAATATAAATATAAAATAAGGAGGAACACTATGAAAAAATATGTTTGCACAGTTTGCCATTATGAATATGATCCGGCAGTAGGTGATCCTGATAACGGAATCCAGCCTGGTACAGCTTTTGAAGATTTGCCGGCTGATTGGGTTTGCCCGCTATGCGCTGTAGGTAAAGACATGTTTGAAGCAGAATAAAAAAAAGCCTCTCTTTTGAGAGGCTTTTTTATAAAATGTATTATTTTATATTAATTTAATCATTTGTACTTTTCTTTTTCTTTATTTGCGAAGCAAAGAAAAAGAAAAGTACGAAAAGAAAAAGAAAGCACGAATTGATTTCAATGCCCTTCGGGCATCTTAGGGATTGTGCTATGCACAATCTCTTACGCTCGCAATGGTGTCCTCCGGACACACGCACGCAGTTAACACCTCACCCTACCCCTCTCCTGTAAGGAGAGGACGTTTTTCAGGCATTTTTCGGTAGAAAAATGCAGCAACAGGTGTTTTTTCTTTCTTATCCAACATTCTTTCTTTTTTCATTCCCCAAAAAAGAAAGAATGTTGGTGCGGGGTATGGGGCGTCATTAGCCCCAATAATAAAAAATAATACATTTTATGTAAAAAGATTAATTCCGTGTTATAATATATTATGCCCAATATCATACAAATTCATTATTGTTTAATCGGATGTCTAATGTATAATTAAGGTGTCATTTAATATTTGTAGAAAGGAAATAAAAGATGAGTTTTGTACCTGTAGTAATCGAACAGTCAAGCAGAGGAGAAAGATCTTTTGATATCTTCTCAAGATTATTAAGAGAAAGAATCATATTTTTAGGAACCCCTGTTGATGATATGGTAGCAAACCTTATAGTAGCACAGCTGCTGTTGTTGGATAGCGAAAACCCGGAAAAAGATATTATGTTATATATTAACTCTCCGGGCGGAAGCGTTACTGCAGGCTTTGCAATATATGATACAATGCAGCACATAAGAGCTGATGTATGCACGATTTGTCTTGGTCAAGCCGCATCAATGGGTGCATTTCTTCTTTCAAGCGGTGCAAAAGGTAAGAGAATGGCTCTTCCTCATTCAAGAGTCCTTATCCACCAGCCTTTAGGCGGCGCACAAGGTCAGGCAACAGATATTGAAATTCAGGCTCAAGAAATCTTAAGAATCAAAAAATCCTTAAACGAAATTCTTGCAGCTAATACTGGACAGTCTTTGAAAAAGATTGAAAAAGATACTGATAGAGACTATATTATGACTCCGCAAGAAGCTCTTGAATACGGTATGATTGATAAAGTTATTACAAAAGATGAGTCATAATTACAGCCGAAAATAGTTTAAATTGGAGATACTATGTCATCAAACGACAGATTAAAATGTTCATTTTGCGGAAAGACACAGGATCAGGTAAAAAAATTAATTGCCGGTCCGGATGTCTTTATCTGCGATGAATGCGTAGAACTTTGCAACGAAATTCTTGACGAAGAATTCTTTGAAGCCAAGGAAAAAACAAAAGAAACTAAAGAAGGTAACCCTTCAGATATAGAAAATAAACCGATTCCAAAACCTCATGAAATAAAGGCATACCTTGACCAGCATATTGTAGGTCAGGACGATGCAAAAAAGGTTTTGTCCGTAGCGGTTTATAACCACTATAAAAGGTTAAGACATAACAAGCAGGGTGATACAAACGGGGTTGAAATCCAAAAATCAAATATCCTTCTTGTAGGACCTACCGGAAGCGGTAAAACATTGCTGGCACAGACTCTGGCTAAAATGCTTGACGTGCCTTTTGCGGTTGCTGATGCAACAACTCTTACAGAAGCCGGTTACGTTGGTGATGATGTTGAAAATATTCTTTTAAGACTTTATCAAAATGCTGATTATGATGCTAAAAAAGCCGAAAAGGGTATTATTTATATTGACGAAATCGATAAAATTGCAAGAAAATCTGAAAACACTTCTATTACAAGAGATGTTTCCGGCGAAGGTGTTCAACAAGCTTTATTGAAACTTATTGAAGGTACTGTTGCAAACGTTCCTCCTCAGGGCGGAAGAAAACATCCGCAGCAGGAATTCATTCAGATTGACACAAGCAATATCCTGTTTATAGTAGGCGGTGCGTTTGTTGATTTGGATAAGATTATTGAACACAGGGTTAAAGACGGTTCGTCAATTGGTTTCGGTAAAACTGCACCGACCCAGGCAGAAAAAGAACAGGCTGCGGCTAAATTATTAAAGAAATTGCAGCCGGAAGATTTGCTTAAATTTGGTTTAATACCGGAATTTATCGGCAGAATTCCTGTTTATGCAGTATTGGATGCTCTTGATGAAGAAACATTAAAAATGATTCTGACAGAACCTAAGAATGCGGTTCTTAAGCAGTACAAATGCCTGCTTGAAATGGATGGTGTTGAGCTTGACTTTGAGCCGGAAGCTGTTGATTTGATAGCTAAAAAGGCTATTAAACGCAAGACCGGTGCAAGAGCATTAAAATCTATAGTTGAAGAATTAATGCTTGATGTTATGTATGATATTCCGTCAGATTCAAGTATTAAGAAATTTACTATAACTAAAGAAATGGTTGAAAAAGAAGAAGAAAAAACCGAAACTAAAGCAGATTTGTCGGCAGAGCATGCGGAGTTAATACCGATGCCAAAAAAGTCTCAGGTTGAAATAGCCTAGAAAGGCTTATATGTTACAAAACCAGATGCTATGCGTAAGTATAGCATCTGGTTTTATTCCTATACCAATCTTATTTTGTCACACTGAGTTATACTTGTTTTCCGGTATGATTCCGTTATTTCGGGTTTGAGGCGGAATCTATTAATGTTAATTTTGTATCGGGGCTGATGTCTGAATTTCGTTGTCATCCCGAATTTTTTATACCAAGCGGACTATTGTGT
>CALUTG010000044.1 GCA_944323615.1 Candidatus Gastranaerophilales bacterium
ACGCGTGGAGGGATTCGAACCCCCGACCTTTTGGTTCGTAGCCAAACGCTCTATCCAACTGGGCTACACGCGCTTATCCGCTCGGGTAAGGTTTACGTTACCTAAAAACTATACCAACAATATAAAATTTTTTCAACTACTTGACTGAGTTTAGTATTGTATCAGAACGTAAACATTTTTTAAATATTTCTCTTCTGATGTTGAAGCCTGTATACTTTTTATATAACATAGGTTTATTCACAGATCAGTTTTTTATGGAGATTTAGATGAGAGAATTTGAAAGACGAAATCCGTTTATGGACTACAGAAACGCTGTTCCGTTTATGGATTTATCAGGGTTTATTGTAAGGCAGCCTTCCGCAGTAGATGAAATTCCGGCAAAGTCTTTGCAGGAATATTTGAGGAAGAAAAAGTTCTCTACAATGGTCAACTTTAGAAGGATGCAGTATTGCAAGCTTGTTGAGGAGTACAGAAATGGACGAAAATAATTTTCTTAATATTGCTAAAAAGGCAAAAGAAGTTTCAAAAAAAACGGCAGTGCTAAGCTCTGATATAAAAAATAAGGCCCTATCCGAGATGGCTAAGGCTTTGGATTCCAAAAGAGATTTTATTTTTGAGGCCAATAAAAAAGACCTTCAAGAAGCCTCTCTTATGGTTGAAAAAGGCGAGCTTTCCCAATCTTTATATAACCGTTTAAAGCTTGATGAAAATAAAATGCGGGATATGATACAAGGGATTATTGATATCTCAAATCTTCCGGAGCCTATAGGTAAAACTTTGCTTAAAAGAGAGCTTGATGAAGGTTTAATCTTAAAGAAAATATCCTGCCCTATAGGGGTTTTAGGTATAATCTTTGAAGCCCGTCCGGATGTGATTTCACAGATTTCGGCGCTTGCTCTCAAATCTTCTAATGTTGTTATCTTAAAAGGCGGTAGAGAAGCTGTAAATACAAATAAAGCCATTATGGAAGTGATTCACACAGCTCTTTCTAAAGTTGATGAGCTGCCGGAAGGTATTATAACTCAGGTTTTTACCCGCGATGATGTGGCGGAAATGCTTAAGTGTGATAAATATATTGATTTAATTATTCCTCGCGGAGGGAACAGTCTTGTTAAATTTATAAAAGAAAATACAAAAATCCCTGTTCTTGGGCACGCTGACGGTATTTGCCATCTTTTTGTAGACAAATCCGCAGATTTTAACAAGGCTCTAAATATAATTATAGATTCTAAAACCCAGTATCCGAGCGCCTGCAACTCTGTAGAAACTCTTTTGATACATAAAGATTTCCCAAACGCTGAAGACTTGCTTGAAAAGTTAAAATCCGCCGGAATTAAACTGATTTCTGAGCCTGAAAGCTGGCATAAAGAGTATTCGGACAAAATTCTTGCCTATAAGTTTGTAGATTCAGTAGAAGCTGCTATAGACCATATTAATACATATTCTTCAGGCCACACTGACGGTATTATAACTGAAGACAAAGCTTCTGCTGACAGGTTTCTTTCTGCTGTAGATTCTGCCGGAGTTTATCATAACGCCTCTACCCGTTTTGCAGACGGATTTAGGTACGGATTTGGTGCGGAAGTCGGCATATCTACAAACAAAACTCATGCAAGAGGTCCTGTCGGACTTGAGGGGCTTACTATTTATAAATACACGCTTGAAGGCTGCGGTCAGATTGTTAAAGATTATGTTGACGGTACTAAGAAATTTACTCATAAGGATATTTTATGAAAATAGGTGTTATTGGGTTAGGACTTATTGGCGGTTCAATTTTTAAGAAGTTGGCTGAACTTGAAGGCTATGAAGTCTTTGGAGTTTCAAGGAGCTTAGACGGAGTCTCGCAAGTAAGCTGGGATTATAATACATTAAAAGATTGTGATCTGGTTTTTGTCTGCACCCCTATGAATACTGTATTAAAAGTCCTTGATAAATTGGATGAAATACTTCCTGAAACCGCAATAGTGAGTGATGTCAGCAGTCTAAAAGGCTTTGTTTCCAAACGTAAATACAGATATAAGTTTATTCCTTCTCATCCTATGGCGGGAACTGAAAAAAGCGGCTGGGAGAATTCTTTCAGTACACTTTTTGAAGGTGCAAAGTGGGTGGTTACTCCGTTAGACGGGATAATTGATGAGGATTTTGAAACTTTGGAAAAAGTTATTGAAGATTTAGGCGCAGAGGTAATTATAACCACCCCTGAGGATCACGATAAAGCTGTGGCATTAATTTCACATGCCCCTATGGTTATTGCTCAAGCTCTGTGCAAGACGGTACAAGATAATAAACTCGCTCAAACTCTTGCTTCCAGCGGGTTTAGAGATACTACCAGGCTTGCGCTTTCCAATACAGAAATGGCTGAAGATATGGTCGCATTAAATAAAGAAAATATTCAAAAGAGTATTGAAGAGGTTTCTATCTCTCTTGATGAACTTTTGAGCGGTGATTATAAGACCCAAATTAAGAAAATACGTGAGTTTAGAGAGAATCTTTATCCTTAAGACTTTCTAAAAATTCTTTATTTGCGTCCAATGTATCCTGGCTTGCCACAATTGAATAAATCGGCGGATTTTTGAATACTTTTTGAGCAAATTTATCTATATCTTCTCTTGTTACGGAATCAATTTCTTTAAATATCTGGTTGTCAAAATCAACACCGTATTGAGAACGCATACCTCTTGACAGAGCATTGATTTTTGAACTTGGAGTCTCTTTGTTCAAAAGCTGCGCTTTTAATGTCTTTTTTGCACTTTCAAGGTCAATATCAGGATATTCTGAATTCTTTAGCGCTTCTATTTGCCTATTGAATCCGTTTATTGATTTTTGTACATTTTCGTAGTTTATTTCTCCGATTTCTTTATTGTCTGTAGTTGTTAATATCTTTAGAGACAACTCGCCGCTGTCTCCGGATTTATCTAAGCTTGAATATACGGAGTAAGCTAAGTGTTCTTTCTCTCTCAGATTATTAAATAAGCCGATTGTATTGGATGAGGCAAGAAGAATATTCATAATATTGCTTACTGCCATTTCCTTTGGACTGTCAATCCGCGGGTACTTGAATGTTTCCATTATATCAGCCTGAGAATAAGGCGCGGCTTCCGTTAAAACCTGTGTTTTTGTATTCTCTTTGTATACATGTTGAATCTTATGCGTATTTGTATGAACCGGTTTTAATGTTTCAAATGCTTTTAATGCTTTTTCTTTAAGTTCTTCATCTCCTTCCGGTATGCTCATTGAAATTGTTGCGTAAGAATTATTAAGTATATCATTATAAAAGTTTTGCAAGTCTGATACAGTTATTTTATCCATATTTTCTAAAATAGCTTGTTTAGATGAGTATAACGGATTTATTTGAGCCTCATTATCCATATATAATTCTTCTGCCGATTGCTGTGCTCTTTCTAACACATCTTTGAGTTTGCTTTTGGCTTTCGCAAGATTGTTATTATTAATTGCAGGGTTATATATCTGTTCATTTGATAACTTAATAGTTTTTTCCAGATTACTATATCCGGACATTCCCAGTATAGTGAAAGATTCCTCTCCAAGAGTTGCAATTGAAGAAATGTTGTTCTTCTCCGTATATTGCCTGAACTTACCTTCTGACATATTGCCTGTTCCCATGCTTAAGACAATATCAAGTAATTCCTTTGTCCCCGGTTTTAGGGTTTCAGGAGTTTCATAATAAAAACAAAGTTCGTATTGCGGGTTATTGCTCTTTGTTTCATAAAAAGCAATATTTATATTATTATCTAATGTTTTGACCGAGACCTTATCCATATTAACAGGTTTTCTTGCAGCCCCCTGAAAACTTATATTGTTTTGGTTCTTTTTCGGGTGAATCAGAGTTATCGCAGTTTTGTTTAAGTCAAAACACTCTTTGATAAATGCGTCAACTTCTTCCGGCTTGATACTTTCTAAGATTTCATCGTATTTTGTGAGATAATCCAGATTATCATCAATCATTGCCGTTCCGACAAATGTATTAACATTCACGGCTCTGTTAAAAACATTATCACGTTTAATCAGAAGAGTTTCTTTAATTCTGTTTAATTCCTCTTGGCTAATTGGTGATATATTATAGAGTTTATTATAAAATATTTTGAGTGCCTTTTCTGAACTTTCATCCGCACAATCAAATGCATAATAAACAAACGACGGACTATTAGGATTTGTACTTATTTTTTCGATACCTATTTCCGGAGATGCATTTATATCCCTAAATGCTTTATTTAGTCCTGCATCTGTAGAGCGAAGATATTTTGCAGCTATATCAAATAGGATTTGCCCTTTTGCATCCTGACTTTTAGGGCCGGCAAAACCAAGCATAATACTTGTTGAACTGGCCTTGTCACTTATAAAATCTTTTCTTACGGTAGAATTTATTGGAGTCAATTTGGTTTCATAAGCAGGGCCCGGTCTTTTTTTATTGCTTCTGAAATTTTTTGATACAAGTTCTATTGTTTTATCAGGATCGACTTCTCCTGTTATAACTAGATTCATATTTTCAGGCACATAGTACCTGTTATAATAATTCGCAACATCATCTCTTGTGAGGTTTTGAATATGTTTAACACTCCCTCCGACAAGTTCGTCTGCCGAACTTTTTATTCCGAAGAGTGTCCTTAATGTTTGATCAACAACAATTGTTTCCGGTTTATCAAGGATCATGTTTATTTCTGATGAGACGGGGAATTTTTCCTTTTCGATCATTTTATCGGAAAGAGTTAAATCCTCCGTCATTGCTGCAATAATCTTTATCTGAGTTTCAAGATCTATGTCTTCCAGCATAGGTGTTGAATTTACATAATCAGTAAGTGCATAATTTGTGCTGGCATTTGTCCAGCCGCCCATTTCATCCACTTTTGAAAAAGAATCTCCCGGATTAAGTTTTATATATCCATCATTACCGTTTGTACCGTTAAATGCCATATGTTCCAGAAAATGACTGATTCCTTTTATATCGTCGGTTTCATTCATAGAACCGACATTGACGTAGTTTTTTACAACGGCCGGAGAGCCCTCCATCGGCACAATGGATACTCTGTATCCGTTTGAGAGCTTATAAGTATGGATTTCTAACCCGTTTGGAAGTTTCTCAACTCCTGTTTTTTTGTACGGGGTTGGGGTTTTAACACTATAGTCCGGAGTAACTGCAGTCAGCTCCTGAATTTGCTTTTTATCATCATTGCCTGATTCGGGGCGTGACACTTTACTAACCCCGCTTTTGAATATGGGCAGATTAATACTTTCAACTTTCATAACCATACTATATATAAAACCAAAAATTCTTTAAAATTGCTAATATTGTTACTTTATGTAAAAAAATAACTCCCGAAGGAGTTATTTTTTAATCTTCAAATTGTTCTGCGACTTCAAACGGCTGTTCCGCAAGTTTGAGGGTTTCTCTGTCAATAATACCTCTTTTGAGTTCCGTAAATGAAGCCTTTTTAGAATTAAACATTTTCTTTAAGAACTCATATGCAACTTTTGGATCGCATTTAGTTCCGCATGTAAATAAATCTACTGCCGCGTAGCCCAGTTCAGGCCAAGTATGAATTGCCAGATGGCTTTCCGATATAATAACGACTCCGCTTACACCGTAAGGGTTAAACATATGAAAACATTTTTGAACAATAGTTGCTCCGCATTCAAGAGCTGCATCAATCATATATTTTTCAACTTTGTCGATATTATTAAGAATATTTGAATCACATTCAAAAAACTCTGCAAGGACATGCTGCCCTAAGTTAACTTTGTCCAAGTGCTGTCTTTCAAGCTCGTCCACTGAAGATGATACAATTACTGCCAATTCATGTGCCTCCTTTTCTACCGGTGCGTATTTGCACCAATCAATTTTTACTAACTTTAATATCTTACTATAAAAATCAAAAAATATGTATTTTTTACACTTTTTGAATGAGAGCTTAATATAAATTTACATTTTTTTATATGAATAAAGCCGGAATCCTTTTATTTTAGCAGGTTTTCATTTTCTTTACATTTACCCCCTAGGATATAAAGATTATGTAAGGAAATCGGGTTTTCGTAAAATTTTAGCATATAATATGAATACTGAAAGAAAACTATATATGAAGGAGATATTAAAAATGCAACTGGTAGAAGAAATTCTTGGTAAATTAGAAACCGCAGATAACACAACAAAAAACAAACTTGAAAATATGTTAGTAGATCAAGGCTCTGCTGTTGTTCCTGAACTTGTTAATAAATTACAGGTTGTAAGAGGCGTAAAACGCGGTGTGGTTGCAATGACTCTTATCAGAATAGGTGAAGCTTCTGTAGAATATCTTAAAAAAGCAGCTTCTGATAATAAGGATTTTGAATGGGTTGCTAAATATTTAATTTCAGAAATAAAAGGTATTGCAGCTTAAGTTTTTTATAAAAATGGGAATGAGACTGATGTTTCATTCCCATTTTTTATGCGTATAGGGGGAAGTTTGGTAAAGGTTAATATTTATACAGATGGTGCATGCAGCGGTAATCCTGGAACGGGCGGCTATGGCACTATTTTAGTTTATACGGATTCTGACGGTAATAAACATGAAAAAGAGTTATCAGAAGGATATAAGCTTACTACAAATAATCAGATGGAATTATTAGCTGTTATTACTGGGCTTGAAGCTCTTAAGAAGCCTTGTGATGTTACTGTTTACTCTGACAGCAAATATGTGGTTGATGCTTTTAATAACAACTGGATAGACGGATGGATTAAAAAAGGCTGGAAAACCGCAGGGAAAACTCCTGTTAAGAATGTGGATTTGTGGCAGAGGCTTTTGAAAGCCAAAGAACCCCATAATGTTGAATTTATATGGGTAAAAGGGCATGCCGGACACGATTACAATGAAAGATGTGATATCCTTGCAGTTGCCGCATCAAAGAAAGAAAATCTCAAGTCGGAAGTTTCTTAAGTTTATTTAATTTCCAGAGTTGTTTTAATTTGCTTGTAATAATCTTTAAAGTAAGTTTTATAGTTATTATAAGCGTTATTTATATAATCAGCTTCCATAGAGGATACTTTCAATGCTTTTTCTAAGTCTGCTTTTGCCTCTTTAGTTTTTCCAAGGTTTCTATATGCAATTGCTCTTGCAAGGTAGAGGTTTCTGTCTGCAAAAATCTCTCCTTCTATTGCGATTCCGTTCCGAGGTTTTTCAATTCTTGGAGTAAGTTCCTTGATAACAGCATTCCAGTCTGAATTAAGAGCATATAATTTATATTTATCGGCTCTTTGATTAACCTTTTGTGTATCCCCTTTAATTATATATAAGTCTGTCAACATACCGCTTTCAGGATTTAAGTTCGTCTTATCCGCATTTTCTGCTTTTTCAAAGTATTTAATCATGTTATTAATATCTTTTTTCTCTATGTAGCAGGCTGCAGTTAAATTATAATATTTGTTTTTATTTACCGGAGTAATTGATAGCCTTGCCATTGTCTTGTAAATTATAGCTGCATCATCATAAGCGTTTTGCTGCAAAGCCCTTAGTCCCAGCCAGCTCAAAGCCGGAAGCGTTCCGAATACAACAGCTATAATTAATACGGCTGATACAAGAATCGCTTTAATTGATTTTTTAGTGTTGGCTAAATATATCAGTATAAGGCAAAAACTTCCGATTACAGCTATTGTTCCAAGCTGGACTAAACATAATGCCGTTTCAGGACTACCGGTATTCATTAAAACAGAGCTTCTGAGTGTTATCCATGAGGCAATAAATGTAAGGATGAACATTATAATCCCTGTGTAAATAAATTTTTTCTGATATTTATTAAACTCATCAAGGTTTTCAAATTTCTTGTTTTTATAAGCCCAGGAATTGCCCTTTATACCGAAAATAATTGCGCATATTAAACCAAATATCCATCCGATTTTTGGAATATAGCTTAAAGGAAGCTGTATAATTGTAATCCAGGTTTTATTAAATATACCCCAGATCCATCCCATTAGCATCGCTCCCCAGTTAAACCTTTTGAGGTCTTTTTCTGATATTTCAAAATCATTAACAACCGGTTTTTCAGTTCTTTCCATTATAAATGCCCTCTATTGCTTTTTTTAATCTCATTAACATTTTCTTATCCGTACCAATTCCTGTCAGAAGCATTGTTGATACGTTATTTGTTCTCTCGTCTTCTATTTTGCATTTATTGAATAATATATTTGAGAGTTCATATCCGCTTATTCCGTCTTTTTTTATTAATATTTTAGTTATGTCATCACCGCCTTGCGGTAAATTTATTGATTTAATATTTTCAATAAGCTCGTTTATTTTTTTTCTTCCTTTTGAGGAATTAAGATAATTTATATTAGCCTCAATAGTTGCAAGTAGAGGATACGATGGGGACGTTGTATTTATCATAGATAAAGCTTCCGACGGGTCATTATCATTGGAATGCAATAGAGCAGTAGGATTAAGGCCTCCTGCAGTTTTGTGAAGGGATTGAACAGTGTAGTCTGCATGCTTAACTGCTGATTCCGGCAGTTTATCCGAGAATGGATAGAGTGCTCCGTGAGCTTCGTCAACAATAAGTTTGACACCTTTTTCCCTGCAAATACGGCTCATCTCTTCTATATTAGCGGTAAATCCTTCATAGGTTGGACTTGTTATTATAATTCCTTCCGGAGAATATTTCTGTAAATACTCTGCAGCTGCAGAAGGTGTTATTGCTCGATAGACTCCCCATTCTTGATCTAGAGGAAGCTCGTATTCAATAATTTCGCATCCTGCAAGTTTGGCTGCGCTTTTATGGCATGGATGTGCCTTATCCCATATTAAAATCTTTTTAACCCCGGATGCAAGAACCGCTGCTATAATTCCGCTTGTTGAGCCGTTTGTCAGAAATTTAGTATATTTAGTTCCATAGATTTTAGCAGCTTTATTCTCGGCTTGTAGGAGGGCGGAAACCGGGTCATGAGTATCAGTTTCTGAAATATCTGATTTATACCACTGATAAAACTTGTGTAAGATAAAAAACTTACCGCCATGACTTGGAGTGGTAAAAAGAGTTGTTCTGTTTTTCTTTTTTAAGAGCGAAACTAATCCCATAAATATATTTTACCAGAAGATAGGAAAAATGAATAAGTGTATTTTTACCACTTTTAAAATAGCTCTAAAGTATTATAAAAAGAGGGTTGTGGAAATATTAAGTGTATGGTATAATATTAGTAGAGCGTAATGTACATTTAAAATTTAACATTTTATATAAGGATGGTAAATAAAAGAATATTTACCCCTCCCCAATGTTTACCGTAAAAAGAGTGTTACTAACCCCACACCACTCTCTAATAAAAAAGGTATCCGGTTACTTTAATCATAGGTAAAAAGCAATGGATACGACATTATTACCCCGTTCAGGAATAGAGAAAACTGCCGTTAGCGCGGCAAGTATAGGTATTGCCTTATGTTTAATATTAAGTCAAAACACGTTCATAGCAGCAAAGGGTGTCACTCATGGTAATCTGACAGGGGTGTCCCCGTCATTAAACTATATAAAAGAAACGCAGGAAGAGCGGGAACTTGCTTTTAACGAAAATGTGTCAATAAAATATCCCGCAGCAAAAATTACAGAAGTTGAGAAAGGTGTTAAACATGTCAGAATGATTCGTTATTACAATAACAGACCCGTAAGGATAAATGTCGTCGAAATATCTCAAGGGGTTAACGAAAGTATTACTATTGAACCGGCTACCGCATCACATACCCTCGCATCAAAGTCTAAAATATCAACTATCGCTCAAAGAAATAATGCCATAGTTTCAATTAACGGCGGATATTTTAAACCTCAGACCGGAGTCCCGCTCGGAACCTTGATGATAAATAAAAAACTCTACACAGGACCAATCTATGACAGAGTGTCTATGGGATTTTTTGATAACGGGTTTGCTATGGCAAGGATAAAATTAAATGCATCCGTGGAAACTAATATAGGAGGGTTAAAAATTGCTAATGTCAATCAACCTAGAACTTTGTCAGTGCATACAATCGTTTATACGCCGGATTGGGGCGAATATTCTCCGCCTACTCCGAAATATGGTATGCAATTAGTAGTTCAAAAAGGAAAATTGTTAAAAACTTCATATGGCCGGTGCAAGATACCGGAAGACGGATTTGTGATTGTAGGTCCGGAGAAAGATCTTAACACAATTGCAAAGGCCAAAAGATTTAAGTTAAGGATAAAAATTAACCCGGAATGGAGAGATGTAAATCACATTATAAGCGGAGGACCTTATTTAGTTAAGGATGACGAAATATTTGTAGATATGACAGCTCAGAAATTAGGCTCAATCGGAGGAAGAAATCCAAGGACCGCAATAGGATATACAAAAGACAATAATGTAATCATGCTGACAGCTGATGGTCGTGAGGGTGCATCAATCGGATTGACTCTTATGGAATTGGCAGCATTGATGAAAGAATTCGGTTGCGTAAATGCAATGAATCTTGACGGCGGAGGTTCTACCGTAATGTATGTGGGCGGCGAGGTCGTCAATAAACCTCCTGTCTATGGAGGAATTCCTCTTTCACATACATTGAATGTTTCTATTAATTCATAAAAAACGGGGCGGTTTTCAAAATGAAAACCGCCCCGTAAACCTGAACAAAAACTATTTTACAAGTTCTTTGAAGTTTTTACCAGCTGAGAAAGCAGGAACTGTTTTAGCAGCAATCTTCAATTCTTTACCAGTTTGAGGGTTTCTGCCAGTTCTAGCAGCTCTCTTACGAGCTTCCCAAGTACCAAAACCGACTAAAGTAACTTTTTTGCCTTTAGCAACTGTTTTTTGGATGATTTCTAAAGTAGCTGATAAAACATCAGATGAAACTTTTTGAGACAATTTAGTCTTTTTTGAAATCTCTTTTACTAATTCTTCTTTGTTCATGATAAATCTCCTATACACTACTACTCTCTTATGTGTGTCATTACTGACCTTTCCACATATTATACCCCCATTATACACATTGTTTTGTTTTTTGCAAGCTTTTTATCCAAACTTTACAATTATGGGGGTTTTTTAAGCTATTTCTTAACTTATCTTAACAAAACTTTACATTATAACTTTTTCTGGGATATAATTACTCTGTAGTGTTTAAAGAAAGGAGCTTCTTATGTGGGAAAAAGACATTAATATCCATGAAGTTAGAGAAATCAGAACCAGAACTTCAGTTTATTTTGGCTGCGGAGCTATAAATAAAATGTCAGATATCGCTTCTGATTTAAAAACAAAAGGGGTTGATAAAGTTATTGTAATGAGCGGCCGCAATGCTTATAAAGCTACGGGAGCTTGGGCTGTTGTTGAAAAGGCTTTGATTGATAACGGTATAGCATATGTTAATTATGATCAGGTAACTCCGAACCCGACATCAACAGCTGTAAATGAGGCTGCAAAAATAGCTAAAGATTTTGGCGCTAAGGCTGTTATTGCAATTGGAGGCGGTTCCCCTACAGATGCGGGTAAGTCTGTTGCAATATTATTAAAATATCCAGATAAGAACGCTAATGATTTATACGAATTTAAATTTACTCCTGAAGAGGCTGTTCCTATTGTTGCTATCAACCTTACCCATGGAACGGGCACCGAAACCAACAGATTTGCGGTTGTAACAATTCCGGAAAAAGAATACAAACCTGCAATTGCATATGATTGTATTTACCCTATGTATGCTATTGATGATCCGGCATTGATGGTTAAATTATCCCCAAAACAAACAAGATACGTATCAATTGATGCGGTAAACCACGTAGTAGAAGCGTCAACCTCTAAAGTTGCTTCTCCTTACGCTGTTACTCTTGCAAGAGAAGTTATTACACTGGTAGGACAGTACTTGCCAAAAGCTATTGAAAATCCGGAAGATTTGGAAGCAAGGTACTACTTAGCATATGCGGCAATGCTTGGCGGAGTATGTTTTGATAATGGTTTATTACATTATACCCATGCTCTTGAACATCCGCTTAGTGCTGTTAAACCGGAATTATCACATGGTTTGGGTTTGGCAATGCTTCTGCCAGCTGTAGTTAAAAATATCTATCCGGCAAAGGCTGAAACTTTGAAATATATCCTTGAACCGATTGTTAAGGATACAAGTTCAGCCGATAAGGCTGCTGAAGGTGTTTATGAATGGTTAAAATCTGTCGGAGTTCCTTCCAAACTGAAAGATGAAGGTTTTACCGAATCAGATATTCCTAACCTTGTAAATCTTACATTTACAACTCCTTCGTTGGATGGTCTGCTGGCTATAGCTCCTACTGAAGCAACCAAAGCCTCGGTAGAAGAAATTTACAGAAACTCTTTATAGTTTTGTGATAAAATGTAAAGGCGGCTGATGAAATTCAGCCGCTTTTATTGTATAATAGTGGTGATATGGAAGAGAAGGGATATTTTTACGTAGACAGTCCTTTATATAGGTTAGAATGTACAGCCAAGGCTTGTGCCAGATATTATGTGCTGTTTTTTAAGAAACATTGTTCTCATTTTGGACTGACTCAAAACGAGTATGCTGTTATGGACACAATTGTCAAGTCTCCTGAAATTTCGCAGATTGAACTTGCAAGATTGTTATACAAAGGCCGTTCTCATATCACTCAAATTTTGAATTCTCTGGAGAAGAACGACCTGATTATGAGAACAGACGAGTTAAAGAACGGTAGAAAAATCAGAAAAACCATATTGACAGATAAGGGAACTGAAATTTATTCCAAAATAAAAAGTATAGCCAGAGAAAAATTTTCTCATATGACTGAATATTTTGAAGTTAGAGAAAAAGAATTCTTTGAAATGCTTGATGAGATTCAAAATATTTTGACGGAAGGTGAGACTGTTAGATTTGATTAATTATCCCTTTATGATATTATAAATGTATGGGCGATTAGCGCAGTTGGTAGCGCATCACATTGACGTTGTGAGGGTCACGTGTTCGAGTCACGTATCGCCCACCATTTGTTCGAAGTAAAATTTAAGATTATAAATAATATTTTTCTACATATTATTTCATAAAATAGTTTGAGAATAGTAATTAAACAAGCTTAATCAGGAAATTGTTGCTGTTATCGTTTTCAATTCTTTTTTATCTTTAATAAGTTCTTTATACAACTCTATTCCGCCCATCAGGGAGTATACATTTTCAACCCCGTTTTGTAAAAGAATTCTGGAAGCGCAATAGCTTGTATAACCTGTGTTACAAAACAGTATGACACGCTTGTTTTTCGGAACTTCATTTAATCTTTCTCTAATTTCGCTTATCGGAAGGTTAACAGCTCCTTCAATTGTTTCCATTCTAAATGCCAAAGGCATTCTAACATCAATAAGGTATGCATTTTCCAAATCTTCGTAGAAAGCCGGTTTAACAAATCCGCATAATATATTATCCGCATTCATTCCCAGAGTATTAACAGGATCCTTAGCCGAAGAATACGGAGGAGCATAACATAATTCACTATCCAGCAGATCTTGAACCGTTCCGCCGTTCCTCATTACGGAAGATATGACATCAATCCTTTTTTCAACACCTTCTCTTCCGACAGCTTGAGCTCCAAGAATTTTCCCGTCAGGGGTGAACAAAAGCTTATACAGGGTCTGGGTAGCCCCGGGATAATAGCCGGCATGGGATTTGCCGTAAATAATAGTTTTTAGATAGGCAATTCCTTTATTTTGTAATTGTTTTTCGTTATTTCCGACACTTGAGGCAGTCATTCCAAATACCTTTAAGACTGATGCTCCCTGAGTCTTTTTATATACGGAATCGATTCCGCAGATATTGTCCGCTATAATTCTTCCCTGTCTGTTTGCAGGTCCTGCAAGCGGTATTAGAACTGAATCTCCTGTTACAAAATCTTTTACTTCTACGCTGTCTCCTGCTGCATAAATATTTTTATCCGAAGTCTGCATATTTTCATTAACAATTATCCCTCTGTTAGTCTCAAGACCGCAGGATTGAGCAAGAGAAAGTTCCGGCTTAACTCCGATTGCCATAATAACAATATCAAATTCAACTTCTTTATTAGAAGTTAAAACGATTTTATTTCCGTTGAATTTCTTAACCCCGTCAGACAAGATTAATTCAACCCCGTTGGATCTCATTTCGTTTTGAAGACGGGCGGCCATGTCTTTATCAAGCGGGGCAAGAATTTGGTCGGACATCTCTATCAGGCTGACTTTTAATCCTGCCTCAACAAGATTTTCCGCCATTTCAAGCCCGATAAATCCTCCGCCTATTACGGCAGCTTTTTTAACATTATTAGATTTGATAAAAGACTTGATTCTGTCTGCGTCAAGAAGAGTTCTAACTGTAAAGACTTTTTCTCTATCCATACCTTCAAAAGGAGGTACTATAGGGTTTGCGCCGGGAGTTAAAACGAGTTTATCATAGCTTATTTTTTCTCCGCTGCTCAGAATTAGAAATTTTTCTTTTCTGTCAATAGAAACAACTTCACTATTCAAGCGTACATCAATATTAAACCAGGTTCTGAATTTCTCCGGAGCGGACACAATCATTTCATCTCTGCTGCTTATTACATCGGAAATATAATAAGGCAAGCCGCAGTTTGCAATGGATATTTCATTTGTTTTTTCCAGAAGTATTATTTCCGCTTTTTCATCCAATCTTCTTAATCTTGCTGCTGAACTTGCGCCGGCTGCTCCGCCGCCTATTATAACAACTTTCATCATGAACCTCACTTTCGCTTGACAATATTAGATTATTATAATATTATGATATTGTAATATTGTCAAGAGGTTGTAAATATGAATGCCGAAAATTATGCAGAGATATTTAAAGCGCTCGCACATCCTGTAAGACTGAAAATAGCCTGCGGGCTTTTGCATAGGGGAAAGTGTAATGTTAATACCATGGTTGAAAAACTTGGTGTTTCACAGTCATTGATCTCCCAGCATTTGAATATCCTAAAAAACTGCGGACTTATTAAGGGATGCAGAGAGGGGAATATTATCTGGTATAAGCTTGAAAATGAGTTAGCGATTAAGTTGTTAAATAATATTGAATTAAATATTTGTGATTGTAAGGAGAAATTATGTCAAAAATAAAATTAGCGGGTTTAGATGCAGGAGGAAATGAAAAAGATTTTTCTTTATCTGATTTTAAAGGTAAAAGGGTTGTTTTATATTTTTATCCAAAAGATAACACTTCCGGCTGTACGCAGGAAGCTTGCGACTTTAGAGATAATATAAACAGAATAACTAATTATGCGGAAGTAATCGGAGTAAGCCCGGACAGTATAAAAAGCCATAAGTCTTTTAAAGAGAAACAGGGGTTAAATTTTATTCTTTTATCCGATAGTGAACATCTACTGGCGGAAGAGTTTGAAAAAAAAAAAAAAAAATCTATGTACGGAAGGAAGTACA
>CALUTG010000045.1 GCA_944323615.1 Candidatus Gastranaerophilales bacterium
GAACAAGCAACCGACCGTACTTATCGTATCGGTCAGGACAGAAACGTTATGGTGCACAGGCTTATTACTCTCGGAACCTTTGAAGAAAAAATCGACGAGATGCTTAAGTCTAAAAAAGAACTCGCTGATCTTGCCGTTTACGAAGGCGAAAAGATTATTACAGAGCTTTCAGACGAAGAAATCTACGAAATTTTCTCTCTCACCGCCGGGGGGTAGGGGGAAATGGGATAAATGGGGTAAATGGGGTAAATATATAGAATGTAGAGATAATAAACTAAAATGTCATCCCGAAGAAAATAGACCCAAAAGATAGGTGAAATAATGTCAAAACTTACATCTGACAAATTCTTAAAATTAATACCTTCGCTGTTTGAAATCAATTTGAATTCAGACAAAAGCGGAAGCACTATTTTCACTAAACTTGAACAGGTTATAGGATTTGATGAAGGGTTTATATATTTTTTGAATCCTGAGAGCCTGCAACTTAAATACACTTATAAGACTCATTCAAATTACAAAATCAATGATACCTTTAAACTTTCGCCAAAATTAAAAAACTCAATCTATACAAAAGATTCAGAAATCCTATCTCCGGATTCTGAGTTTATAAAAGTTGTCGGATTGTCGGAACTGAAGAAAAAATCTTATATTTTAGCCAAGATCTCTATAAAATCAACTGTTTTTGGAGTAATATTGCTTGCAAAAAAAGAAATTGGGTATTATAAAGAAGCTGATCTGGATGTTTTAAATGCTGCGGCTTGCATTTTATCCTATGTACTTAAGGATTTGGAACTTTCAGATGTATTCAAGATTCAGTTGAAAGCCTTAAAAGACGGAATTTATGAAAAACACGAAGCTTATAAAACGATTAAAGAACAAAATGAAAAAATTCTTGAAGCTGATAAAGTTAAAAATGAATTTCTGGCAAATATTTCCCACGAACTTCGAACCCCTCTAAACTCCATACTCGGATTTTCGGATATTTTAGGTGCAAATCTTTATGGAGATTTAAACCGCAAACAGGCAGAATATGTTAATGACATTAAAATATCTGCAACCCACCTTCTTGGAATGATAAATGAAGTTCTTGATATGTCGAAAATTGAAGCTCGCGCTATGAAAATAGTTAAAAGTACATTCTGGATCTCAAGGGCTGTTGATGAGGTTTGTAATATTGTAGCTCCGCTTGCGGAGAAAAAGCATATTGCACTTATAAAGAATCTTGAAGCTGATTTTGAAGTATTTGCGGATTATCAGAAAATCCAGCAAATACTTTATAACCTTGTTTCAAATGCTATTAAGTTTACTCCTGAAAACGGGCAAGTTGATATAACAGCAGCACTGGGAACTAATTGTTTCAGACTGGTTGTTCACGATACCGGCATAGGTATTGATGAAAAATATCATGGCAAAATTTTTGCTAAATTTGTACAGCTGGATAGTGCTTATACTAAAAAAGAAAGTTCAACAGGTCTGGGATTAACCATTACAAAAGAACTCGTTGAACTTCACGAAGGCAAGATTTCTTTGATTAGTGAAGTTAATAACGGGTCAACTTTTATTGTGGAAATCCCGCAGGACTAGTCGTTTAATTTTTCAAGCATTACAACAGCATGCGCCTCTATTGCAAGACCGTTGCCAACCGCATCCAAACCTTCTTTTGTTTTCGCTTTGATTGAAATATCCGTGTCGGACAGACCTAACTCTGAAGCCAGAATAACTTTCATCTTTGGAATATAAGGCATCATTTTAGGTGCTTCCGCAATAATATTAGAGTCAATATTATTAATCCAATATCCTTCTGATTGAACCATGTTAACTACTCGTTTCAATAAAAGAACACTGTCTGCGCCTTTAAATCTGTCATCTGTATCTGGAAATAAAGTTCCGATGTCATCAAACGCCATAGCTCCTAATAAAGCATCAATAATCGCATGTACTAAAACATCCGCATCAGAATGTCCCAAAAGACCTTTTTCATAATCAATTTTTACTCCGCCGATGATTAAATCTCTACCATCAACAATGGGGTGGATATCGTATCCGATACCAATTCTGTATTTTTGTTCAGCCATGCAAAACCCTCTTAAGTCTTCCAAATATATTATAACTCATCTTGACCTAAAAGTCACTATCTATGTTTAAAATTAAACAAACTTTACAATTCTTAATATTCCAGCTTTAAAAGGCAATTTTTTGAGAGTTATATACTTTATATATATGTAAGAGTTATTTAATTAGAGAGAGTATTTAAAATGGCAGCAGTTTACGACGCAATTGAAAGAAATAAAAAACCGGCAGGAGCATTGGAAATTCCTGAAAACTTTCATTTCTACTACCTTAACAAACAGGACAGACAAATGAGATTCAACAACGGCGGAGATCCTATTTATGCTATCTTCGATAAAATCGATAACAGACCTCTTTCTAAGATTGCTAAAGACTTCGTTAGAGAATTAGCTGATGACTCTATAAGATTTGTTTCTACCTTATTGAAATAATTGATGCGTGAATGATTGAACTATCTGCTATATATAGGTTCACAAATCACGATTCACGACGTACTTATCCGTATTTGCTTTTTTGAATTAATACATTAAAATAATTGTATGTTAAAGAAGAGTCTGTTATTTATAGCACTTATACTTATTCTTCCTGCGTATGCTGATTATCAGCCGCTATCGGATGAACCTATAAACAGCCCTGAAGAGTTTGAGCAAATGCAGAATACTCAAAATGAAGAACCTCCGGAGTTTGAATATCCTTCATCGGAGGCACCTGAACCGGTAGAAGTAAAACCAACTAAAAATTATGCTGAAATTTACAATAATATGCAGCCGGCAGACTTTTCATATCAACATGATATGGACCCTGATCAGTATTATGATATAAAGGATGCTTCCTGGTCTCCATATCCGCTCTTAAGATTAAATTCATATCTTTATTTTAAGAATATTGCTATAGAACCGGGGTATTATTTACTTACACCGAGAGAACATGACGGCAAATGGTATATTCTGTTCAAACAAAACGGTAAAGTAAACTATATAATTCCTGTTTATGAAAGAGATATTACTCCTGAATTTTTCTATGATGAGCATATCCCAAAACCGAAACTAACCTGGGCGCAGAAAGTCCACACGGGAGTCCTTGATTTTCTTGGGAATTTTAAGAGTACAAAAAGAAAAACACCTATACAATCTTATATGGAAATAAATGATTTAGAAAATTTCTTTGTTTCTGTAATTATTTATTATGGTTCACATAAATATTACACTATATTCAGAAGCATAAGATTATAGTTATATAGCTGTTTATCAAGTCTCTACAGCCGTTCAAATATTTCTTAATGTTACGAAACTTGAGTTTTTTTGCTCAATTTGTTACAATTCTTAATAAATCGTGGCAAAAAAGGCAATTTTTCGAAAGTTAAATACTTTATATATACATAAGAGATATTTAATTTAAGAGAGGCTTAAGATTATGACAAATGAACAAAAGTCCAGATTTACTGTCATTACGAATACGGAGCTGGAAAATAAATCCAAACCGGAGAAAACAAAGTATTACCATACAAACCCTTTCTACGAAAAACTTGTCAAATTTGCCAATGAGGAACGAAGGCGATTTACAGTTGAGGACTTGCTGAGATAAATGTACCAAATAAAAAACAGGATATATCAGGATTTTGATAAAACCCAGAAAAGTGGTATATGTAATTACCTGAGAGCCCTTGTTAAACAAAATTTAAGTTTAGGCTGTTCGGAAATTTTGAATAAGTTTTTAGATGATGAAAAGTATTATCTGGAACTTAATGCATCAAGATTTCCGTTTTTGGCTGAATATATTGATGACAGAACTTTTTTAAAAGACACGGAAGATTACATAAAAGAGTGTATTAAATATTATGAATACAAGGAAAAACAGCGACCAATAA
Organism: Candidatus Gastranaerophilales bacterium; assembly: GCA_944323615.1. GTDB lineage: Bacteria > Cyanobacteriota > Vampirovibrionia > Gastranaerophilales > Gastranaerophilaceae > CAG-196. Next base: position 3,938 of record CALUTG010000045.1, read on the forward strand.
TTGAGGCTAATAAGGCTTTTGAAAAGAAAAAACGGAAGTTTTTGCAGGAAGTAAAAATGTCTAAAGAAAAGCCTACTAAGAAACAGATTTATTATTATGACAGGCTTTGTAAGAAATATTCAATTGAGAAAAAAGATGTGGAAACATTATCTAAGCTGGATTTGAGAGATGAAATAGAGAGAATACTTAATGAACATTCAGACGATTACAAAAATATTGACTGATGCCGGTATTGAAGAAAATGAGGCTAAAAAAGAAGTAAAAATGCTTCTTGAACATTTTTCCAATTATACTGAGCTGGATCGAATAAGAGGAAAGGTTTTACCTGATAGCGAGTGGGATAGAATAAGAGAAAAGGCTGAATATAGAGCTGAAACCAGAACCCCTATACAGTATATTATCGGAGAGAGTTATTTTATGGGAGAGTATTTTAAGGTTACTCCGGCTGCGCTGATTCCGAGAGATGAGACAGAAATACTTGTAAGAGAAGCCATACGTATTATTAAGGAAAATGAGTTAAAAAATGTTCTTGATATAGGAACCGGCTCCGGATGTATAGCTTGTACTATTGCCAAGCAGACAGATGCGGTTGTACTCGGGGTTGATATTTCTTCAGATGCTTTAAGGGTGGCTTTGGACAATGTTACAAAGCTTGGAATAAACAATAGAGCCGTTTTTAGAAAATCTGACTTGTTTGAAAGAGTAAGGGAAGAGGAACGGTTTGATCTGATAATTTCTAATCCGCCTTATATACCATATGGAACAAGTGTGGAGCCGGAAGTTATGCATGAACCAAAAGAAGCTCTTTTTACAGGTGAAAACGGGCTTCGATTTTACCGGGAGATAACGGAAAAGGCTCCGAAATTTCTGAAACCCGGCGGGTATCTTATGTTTGAACTCGGAATAGGGGAAGCAGATGCTGTGAGCGGAATAATGGAAAAGGATTTCCGCGAAATTAATATAATTAAAGACTTAGCCGGAATAGACAGAACAATATCAGGAAAACTTGCCTGAAAGAGGTTCTTTTATGGGAATTATTTTGTGCTTGCAAAAATAAAGAAATTCTATTAAGATATATGTATTAATATTAAGAAATAAAAAATTTTGTAAAAGATTATTAAAATAACTAAAGGTGGTAGCATGGCTGAAAATGAAGAATTACAAGAGATGGGCGAAGGTGAAACCCGCCAAAAGATTTTGGTAGCTGATGATGAAGCAAGTATCAGAAGAATCTTAGAGACTCGTCTTAAAATGGTTGGATACGATGTTGTTGTTGCTGAAGACGGCGAAGAAGCTGTTGAGGTTTTCAACAAAACTAATCCTGACTTAGTTGTTCTGGATGTTATGATGCCAAAAATGGACGGTTATGGAGTTACAAGAGAAATCAGAAGAACTTCTGATGTTCCTATTATAATTTTAACTGCACTTGGTGACGTTTCTGAAAGAATCACCGGTTTAGAACTAGGCGCTGACGATTATGTTATTAAGCCATTCAGCCCTAAAGAACTTGAAGCAAGAGTTAAGGCTGTACTTAGAAGAACAATAAGCAAGGATGTAATTATACCTACTTCTTCATCAAACGGAGCACCTGCTGCAGGCGGAAAAGGTTCTAAGAATATTATTACAACCGGTTGTATTAAAATTGATACCGCAAGAAGACAGGTATTCAGAAAGAACGAAAGAATCAGACTTACCGGTATGGAATTCAGCTTGCTTGAATTATTGGTAAACAATTCAGGTCAGGCATATTCAAGAAACGAAATATTGCAGCATGTATGGTCATACCCTGCAGATCACAGAATTGATACAAGGGTAGTAGATGTACATATTTCAAGATTACGTTCTAAGCTGGAAACGGATCCTACAAACCCTGAGTTAATATTGACTGCTCGCGGAATAGGGTATATGTTCCAGAGAATCAATTAGAAAAATGAATTTGATAAGTGGCGCTATACAGTATGTATAGCGCCACTTGCTTTAAAATATTTATTTGATATACTAAAAACTGTCAGAATTATGGCGCCTGTCGTCAAGCGGTTAAGACCTCGGATTGTGGTTCCGATATGCATGGGTTCGAATCCCATCAGGCGCCCCATTTTTGAAAATCGACCCGAAAGGGTCTTTTTTGTTACTTATATTGTGTTTTATGATGAATTCTGATAAAAACTTAAAAGAACATTAAAATTTAAACGCAGGGTGAAAGGAACTCTTTTCTATAGGAAACTAACCGATAAAATTATTGTAGACCTCGGGTTGCCCCCAACTAGAAAGGAGGACTATATGAGCGATTTCAATTTAAGTTTATTTTTAATCTTTTTGATTTTGTGCATATTAAAAACGGTTCTTACGCGAAAGAATAAGAACCGTTAGACCGTCTACAAGGCTTATTGGTAGCTTGAGAAACTACCACCCTGTGTTTTTATTATAAATTTTGCATTTTAATTTTCAACCCCATTAAGATAATTTTCTATTTCTAAAGAAAGAATACTCATTGCAGGAAGATGATGAAACGTATTGTAAAGTTTTGGCAAGTAAAAACTTATGCAATATATTAACTTACAAATACAAAAAATTATTAGCTATTTGGCTGATTTTATTTATATCCGGACTATAGTACAAAATTAAAGTGATACAAGGAATTAGATTAATAAAATGATAAAACATTTTGCAACGAAATTAAATATGGGAGTATTTATATGGTAAAAGTTTCTATTATTGTTCCTGTATTTAATTCAGAGCTTTTTATTGACAAATGCTTGAACTCTCTTATTAACCAAACTTTAAAAAATATTGAAATCATCTGTGTCAATGACGGTTCTACTGATAATTCTTTATTAAAACTTAAAGCCTTTGCACAAAAAGATTCAAGAATCAAAGTTTTAACTCAGCCACATCTAAAGCAAGGAGCGGCAAGAAATGCAGGATTCAAAATCGCAAAAGGTGAATATATAGGATTTGTTGATTCTGACGATTGGGTAGATAAAGATTATTATGAAAAGCTATATAATACTGCAATTAAATATAACTCTGATATAGCATTAGCTAATAACATACGAATCGGAAATGGGAAAACAAAAAAAAGACTCGACATTAAAGAAGAAACTATTGCTACAACTTTACAAGAAAAAATTGATATTGGGAATCAGGCAAAAAACCCTTGTCCGACAAATAAAATTTACAGATATGAATTACTTAAAAATAATAACATTATCTGGCCAGAAGGAGTTTTTTGCGAAGACAAGCTTTTTACTATAAAAGCGATTTATTATGCAAACAGTATTGTTACCGTTCCGGGGATTAGCTATTACTACTTCAGGAATCCAAAATCTACGGTAAAAACAAGATCCTCAAAAATCACACAAGACAAAAACAATGCTAAAAAGGCTGTTCTAGAATTCTTAAAATATAATAATGCACAAATAAGAGACAAGGACTTTTGGGCAGTGACTGAAAGTAAAAAGTTATTTAATATTCCTTTATTAATAAAAAAAGAGAGTATGAAAACCGAAAAATATTATTTTTTAGGTTTTTTCCCTCTGTTCGAGAGGAGCCTGTAAATGCCAATTCTCTGGAAACAAGAAATTGATGATATAAATTCTAGCGGATATTTGAAGAAGGATGTATCAATTACTGATGCGCTGATTGAAAATTTTTATAATGAGATTCTAACTGAATCGGACAAAAAACTTCTCCAACTTGCTTTCAGTCTAAATCCGACTCAGGAAGATTTGTGTCATTTACTTGAAGATTGGGATATAGAAGTAAAAAGCGGGGACAAATCCCTTATGCTAGCATATTTTGTCAAACTGCATCCTGAACTTAAATTTACAAGCTACGAAGGTCCTCGTCTTAAAGGGTTACTAAATTTTTACAGATTTAAAAACATTAAAACAATAGCACACTACTCTAAAATTGGGAGAGAACTGAATAAATCCGGTATAGTACCAATGATAATTAAAGGCGGGGCTATAAAGTATTTGAGGCCTGATTTACCGAGAATTATGGGAGATATTGATATCCTTGTACCGGAAAAAGACCTTTTAAAATGTGCTGAGATTGCTGCCGCAATTGGCTATTGGTATGAAAAGATTGATATTCATGCGATAGACTTACATCCTGCGGGAAGTAAAGAAGGAGCTCTTGATATTCACAAGTATATTTGTATGGATGCGCCTAAGGAGAAGAATTTGCTTCCGGGTTTATGCAAAAGAGCGGGAAATAAGAGTGTTTTTGGGGTGAATACACTTATTCCTTCCAATGAAGACTTATTATTTATTACACTTATTAATTTATCAAGAAATCTGAGAAATAAAACAAGTCAGGCAGGTCTTTTATATACACTTTTTGACTGCAAATTCCTAATAGAAAGCAAGCCTGATTTTAATTGGAAGATTATCAAAGAAAATGCTCAGAAAACAGGTACAGAAATTTATATGAACTTTGCAATTAAGTTCATAGACAAGATTTCTCCGAATATTTTACCGCTGGAAATAAACTATAAGACACTTTTTGAAAAAGAAACTAATGAATATTCCAATATGGTTATGTATAACAGGTTCTATCTGGAAAATTTGAGGATAAAATGCAGAGCGTTAAAAATTACGGAAATCTTTCGGAAACCGGAGAATTTATTTCAATATCTGGTTCTTAAGCCCAAATATTTCTTTTTAAAACTGTTGAGGAAACACCCGAAATTAATAGAACTCTTAATAAAAGACTTAAGGAAATAATAAGGATAAATAAATAAATGCAAATAACAAATTTAACAAAGGAAGATATTGGAAATTGTTTTAAGAATTTAGAAAAATACTTGTCTCAAAAAAATGAAAGATTTATTAAATATGCGGTTTTAGGGAATAAAATTATACGAATTATAAGTTATAGTGATGAGTTTTTACCGCACATGGAAAAGCAGTTAACTTTTGTATTGAGAGATTCCGCTACACACTATGATTCAACCCTTGTTTTATGGAAAGAACCTGATATAAATTCCGCAGCGGTTTTTATTTCTGATAAATTCAATCCAAAATTTAATATGCGGATAAGAATTGAACAAATGTATTCAGGTAAAAAAAATCCCGATTCAATGTTTGTTATAGATAAAGAGTTTTCTAAATTAAAACCGGTTATAGATATTCAGCTTGAGCGTGGTTTTATAGTTGGAAACGACTATTTGAATAATACTTATTACTATGGAGTCAGAAACCTTGATCCGGAAGAATTTATTAAAGAAGGGCATCTTTTTGTACAGTTCTTTAATAATATTTTAAAAACTTCCGAGTCTAATCTGGCTCACGGAGCGGTTATCGGACTAAACGGGGACGGGATATTGTTTTGTGCAAGGGGACAGAGGGGAAAATCTACTTTATCGGTACTTTCAATGATAAAAGGTTTTGAATATGTATCGGATGATTATTTGATTCTGCATAAAAGTAAAGAGGAATTGCTTGCCAGTCCTATTTATTCCATTATTACACTTTCTCCGGAAATGTATAATAGGCTCTACGATTATCTGGAGGGTTCCAGATTTGTGTCAAATAATGCCAGAAAAGATAAATATGTATTTAATATTTCTAATTTTCACAGTACTTTTAGAAAAAATTACCCTATTAAGGTAGCTATGTTTCCGGAAATTGTATCTGATTCTGAGCCAAGCATTACTCTTTGTACTGCTGAGGAAAAAGGTCGGGCAATGGTTCAGTTAATTCAGTCTACACTTATGCAAACATCAGATTTAGATGATAGATATACTGTGAAAAAAATGCTTGATATGATTAGAAATTTTGTATTTTATAAATTTAATCTTTGCAGGGATATTGATAAAAATACGGAATTTTTACGGGGTTTTATGAATAATTTTAAGCCCGAAAAAGAGAATCAAATTAAAGAACCCGCTTTTTGTACTGATCTAACATTTGACCTTGCAAATATTTTAAACAGTGAGACCGGAGAAATTTATTCTATGAATAAATTGGGGACTGAAGTCTTTAAGAATCTTTGCAAAGGTGTATCGTTCGATAGTTTAAAAGAAGTTTTATCTGTGTATCAAGACAAGAATCCTTATATATTGGATGAACTTGAGCTGTTTAGAAGAGCTGTTATAAAGCTTGGTATAGTTAATCAATTTGAAAATAATGGGGAAAAAGCGTGTATTAATCCTACTTTTGCAGAGGAAAGCGGATTCAAAATGTCGTTTATATTCCATAGTGAGGGTGAAAATAAGGAATTAATATCAAAAAATAAGGAGAATGAAAATGAATTATGTATTAAATGAAGAAAAAATGTTTGCGGATGTAACTGACGGTATTGCAATTATTATTAATTCCGAAACGGGTATTTATTACGGGTTGAATACTCTCGGAACAGCTGTATATGAAAATCTTGTTAATGGGGCGAGTACGGATGCTATACTTGATGAGTTAAAAGCAATTACCGGTGTGCCTGTTGATATTGAATCAAGATTCAATTCTTTTATTCAGTCTATGCTGGATGCAGAGTTAATTATTTCTGGAGAAGATTCTGATGCATTTGCTTCAATTAACCCTTCTGCTGCTTTGGAGGATAATTTCGTTATGGAAGTGAAAGCCTATGATGATGCTCAAGAGCTTCTTTTGGCTGATCCTATACACGAGGTAAAAGAAGAAACCGGCTGGACTCCTGAAAAAGATTCAATAGGCTATACTAAGGAAGAAACCGCTAAAAGGGAAGAGAAGATTGAGGTTTAGATTGAATGCCTAGGGTTTCGATTATAATACCTGTCTATAATACTGCAGAATTTTTGCCCAAATGTCTGGATAGTGTTTCTAAACAAACACTATCAGATATTGAGATAATTTGTATAAATGACGGATCACAGGACAATTGTCCTGAAATTTTGAGAGAATATTCTTCAAAAGATAACCGGATAAAGGTTATAGATTTTAAAGAAAACCGAGGAGTTTCAATTGCTAGAAATACCGGAATTAATGAGGCTCACGGCGAGTATTTGGGATTTGTGGATTCTGATGATTTTATATCTCCGGAGTTTTATGAGAGATTGTATTATAAAGCAATTTTAGCAGATGCGGATGCTGTAAAAGGTAAAATAAAAATATATTCGGATACCTCAGATCCGGATAATGAGGCTTTTTACGATATTGATGACGATATAAAATTGAACGTTGCGTACTTTTGCCATTCTTTTACTTCTGCAATTTATAAAACAACCTTTATTAAAACAAACAAAATATTTTTTCCTGAAAATATAAATAATTTTGAGGATCCATATTTTAGCATTCTGGCAGGTTTTTATTATAAGAGAGTGGAGCTTCTTTCAAATGCATATTACTACTATAGAAAACGCAAGGACTCTCTGTCGGGAATTATTAATCAGAAGCAGATATCAGATGTTTTGTCAGCTATTGAAGAGATTTATGATTGTTTGAATAAGGTAAATGTGAGTAAAGATCACTACCTTATTGTATATTCATTCCTAATAAAAACTCTGCAGCCATACATTTTTAATAAAGATTTATCTGCGTCCATAAATTTGCAGGCAGTTAACTTATTTACACGTATGCTGCAAAGCTGCAAATACAGGGAGGAATCTGTTGGGTTTTATATCTATAAATTAAAAAAGGACGAAAATAAACTGTATCAAAAGAAAATTTATCGTGAGCTGGTAGAAAATATTAAGGGAAATCGCAAATGACAAAAGTTTCAATAATAATACCTGTGTACAATGTGGAACAATATCTGTCTAAATGTTTGGACAGCATACGTAATCAAACGTTAAAAGACATTGAAATAATTTGTGTTGATGACTGTTCTACGGATGGTTCTCCGGATATATTAAAGCAGTTTCAACAGCTGGACGAAAGAATTAAAGTTATTGAACTGGATAAAAACTGCGGAGTATCTGTCGCCAGAAATATTGGAATGAACCAGGCTTGCGGGAAATATCTCGGATTTGTTGATGCGGATGATTTTTTGGATCTGAATTTTTTTGAAAAGCTCTATAATAAAGCGGAAGAAACAAATGCAGATATGGCTGTCGGACGCCTTGTGGAAATAGATTACAGCAGTATATCTTCTTCCAGAACAGAGGTTGATTTATTAAAGACTTATAAGGATAAATTATATGTTTCTACTGATTTCAAGCCTGCAATATACTCATCGGCATTTTTGGCAAAGAATAATATTCAGTTTCCTCCGGGAGTTATTTTATGTGAGGATATGTTATTTTTGGCAAAAGTTTTAATTGCAGCTGCAATAGTCGAGGCGGTACAGGATATAAAGTATTTTTATGTACGCCGTCCTAATAGCGGCAATCCGCAGCATTTATCTGAAAAACAGGTTGATTCCGCTCTTCCGGTATTGTATGAAATATCAAGGCTTTACAAATCTTGTAAGCCCGGAGCCGGCAGAGATTTTGCCTATAAAAATATCCTTAATATTCTCTGGATGTTTGCTCTAAAAACGGATATTCAAGAAACAAAAAGATGTCTGGCAGCTTTTTACGAAATTTATAATGAATATCCGCAGAAAGAAAATCTGTCTATTTTCCCTGCTTTAAAGCAGTTTCTGAAATTGGATATGGAATCAAGAATTAACAAGACAATATTCCTTATAAATACCTATAAAGCTTTAAATAAGAAGAAAGAAGGTTCTATGACAACAACTATTCCAGTGTTTTTAATCTGTGATAATAATTATGCACAATACATGTCGGTGATGATAGCCAGTGTATGCAGCAATACTAAATATCATGTCGAATTTCATGTAATCGGTAAGGGGATTTCTGAAGAAAATCAACAAAAAATAGAGTCTATGAAACGCCGATTCTCAAATTTTGATATTGATTATACGACATTTGATGCTACAGCGCATTTTAATATCCCTTATTTACTGCTCTCACGAATGACATCGTCTACGTTTATAAGAATGGCATTGCCGGATTTGTATCCAAATATCAAAAGAGCTTTGGTAATGGATGTTGATATGATATCCTTGCAGGATATTTCAAAATTATGGAATATTTCTCTGGATGAGTATACTTTTGCAGCTGCATTAGATGAGCCGTTAGATGCATATTACATATTTAAAAATAATATGCAGGTCCAAGATGATTGCCAATATGCCAATTGCGGAATTATGCTTATTGATTGTGAAAAATGGAGACAAGATAAAATTACTGAAAAATGCCTTCAGATAGAAAAAGAGTTTCGCGACAGGTTGAATTGTGCGGATCAGGATGTAATTAATAAAGTTTTCTTAGGGCAGTTTAAAAAATTAGATAGTAAGTACAATAGTTTATTGGGAGAAGATAATGATATTATTATCAGGCATTTTTGCTGGCTTAGAAAACCCTGGTTTTCTAAATATAATGCGGAAGGTAAACTAATCAAAAATTTTGATGACTGGTGGTATTATGCAAAAATGTCTCCTTTCTATGAAGATTTAAAGAGGCAATATAATACTATGACAGAAGGCGGAGCTGATTCAACGGCAAAGAATGCTTTGAGAAATTACGCAAGAATGGAAAATATTGCGAGGATAAGAAATTCTATTAGAACTAAAGGACATATTAACAGTTGATTATGAATATAAAGTATATGGATAATTCGGTTTTATTAAATGCGTATAAAAAATACGATTATTTAAATACAGATAATGAAAATACTCTGGTAAAAATATTCGTAAGTTATATTAAACCCTCTTTCCTTTTTAAAACTGATATATTGACTCCGATCCATCTGGGAAGGGCTGTTGAAAAAGAATCTTCTAAGGACGGGAAAATTGCGGAAGCAGGCATACAGTGGCTTCACAATAATTGTATAGGAGACAATGCCTGTAAAGATAATATATCCGAGGTAAATCGCCGTGTCGGGTTTCTAACCGGAACCTATTACGCATGGAAAAACTATAATAAAATAGGAAATCCGCAGTACTTTGGTTCTTTTGGCTATAGAAGGCTTTTAAACCCTTCTTTTCTTGATACTCTTATAAACTTTGATATTGTATTACCAAAGTCCAGAAATCTATGTCCTGAAACCGTAAAGGAGCAATTTATCCGAATTCACGGCGGAGAAACTTATGATAATATGCTTGAGGTATTTAATAAAATTTATCCGGAAGAAATGCCCGAATTAATAAAATATTTTGAACAAAGCTCAGGTTATTTTGATGAGATTTATATTATGAGAAAGAATTTGTTCTTCGACTTCTGCGAATGGATATTTCCGTTGCTTTTTGAATATTTAAAACTCGCACCTCTTTCGACCTCATCGGAAACAAGAGATATCGCTTTTATTATGGAAAGATTAACAGGTTATTATCTTTTCAAATTAAGAAATGAGAAAAGTCTTAATTATTATGAGGCAGATGTTGTTGTTACTCAAAAGCAAAGTGTTAACAGAAATATTATAACCGGAGACTTGATAGCTAAATTAAAGAATAAAATAAAGGAGACTGTATGAATAAGACAGAATGGGCTGATTACAAAAAAAATAATTTAAAGTTAGTGTGGAGGAATGCAACGGCATCATGGTGCAACACTTTGCCTGTAAAATCAAAATGGATTAAATTTTTACAAAAGAATATTAATCCGGTCAAAATCCATTATAAAATTCAAAAACTCAGATTCCGCTTAACTCAAAAACCGGTTATGCCTTGTGTTGAATACGTTGTAACTACAAAATGTACAATGAATTGCAAGCATTGTAATACTTTTATACCTTATTTTACGGAAAAGACTCATTTTAAACCGACAACGTTTGAAATTTTTAAACGGGATTTAGATACTCTTTTAAGAGCGGTGGATTATATTGATTATTTCGGTTTCGTGGGCGGAGAGCCTATGATATGTAAAGATTTAGATAAAATGATTAAATATGCCTGTTCTAAGAAAAAGCTTCATCATATCTTTTTGGCGACTAATTGCACAATTCTTCCTGATAGTAAATTGCTCAAAGTTATGAAAAATAAGAAATTTGCGGTTCAATTATCAGATTATAGAGATGTAAAATTCAATAATACTTTAACAGTTAAGTATGATGAATATAAAAGATTATTAGAAGAAAATAATATTCAATTTTCTCATCCGGAAGAAGATGGTGATCG
>CALUTG010000046.1 GCA_944323615.1 Candidatus Gastranaerophilales bacterium
TATATACTTTTGATATATATTAAGTATATAAGATTTATTTGTTATGTGTATTCCTAAATAAAATCTTATACAAATGGTTAAGAAGGCTGTGCGCACCCCCAACTTGCCAACGAAAATCCCCCCCCAGAATTTTCCCCCCTTAAGATTTACCCCTTTAAAATTTACCCCCCCCCCAGGAGTTTAATAGTATGAAAGAACAAATTATCACAATGAAAAAAACAACAACAAATCCGGCAAGAAGCAGTTTTACAGCAATCACATCAAGCTCTGCAGATTTAGGAAGCTATTTAAGAAAGGTTAATTCTTACAGAAGCTTAGACCTTAAAGAAGAAAAAGAAATTGCACAGAAAGCAAAAAGCGGCGACAGAGAAGCAAAGCGGGAATTGGTTCAGGCTAATTTAAAACTCGTATTAACTATTGCAAGAAAAGCTATTCATGTTTCAAAATTACCTATGGTTGATTTAATCCAGGAAGGCAATTTAGGCTTAATGGTTGCAGCAGAAAAATTTAACCCTGATTTAGGATACAGATTTTCCACTTATGCAACCTGGTGGATAAAACAAGCTATGTTTAAAGCTATTTCAGAACAATCTTACTGCATGAAAATTCCGGTCTATATACAGGAAACATTATCAAAATTTTCTAAAATAAAATCTGAAATGGAAAAAAGCTATAACTGTCAGATTACAAACAGTGATGTAGCAAAGAAAATGGATATTGAACCTGAAAAAATTGACCTTTATTTATCTGCATACTCTTCAACAGTATCTATTGAAGGAAGTTTTGAAGGAAATAACGGCAGCGAATTAAATGTTGCAGATATTCTTGAAGATGAAAAGACATGTGTTGAAGAAAATATCGAATATGAAGAACTGAAACGCGAAATCAGAAATGTCGTTTCAACATTAAAAGAACGTGAACAAACCGTAATTAAAATGAGATTTGGGCTGGAAGATTTTACAAGAACAACCCTTGAAGACATCGGAAAAATGTTTGGAGTAACTAAAGAATGCATCAGACAAACTGAGCTTCGAGCATTAAACAAATTAAGATTAAGGATGGCAGGCAGCTAAGTAAAAGGCGAAGGTTTATTCCCTTCGCCTTTTCATAATTATCTGTTACAAATTGTTCTTGCTACATATACCCCCGAAGCCGAAGCTTGAATTAAGCCGCGGGTAACACCGGCGCCGTCACCGATTGTAAATAGGTTTTTAACCCCTTCCGTTTCAAGCTCATTAGTAAGTTTAACTCTTGCAGAGTAGAATTTAACTTCAATACCATATAAAAGGGTATATCTTGAAGCTGTTCCGGGTGCAATTTTATCAAGAGCAAAAAGCATTTCTATAATACTTTTCATCTGTCTGTACGGAATAACCAGACTCAAGTCTCCCGGGGTAGCACAGGTCAGAGTCGGAGTTATAATGCTTGAACGTATCCTGTCAGGAGTAGAACGGCGTCCTTCAAGCAAATCGCCGAATCTTTGAACAAGGATACCGCCCGCCAGCATATTAGCAAGTCTTGCAATATGCTGACCATACGCAATAGGTTCTTTGAAAGGCTCTGTAAATTTCTTGCTGACTAACAGGGCAAAGTTTGTATTTCTGGTTTTAATATTTGCATAGCTGTGTCCGTTAACGGTAGCAATACCGTTATAGTTTTCCTGAACGACTTCGCCGTTTGGATTCATACAGAAAGTTCTGACTTCGTCTCCGAATGTCGGAGAGTAGTAAACAAGCTTGGACTCATATAACTTATCCGTAATCGGTGCAAACACCGGAGCCGGAAGCTCAACTCTAACACCTATATCGACCGCATTATTAACCATACCGATTTTATTTTGCGCAAACTCATGTGTTAACCAGTCAGCACCTTCTCTCCCCGGCGCTATAATTGTATATTCAGCTCTTATTGTTTCACCGTTATCAAGAACTATACCTTTGACCTGTTCGCACTCTACAATAAGGCTTTGTGCTGTCACATTATTCAGGATTGTAATCTTATCATCCAAATAATCCTGCATATGCTTCAATACATCTAAACTTCTTTCGGTTCCGAGATGACGAACAGGAGAATGGATCAATTTTAGCTCTGCAAGAGCCGCTTGACGTTCAATTTCGCGGAAATCTTCCATATTAGTACCAAAGACTTCATCCGTTGCCCCATGCTCTAAATATAGTTTATCTGCATAATCAATATACTCTTCAACTTTTTCCCTCGGCATATAATCTACAAGATGCCCGCCCACATCAGGTGTAAGAGTAAGCTTGCCGTCAGAAAAAGCTCCGGCGCCGCCCCAGCCGCAAAGCAAGCCGCAGCGTTTACAGTTAACACACTTTGGAGAACCTTCTCTTATCGGGCATTTTCTTTTTTCAATTCTCTGCCCCTTTTCTATAAGAATAACTTTCCATTCCGGTTTCAGCCTAACAATTTCCAGCGCAGTAAAAATTCCCGCCGGACCGGCACCAATTATTGCAACATTATACATGCGTCAACACTCCTAATTCGCTCTTACTTACTTACGATAGCTCAAACAAGCTTTTAAATCAAACCTAACTAATTAGAATTATCTGCGAGTAACTCTAAAGGATGATTTTTGTTGTTTTTGCAACATATTTCGTTACATTTAATTGCAGAGGGTAAAAAATCGTGTTAAAATTAGGTATGTATATAGTGTAGTTTAACTGTAAAAAGCAAAAACAATTATGTCGAAAGACAGATTATATATAGTGTGTTACTTATAATATAGGAGGAAACGGGATGAACGTTACCGCAACAGAAACAAAAAAAACAGTTAAGTCTGCATTTGTTGATGAATTTGAAAACTATTTAAAAAAGCAACGCGTTAAAACAACTTTCAATGGTTCAGAATTAGAAACATTTTCTTGGTACAGAAAAGCCCTTGGACTCGCATAAGTAAGAAAAATTAATCTGAAAAAGTTTTTATAACGACGGACAAATGGCAGTTTAAGCTGGTTTGTCCGTTGTTTTATTACCTACTTCATTACCTGCAAATAACAGGGCGAGAGGAATTATTCTGGAAATATAGTAGATCGGCTTTGCTTCAGAAACATAAGAAGCTGCTACTACCATATCATCAAGGTGGGCAGAGAAATCAGTATCTTTAACCCCTCTTGAACCATTATTGCTGTTAAAAATAAAATTAGACATGTGGTTCATTAAAAAGTTCGCCAGATAAACACCTGCAAAAATACCGCCAACCGCTGCAGCACTTTTTGCCACCTTTCCAAATTTTTCTCCTATGTTTGCAAATGCTTCAACTGTTATAATAGGAATTGATACATTTCCAAACTGCATAAGAGCTTCTCTTCTTTTAGCTTTACGATTTGCAGGATTTTTATCAACAATATACCCCCCGGCAAGACCGCCCAGAACAGAACCTGCACCCATTGTAATAACTTCTTTTTCGTGGTATTCCACCTTTGCAAGGTAAGATTTCTTAATATTTTTTAGGTTTTTAACAGCCTTGACAGGGTTAATTGTATGCCCTGCACACTTTGCTAAGACAACCAAACTTGCAGCAACACCAAGTGCTGTTGTAGCCATAATAACAGCTTTATCTTTCTTAGAATAATCACTATGAAGGAAATCATGACCATGTCCAAAAGTTTGCTGATTAAGACTATTATAATGATTATTTACACTAACAGGAGCTATTTGCATCTTTAACCTTCCTGCTATATAAAAACAGATAAAAACAAAAATTGCCTAGAGTTTTAAGAAAATTTAAGAAATCGGGGAATAAAATTTTGAAATTTCTTCAAAATATCTTTCCAAAGCTTTATAACCGTTATAAATTTCATTGGTTATAGAAGCATACCTGCTTGCAACTATGTACTTTAATTCTTTACATCTTATCTGTAAAAGAGCATCAGCATCTTTTCTTAAAAGTTCATTAGAAGATGTTGACCACTTTTTAAGATACGACAACTCTTCATTTACCTGTTTAATTGTTGAAAATTCTAACGTATTAAAATCATATTTACGAAGAAGTTGTCTCTCAGCGTTAGTAATTCTGCTTTGGACTGCCTGAAATCTGTAAATTCTCTTAATTATTACATAATTATCCGCAATTCTTCTGTGAGAATAAGGAACAGAACTTTTGGCAAGGAGTGCAGAAGTTGAAAGCGCAGTAAAAGAATCTTCATCTCTTGAAAAAGCACTTTGTACAGGGTTAACTGTCTCTATCTTCTTATCCGCCACAAATTTACTCCTTTCCCTCTTTATCAACTAAGATTATCATAACTTAATAAAGTCAAAATGTCATTAGACATTTAAATAATATTTACATTTCTTACACAAAATAAAATACCAGTAAAATTTCAATAATTTCACCGGTATTTTATTTATATACATTTACCCCTTCATTTACCCTCTAACAAAGCGCGCAGCTAGCCAAAGACTTTTTTAAGCTGTCAACCTTGTCAAGTTTTTCCCAAGGGAGTTCAATATCAGTACGACCGAAGTGTCCGTATGCAGCAAGTTTTTGATAAAATTTACCGCCATTTTTAGCGGGCAGGTTTCTTAAATCAAAATCTCTGATAATTGCAGCCGGTCTCAAATCGAAGTTTACACGAACGAGTTCCGAAATTTCATCATCCGAAATCTTACCGGTAGCGAAGGTATCAACAAAAATTGAAACAGGTTCCGCTACACCAATAGCGTAAGCAAGTTCTATTTCACATTTTGAAGCTAAACCTGCTGCAACGATATTTTTAGCAACCCATCTTGCTGCATAAGCTGCAGAACGGTCAACCTTTGTCGGATCTTTGCCTGAGAAAGCTCCGCCACCGTGACGAGAATAACCTCCATATGTATCAACAATAATCTTTCTTCCTGTCAAACCGGAATCCCCCTGAGGTCCGCCGACTACAAATCTTCCTGACGGATTAATAAGGATTTTTGTATCTGAATCAGGTTTAATAGATTCTGTTTCAAAGACATAATCAATAACATACTTTCTCAAATCTTCATTGATAATCATTTGAACTTTAGTATTATCGCTTATTCCGTTGATTTCAGGCGCGTGTTGGGTAGAAAGAAGAATTGTATCAATTCTTGAAGGTTTTCCGTCTACATATTCAACCGTAACCTGTGACTTTCCATCCGGTCTTAAGTATTTTAAAATACCTTCTTTTCTTACTCTTGCAAGTCTGTATGCTAATTTATGAGCAAGACTTATCGGTAATGGCATAAGTTCAGCAGTTTCATCACAGGCAAAACCAAACATAATACCTTGATCGCCGGCACCAATATTTTCGGTTTCGCTGGTTGAAGTATCTGCATTGTTACTTCTTGCCTCAAGAGCTTTATTAACTCCGCCTGCTATATCAACAGATTGTTCATCAATACTTGTTAAAACCGCACAAGTATTAAAATCAAAACCGCCGCCTGAAGTACCTTCATAACCTATATTTCTAACAGTATGTCTGACTACATGCGGAATATCTACATAGCAATTTGATGTAATCTCCCCGCAAACAAGCACCATACCTGTAGTTGCTGTTGTTTCCGCAGCGACCCTTGATTGAGGATCTTTTGTTAAAAACTCGTCCAAAATAGCGTCAGAAATCTGATCGCAAACTTTGTCGGGGTGTCCTTCCGTAACAGATTCGGAAGTGAATAAGAATCTTTTTGATGTCATTTTTTTTCTCCTTAATTTATATTATTACCACCGGTAAGGTTTTTAATTCCGACCCGGTTACACATTAGCAACATTCTAGTACGAAGAGTATTAAAAAGCAAGGGAAATAAGAGGGCGGATTTTTGCATTAGCAAAAATCCGCCCAACAAACATTAAAAAGTAAATTTACTCATTTACTGAAGTAACAACTTTATCAATCAAACCGTACTCTACAGCTTCAGCTGCGGATAAATAGTGATCTCTTTCGCAATCTTCTTTAACTTTGTTAAACGGCTGGCCTGAATTTTCTGCCATAATACCGATTAACATATCTTTCATTCTTAAAATTTCTTTAGCTTCAAGTTCAATATCCGTAGCCTGACCTTTAGCCCCGCCTAACGGCTGGTGAATCATTATTCTCGCACTCGGCAGAGCCATTCTCTTGCCCTTTGCACCTGATGAAAGAAGAAATGCTCCCATTGAAGCAGCTTCTCCGAGACAAATAGTCTGAACATCGGCTTTAATAAGATTCATTGTATCGTATATTGCCATTCCGGCAGTAATAACACCGCCCGGAGAGTTAATATAGAGCATAATGTCCTTTTCAGGGTTTTCACTGTCTAATAAAAGCAGCTGAGCGACAACTGAATTAGCTACATCATCATCTATTTCTGTTCCAAGAAAAATAATTCTTTCTCTTAAAAGTCTTGAAAAGATATCAAAAGATTTTTCCCCGCGAGAAGATGATTCAATAACTGTCGGCACATAGCTCAATATTTTTTTCATATCTGACATAAATTTCTCCTTGTGTTGTTAAGGTAATTTTACATCAAATTTCACAGGAGTACAATCAATTAAATGGTAGAGATTACCTTAATGGGCTCCCTTATTTTCATTATTTTCATTTACGGTATCTTCAAGCTTATCGCCTGCCATTCCGCCTACTGCCCCTAACAAAGCCCCGGCCGTAATTAAAACAGGAGCAACAAAAGCAGCTAGAGCGACAGCAGCAGCCCCACCTGTTAAAATACCTGTTATCATACCAAACTTACCTTGAAAAGACGGTTGAACGGCAGATTCAGGAAGCTGACGGGCATTTTTAAATTTCTGATTTTGGGCGTAATTATAGTTCACATTACAATTACTGAGAGCTTGTATTTTCATTTTAAGAACCTCTCCTTTCTAACTTACTCAAATTAATTTCACCATCTGTTAATTCTATTGATTTTAAAGCGCTTTTTAAATAATCAATAGAATAATCTTTCGATCCGTCATTTATTTTATCTAATATATAATTTTCATTAGCTAAATCCAGAACAGCTGCCATATCACGGTATGAGCATTTTCGTGCATACATTTCATCTGCAAAAGTCTTTATATCCTTTTCGTTATTTTGAACTAAACACTTACCATACTTTGTAGCTATTAAATTAGCTTTTAATGCTTCAAAAAGACAATCTTTTTCAGGAAAATCTACCATAACCATATTTTTTTTAAAACGACTTACAATTGCAGAATCAAGGCCATCTTTAGGTGACAAATTAGTCGTACCCACAACTATTACATTAGGACATTTGCTCTGCAAGTCATCCAGATATGTTAGAAAAGTATTGCGTTCTTCAATCTTAGAAAGAGCATGCCCGCTCATACTGCCAGCTGCTAATTTATCAACTGGAGGAATGGAAGATTCTATTTCATTAAAAGTTACAACAAATTTTTTTGAGGGATTTTTCTCAGCATTACTTATAATTTCATTAAAAATCGCTGACAAATTTTCTATATTTTCACCAACCCACCGTGAATTGTAATCTGCAAATTTAATTTCGGTATAATCTGCGCCTATAGTTTTTGCGTATATTTTTGCAAAATAAGACTTTCCAACACCAGGCGGACCTGACATTAACAATCTGTTTGAAAATTTCAACTCATCAGCATCTTTTGGAGCATTAATAATAGCAACTTGTTTTTTTAAAAAATCTTTGAGTTTTTTATTTATACTTTTACACGCATCTAAGGTAGGAATATCATTATTATTTATAAGGGATTTAAATTCAGTAGCAGCCCTGTTATAACTAAGTTCATGATTACTATGCCCTTTTCTGGTACCAGTTAAAAAAGTAGTAATAAGAGCACTTGCAAAAAGAGCGCAACCAACCCCCAAGAATCCTCTATTTAAAGCATCAATTTTTCTCTCATCATTTTTTTCTCTTGTCATCAAATACTCTGCAATGGCAGATGATTCAGAAGAAGTTGATTTAACCGGGGGCGGAATCAATTCCGTATTCTTGAAAGGAATTATTGGATTTGTAATAATTGGTTGAATTTTCATATTATCCCTTTGTACCAGTCATATTGTATCCATACAATAAATTTAGCATTTAACAATAATTTGTCAAGTATTATTACTCTTCAAAGCATTTTCAAGTGCTTTTTCAAGAACCTCAATCTTTGATTCAAGAACTTTCACTCGGGAAGAACTCTCACTGCTAGCTATAGATTCCTTTTCAAGCTCTCTTTTGTATGAGTTAATCTTGTCATTTTTGACATTCACTTTTAAATTCATTAAAAATATGCCAAACAGGAATCCGCAGGTGAAAACTACAGCAAGGGATATTATTCCTTTTAAATAAAGAGCTCCGGCAGAAGCCCCTGCAAGTGATAATAATGCAAGAATTATAAAGATTAAATTTTTCATAAACAAAACTCCTTCATTTATGACAATTGTACACTAAAATTTAACTTTATGATAGAATAAAAAGTACAGGATCCGACTAAAACAGGTATTAAGCTAGATGGGCGACGAAGACAAACAATTTGATGCCACACCCCAAAAACTTGAGAGAGCAAGGAAAGAAGGGCAGGTGGTAAAATCTAAAGATGTATCAATAGCTTTATCACTTCTCGTTATGTTTACTTTCATAAATATGATGGCGCCATTTATATGGCAGCTTATAGTCGGTTTATTTAGAACACTGTATGAACAAATCCCCAATCATACACTTGAACAAATTGGATACACATATATTTTTACTGTAACGATCATTCCTGCTGTGCTTATCATCGGGTCAATACTCATAATGGCAGCACTTGTAGCTGTTCTCGGAGATTTTCTACAGGTCGGACCTCTTGTTGCAACAGCACCTCTAGTACCAAAGCTTGATAAACTTAATCCTACTAAATATTTTAAAAATTTATTTCAGGTAAAAACTTTATTTGAACTCGGTAAAAACATCTTGAAAGTAGCAGTTTTGGGCTGGGTAGGATGGTCAGTATATTCGGACCACCTTGATGACATTTTAAAACTTGCCGCAATAGAAAATAACTTCGCAATTATGATTGAATTCGGCAAATTAATTGTTGAATTTATTTATAAAGCCTGTATTGCATTCCTTATTATTGCGGCAGCAGACTATGGAATGACCAAGTGGAAATTTTTAAAAGATCAGAAAATGTCTTTCAAAGAAATAAAAGATGAATACAAAAACTCTGAAGGGGATCCGCATGTTAAGGCTGCCTTACGGCAAAGACGTATGCAAATGCTTCAAAGAGGTGCGATGGACTCCGTTCCGGATGCAGACTTTGTTGTCAGAAATCCTATTCACGTTGCTTGCGCTCTTAAATATGATGCAGAGACAATGCAATCCCCTACACTTACTGCAAAAGGGACAGAGCTCATTGCAAAAAAGATTATTGACATTGCGATACAGCATAACGTACCAGTTATAGACAATCCTCCTGTTGCAAGAGCTCTTTTTAGAATGGTTGATTTAAACCAGCAAATTCCTCCTGAATTATATAAAGCCGTTGCTGAAATTTTACTTTTTGTGTACGGCTTGAAAAATAATCAAAATCAAGGTAATATTAAGTAAGGTTAGTTAGATGAGAGAAGATGGATAACAAGACTTTACTTAAACAATACGTTGGTATTGTACAGAAAATAGCAAGAGTTGAGCACAGAAGAGTCCCTAACCACATGATTGAATATGAAGAGCTGGTTAGTATCGGAATTATTGCCATACAAACTCTCATAAAAGGAAAAACTGAAGAGCAGCTTGCTCATTATAATGATGCCTATATAGGAACAGCCGTAAGATGGGCTATTAGAAATGAACTTAGGCATCGTTATAAATGGTATACATTAAAACATAAAAAAGACGATGAATCTGACCCATATATCTCAGATTCTGACGATTCTAACAGTGACGATATGGGCTTTGCCATCTCTCCTAACAAAGTCAGAGAAGCTGTTTATGAGACTATCTTATCTATCGACGGATTAGCTGCTGCGGCCACAGATAATGCCTCTCCTTTCGATTTTATTAAAGATCCATCTGCTATGCCTGATGAAAAAGCTGAAATTGTGGAAATGAGCAAAATGATAAAACAAGCGATTGCTAAACTCCCGCAAAAAGAAAGAACTGTTGTAGAATATCGTTTTTATAGAAATATGCAGGCAAAGGACATTGCAACAATGGTTGGTCTTTCTCCATCCAGAATTACTAGAATTATTCAATATTCTCTTAACCAGATACGTGAATACTTGAAGAGCAGAGGAAGGGAGGACTATTAATTAACCTCTGTATGCAACTAAGATCCCGCCGGGAGTTTCCACTATTTCATACTGGAATTCAGGGTCAGCATCAACTGCATCAATAAATGTCTGAACTTTTTGGGCATGTGATGTAATATTATCAGCAACTATTAATGCTTTGGTGGTTAAGTGAGGCTTTATGAGTTTGAAGTATTCAACATATTGCCTTTTGTTAGCATCAATAAAGACAAAGTCAAACTTTTCTTCGGAAGTAAATGAAAGTATTGTTTCTATAGCATCGCCCTGAAGAGGTCTTACAATATCAATTACTCCGCATTTTCTAAAATTTTCTATCGCAATACTCTGTCTTTTTTCATAAAACTCAATAGTAGTAAGTCTGCCGCCGGTTTCTTTAAGAGCCTTTGCAATCCATAAACCGGAATATCCGTTTGAAGTACCTATTTCAAGAGCATTTTTTATATTCATCATCTTAATGAACATATTAATAAGCCCGCCCGTTACACGAGGTATGTTCCAAAACTGTCTCCGGGTTTCTTCAAGCCCGGCTAAGGTTTCGGAGGTAATGTCATCAAATAATATGTCCATGGCTTCTATTCTTTCCTTACTCAAAAAGTTTAACTTTATTAGTTATAATAATATCTTTAATAGGAATATTTAAAGTGTATGTTTTCAAAAGTTTACCTTTTGATAAATCTATTATTGTATACTTATTAGATTTCATATCGGACACAACCCCAAGATTTGTTCCGCTGATTCTGTGAAATCCTGTTGAAAAACCTTCTGTATTTAAAGGAATGTTGCTTGTAACTGTATCATTTAATGAATTTATCCGCTGTAATTCATTATTTTGAGCCCCGAGCACATAAATAGTATTATCAAAAACTAACATTGCAACAGGTTTATTCACTGTTGTAAATTCATTTGCAAGCCCGAGCGTTGAATAATCGATAACAGCAATTCTGCTCTTTGTTCTGCTTGAAATATAAAGTTTATTGTTAGCAAAGGCTAAAGCTGAGACGTTAGGAAATTTTCCTATATCCTTTAACTCATAATCACTATCTAACTCTATTGCCCATATTTCATGATTAAGTTTATCTACGTAAAAAAGCTTGTTATCACTTAAAAGAAGTTTTTCACAATACCCATTAACTTTAATTTTTTGAATAAGAGACATGCTCTTCAAATCAATTACAAAAATAGTAGATGCAGTAGGGGATGTAACATAAGCCCTATTGGAAGGTTCATCCACCAATATTTCTTCCGGACAAGACGTTAAATCAATTTGTTTAATAAATCTTGAATCCGCAACAGAAACAACATCAACAAATGGGCGTTCAAAAGATGTTACAAGGAGAAATTTACCATCTGAAACAGCTTTAACATCAATAGGAATTGATTTTTGGGCAAGAGCATATTTAGGTGATAATTGAGCAGGCTCTACAACCTGAATATTTTTAGAATAGTTAGTTGTAACATATAGGATTTTGTTCTTAAGCTGCGAAATTAGCGACTGCGTAATTTCCGGTTCAGTCTCCGATAAAAATTCTTCAAAGGTTTCTCTTGTGTCAACCTTTATCACATCTTCACTTTTAGTATCAATTTTAAGGTTTCCTATAATCCCCTTAAGGTTTTCCGGAATAATCAGCCCGCTCGGAACTAACATATCTTGAGGCAAAAGACCGGTTCTTACCTGCAGCGGAGGTGTCATCATATGTAAAACAGTACGATTCCCTTCTCCGTCAGTAAGTACTTTAAGAAGTACAAAATCATTATTAAAAATAACAATATCAGGTTCCTGTTTTAATGATTTATTGGCAGGAATAGTTTCTTTTATCTCCAGTTTTGATATATCAGAAAATAATGAAGGAAACAGCGGAAGATAAATTGTATTTGAAGGGAAAATAATAACGCCGTCAAATCTTACATCCGAACCAGGAACTGAAGTAGTTATATAATTCTTTACATCATCAGGGAGTTTTGCAGCCAAAACACTTGTGCAGGAAATAAAAAGAATTCCTAGTATTATAAGTAATTTCCGCAAAATATATCTCCCAACATCTTATTAATTAAAATAATTTTACCACAAGAATCTTTATTTAAAAACACCTTTCAAACGTTCTTTTACAGAATCTTTTCTTCCTGATTGTATTTCATAAAGCTTCTGATACAATACTTTTTCCTCATTAGAGATTTTTGTCGGAATTTTAACATCAATCACAACAACATGATCTCCGCGCATAGACGGCTTTGCTACATTAGGCACACCGGATCCTTTAATTTTCACGACCTCGCCATGCTGAATACCTGCAGGAATTGAAACCTGCTTTTCGCCATCAAGAGTTTTGATATTCACAGTATCACCCAAGGCTGCCTGAGCAGGGGAAATATCTAATTTTGTAAAGACATTAATACCATCTCTTTGATAATACTTAGAAGGTCTCACGTGAATTACAATATATAAATCACCTGAAACACCGCCGTTAATACCGGCATCACCTTCATGTGATAATCTCATTTTTGAACCGGTATCTACACCTGCCGGAATTTTTACTTCCAGTTTCTTTTCGACATCTTTTCTGCCTTGTCCTTTACAATCAGGACAAGGATCATTAATTACAGTGCCTTTTCCATGACAGATAGGACATGTAACTATCTGTGTAAAATGCCCCAGAACAGTTCTTGTTGTCTGCTGAATTCTTCCCGAGCCACCACAATTTTTACAAATTTCAGGCTTAGCGCCATTCTTTGCTCCAGTACCATGACAAGTAGAACAAGTTTCCAGATGGTCAATTTTTATTTCTTTAGTAATACCGAAAACGGCTTCTTCAAAATCAAGTTCCAGATCTAGTCTCAGGTCATCGCCTCTTTGAGGAGCATTAGGATCTTGTCTTCTGGAACCTCCAAAACCGAAGCCTCCTCCGAAGAAAGAGTTAAAGACTTCTTCCAGATCGCCAAAACCTCCGGCGAAAGGTCCTTGAGTATTAAAGCCTGCATTTTTCAAACCGTCCTCTCCGAAACGGTCATAAGTTGCACGCTTTTCATCATCTATTAAAGTCTCATAAGCTTTTCCAAGCTCTTTAAATTTAGCTTCTGCATCCGGAGATTTATTAATATCCGGGTGCCATTTACGCGCCATTTTCCTAAAAGCACTTTTTATCTCATCTTTGGAAGCGTTTCTGCTTACGCCTAGTATTTCATAATAATCGCTCATTGTTATCTTTTTCTTAAACTAACCTTCTGGAGTTGCTACATTCACAAGTGCAGGCCTAAGAACCTTATCTCCGAGTTTGTACCCTTTTTGAAGTTCCGCTATAATAGTATGTTCCGGCTTATCATTCGTCGGAGTCTGCATTACAGCCTCATGCAAATTAGGATCAAACTCTTCACCTTCAGCTTTAATAACTTCCAGCCCGATTTTTGACAGTACATCATTAAAATTTTTATATGCCAGATTATAGCATTCTTTAACTTTAGCACAATCTTCTACAGTTTCAATAGCTTTTAAGCCTCTATCAAAATTATCCAAAACCTCTATAAGTTTTTTAACCGTATTTTCAGCACCATATTTTAAGAGACTTTCTCTTTCCTGTTCCTGTCTTTTTCTAAAATTATCAAAATCTGCAGCAAGTCTTATATACTGATTATTAAGCTGTTCATATTTTTCCTGCCAAGGATTAGTTTCTTCTTCTACGACTCCTTCTGAAGAAGCATCGTCTTTTTCTTCAACAGGTTGTTCCTCTGCAGCTTTTTCATCAACTGTAATTTCTTTTAATTCTTCATCATTATTTTCTACTGCTTTTTTGAACGGATTTTCCATAAGTATCTCCCCTAATAAATATTATATATGATAATTATAAGCCATCAAATTTGTGAGTAAAAGAAAATTTATTTTTTTTTAATTATTTTGTTGAGACTACTCGTAAATCGTGAACAGTGAATTGAAGAAAAGATCCTGAATAGGGTAAATAAAGCTGCTGCTCCGCTGCACAAAGAAAAAGCTTGAGTATAGGGATTACTCAAGCGGAATAAGGGAAAAGGGATTAAAAATTAGGGTTATATTTTACTTGTTTATTGTTTATTGTTTATTGTTTACCTCGACTCACGACTCACTATTCACTATTTTATGAGAAGATACCGAATGTTCTTTCTATGTTATCTTCTATGACTTTCTTCACTGAATCGTATTCTGTCGTTAATGC
>CALUTG010000047.1 GCA_944323615.1 Candidatus Gastranaerophilales bacterium
TTTGCTCTGTACATTGTCAAAATTGGAGACAATTTTTCTCTTGAGAACGGATCTTCCCAATCAACAGAAGGTCTTTCTGCAAGAAGAACTTTTGCATTGTCAGGAACAGAGAACCCTGCTATTTCTGCGATTCTATGAGCAGATTGCCCGACGATATCAGGATGAGCAGAACCACGTTTTGGATCAATAAACGGAAGATCAATTAATTTCTTTTCATCATCCTGATTTAAGAGGTATGCTCCTCTGTATATGAATTCATTTTTAACAGCTTCATAAACTTCATCAACAACGATTACTGATTGTTCAGAAGCACAAATCATACCATTATCGAAAGTTTTTGAAAGTATGATAGAAGAAACAGCCATTTTGATATCAGCAGTTTCATCAATAACAGCAGCAGCATTACCAGGGCCTACACCTAATGCAGGGTTTCCTGATGAATATGCAGCCTTAACCATGCCAGGACCGCCTGTTGCAACGATACAAGCGATTGAAGGGTGCTGCATCAAAGTATTAGAAAGTTCAATAGACGGAACATCAATCCATCCGATAATATCTTCCGGAGCACCAGCCTTAACAGCAGCCTCTAAAACAATTTTAGCCGCTTCTATTGTACATTTTTTAGCTCTTGGGTGTGGTGAAAAGATGATACCGTTTCTTGTTTTTAAAGCTATTAATGATTTAAAAATAGCTGTAGAAGTAGGGTTTGTAGTAGGAACAATCCCTGCCAAAACACCTAAAGGTTCTGCTACTATTTTAATACCATTAGCTTTGTCTTCTCTGATAATACCACAAGTTTTTGCATTTTTATGTTTATTATAAATGTATTCAGATGCAAAATGGTTTTTAATAATTTTATCTTCTAAAACACCCATTCCTGTTTCTTCAACAGCCATTCTTGCAAGAGGAATACGTGCTTTATCAGCAGCAGCTGCGGCAGCTTTGAAGATTGCATCCACTTTTTCTTGTGAATAAGTCGCAAAAATTTTCTGTGCTTTGCTGACTTTAGAAATTAAAACTTCTAACTGATCAAGTGTTTCGACAACATTTGATGCATTTAGAGCGTTTTCTAAATTTTCAACATTTTTTTTAGTTTTTGTTGCCATATTAGTTTCATCTCCTATCTTAAGTACGAGTATCTAATAATATTACAGCACAACTGAAAATTACTGTCAATAAAGGAGTAACGGGGAATTTGAGGTCGTTTTTAATGATAAAATAAGCCTCGAACCCGCACCTTGAAACAATTTAGCGAGTGTACAGAATACACTCGCTAAATGAAAACTTAATAAAATCTTTATATTTTAAATTTATGCTTCAACTTTTATTAAATCATCAGTGCTGAACTGTGAAGTTTTGAGTTCTTCATTTCCTTCACTTGATTCGCTGTTTTCAAGTATTGCTAAATCTTCGTCTACAGTGTTTCTTAGTTCATCTACTCCTGTTTGGACTAATTCCATGCTTCCGATACTTGCAATAAACTGAGATGAAAGGCTGTTCCATTGACCAACAACACTGCTAAAATCAGAGAATTGATTTCCAATAGAATTACCAAAATTTGTTAATACGCTCAAGTTTTCTTGCAGTCCGCCAATACCTTGAAGTACTGTAGACATATTAGATACTGAACCAGGGATTCTTGTTCCTGCTGCACTATCCTGATCTATTGCTATTTGGTTAAATTTTGCAGCAGCAGAAGAGGTTGCACCAAATGAGATAAAAGATGCTCCGCTAGCAGTCTCAGCCGCAGCCTTTGCAGCCTGTGCGTAAATCTTGTTTTGAGCCCCTGTTGCAGCTACCTGCGTATTATTTTGAACTTGTTTTGCACCCTGCTGTCCTATTTCTGCAATTTTTTGAGTTCCATCCTTCTGAACTTTTTGAACTTCACTATCAGCTGTTTCTATGCTGCCCTGAGCATTTTCAACTACTTCAGCTGAAGCTTCCATTTGAGAACTCAAATCAGACAAAGAAGCAAGTATTTCAGCGATTTGTCCGGAAAGTCCTTTTATTTCTTCAAGGATAGCTTTTTTCTCTTCAACAGTTGCTGCTGATTCAAGCTCTGCTTTTTTAGTTTCTATTTCTTCCTTGATTGCTTGAATTTCTTGTTGCTTTTCAGTTAAATCTTCACCAAGTTTAGTTAAATTTTCAACTTCAGAACTAACTGTTGACAACTGTGCTTCAATAGTTGAATTTATGTTGCCAATTTCTGTCTCAAGTTCAGTTTTTGCGTTTTGCTGGTCGTCTACAACTTTTTGTGCTGCAGCTTTATTTTTCTTATCTTCAGCCTTTGCCGCTTTAGCCTCACCTGTAGTAAATTTTTCAACCAAAGACATAACATTATTTATAATCTGCTGAATCCCTGCAGCTTTCTGGTTGTCATCGCCGCTTGCAATCTGTTCAATGCTGTTTCCTGTTGACCAAACACTATTTATGTAAGTAGATGTTTCACTATCAATATTCAATTGTCCAAGCATAGAATTTGCTTGATTTAGCAATGATTTAATTTCTGTACTTGATCCAATTTGTGTCATCTTACTCAATCTTCCTATCGTTACTTACATATATAAAAAGTATTTAAAAATTAGGTAATTTCAGGCTTTTAAATAATTGTTACAAAACTTAATATAAAACTGGGCATATGGCTGATGGTAATATTTCTTACGGTGGGGTACAAAAGATTTAGTAGATAGGTGGAAGTCAAAGATAGGATTAAAAAATGAAGAATTTAACAGAAAGAGAGTTGAATGTATTGTATTATCTTACAGCGGGATTAACAAATAAAGAAATTTCTAAAATATTAAATATTTCTGTGCATACAACTAAAGCTCATCTGGAATCAATTTTCGAAAAACTCGATGTGAAAAATAGGGTACAAGCTGCAATCAAAGCTGTTACTCTGGAGCTGGTAGATATAAAAACACTCGCATAAAACATAAAACAAAAAAAGGTGCGGCGAAGTAAAACTTCGCCGCACCTTTTTTATTTCTATTAAGCATTAACAGATGCTTTTTCTTCTTCCGTAACCCCTTTAATTGTTAGGTTAATTCTTCCCTTATCGTCGATTTTAATAACTTTAACTATTACTTCATCTCCGATATTCAGATGAGGTTCAATTGTTTCAATTCTTTCCTGACAAATCTGGGAAATATGAACCATACCGTCTTTACCTCCGCCTAGTTCAACGAAAGCTCCGATAGGAATAATTCTAACAACTTTACCTTTAATAATCATACCTACTTCCGGTTTGAAAGTAAGGTCATGAATCATTTTCTTGGCAATAGCTGCCCCTTCCTGATCGTTGGAAGTAATTGTAACAACACCGTTATCCTGAATATCAATTTCGGCGCCTGAAGCATCAATGATGGCTCTGATTTGCTTACCGCCAGGTCCGATAACAGTTCCGATATCTTCTACCGGAATTGTCATTGTAGTGATGCTAGGTGCATACGGAGAAAGGTGATCAGCAGGTTTTGTAATAACTTTTCTCATTTCACCTAAGATATGAAGTCTTCCTTCTTTAGCTTGAGCTAAAGCTCTTCTTAAAGTATCATTTGCTATACCTTTAGCTTTCATATCCATTTGAAGAGCCGTGATACCGTCATCATTACCTGTAACTTTAAAGTCCATATCTCCGAGGAAGTCTTCAATTCCTTGAATATCTGTTAATACAACAGGTTCTCTTCCCGGTTCGGTAATCATACCCATTGCAACACCGCCGATCATGCATTTAACAGGAACACCGGCATTCATAAGAGCCATTGAAGATCCGCAGGTTGAACCCATTGAAGTTGAACCGTTAGATTCAAGAACATCTGATGTTACACGAATAGTGTAGCCGAACTCTTCTTGAGAAGGAAGAGCAGGAACGTTTGCTCTTTCAGCAAGATTACCGTGTCCAACTTCGCGTCTGCCCGGACCTCTTAGAGGTTTTACTTCACCTACTGAGAAGCCAGGGAAAATATATTTGTGCATATACGTTTTTTCTGTTTCAGGGTCAACTCCGTCAAGTTCCTGTTTCATGCCCGGACCTGCAAGGGTTGCAACTGAAAGAATCTGGGTCTGACCTCTTGTAAACACAGCAGAACCGTGTGCACGGGGAATAACACCAACTTCACACCAAATAGGTCTTACTTCGGTCGGTTTTCTGCCATCAGCGCGAACACCTTCATCAAGAATCATTGCACGCATAATTTTCTTTTCTGCAGCTTTGAATTCTTCCGAAACAAAGTCAATACCTGTTTCTTCAATAATCTGGTGAATATAGTGATCTTCAGGAAGTGCTTCAACTCTTTCTTTAACGAGTTTTTTAGCTTCCTCAAGTTTGTTTTGTCTGTATTCTCTGTCAAAGTTGTGATATGCATCAAAAATCATATCATGCGCAACTTCTTCAATAATATTTTTCAATTCGGTTGTGTCATAAGGGTTAACAAACTCTTCTTTAACAACTCCGCATTGTTTAGCAAATTCAACCTGTGCATCACACTGTTTTCTGATTTCAACCTGCGCAAATTCAACAGCTTCCATAATATCATCTTCCGTAACAAATTTGCAGCCGGCTTCAACCATGATAACACTGTCGTGAGTTCCTGCAACAACAATATCAAGAGCTGATTTATCAGCCTGCTGGTGAGTAGGGTTAGCTATAAGCTGACCGTCCACTTTTGAAACTCTTACAGCACCTATAGGACCTTCAAACGGGGCTCCTGAAAGCATTAATGCGCAAGATGCACCCAGCATTGCTAAAGTATCAGGCTGATTTTGCTGATCATAGCTGAATAGCTGAGCAACTATTTGTATATCATTTCTGTAACCTTTCGGGAATAAAGGACGAATTGGTCTGTCGATCAAACGAGAAACCAAAATTGCTTTGTCACTGGCTTTACCTTCTGAACGGTTATATCCGCCCGGAATTCTGCCTATGGATGACATTCTTTCTTCATAATCAATAAGTAACGGGAAGAAATCTATTCCCACTCTTGGTTCTTTGGATACTACACAATGTACAAAAAGCATTGTATCACCACATCTTACTGTAACACTACCGTTCGTTGATTGTGCGTATTTACCTGTTTCTACAGTGACGGTTTTCCCGCCGATTTCAAGTTGAAAACTTTTTGTTTCAGGTACCATTTTTTCCTTCTTTCTCCGGCTGCTCGATAGCCGGACTTCTTCATATAATTCTAACTATAAATTTCTTTCAAATTATAATATAAACATAAAAAATACACAAAAAAAGAGCTCCCTATTTCGGAAGCTCTTATGTTTATTATTATTTGTAAAGAACTTTTAAATTGTTCTCAAAGATTGCACCCGTACAAGCTTTATAATCCGTTGCAACAGCATCGTTTGGACAAGCATCCTGCCAAGTACATGCTGTACCTTCTGCCCAGTTTGAACTGCCCACCGGACGAAGGGATCCATCATTCCACCAGGAAAATACAAATATATCAGTACCAATAGCATTGGGTTTAGCAGCCGCATTAATATCAACATAAACATTTCCTATTCGTTGCTTATGAGCAGGCTTTGTAGCATCAGGCGTTACATCTTTATTAATAACATAAAGAATACCGTCATTAGCGATAACCGGAGTGCCCGCAGCAAAGGAAGCTCCCGTTGCACAAGTTGTAGTATCATCCCCAGTAGCAGATTGAGCTGTCCCTGCAGGATACGTAAACGCCGAAACCTTCATATGATTACTAAGAGCATTTATATATGCAGAAAGCGACGATGAAGAGGAAGCACCTGTTTCCCCCTCCTCAGAAGAAGCAGCGGTACCGGAAGAATCTAAAAGTCCGGTATCTGTAAGGGTATCTACAGAATTTTCATTAAGCAATGCTGTATTTGCCTGCTGAAACATAGATACAGCTTTTGCTAATTTGGGACCGATTTGTGCATCAGTCGTATTACTCATCAATGTAGGCAGCGTAATTGCCGCAACCACACCAATTATTGAAAGTGTTATTAGCACTTCTGCCAATGTAAAGCCTTTTTTTACCATATAAAACCTCTCTTGATAAACTTTTAACCACAAAAATACTAACATAAAACTACTTATATGTAAATATTTTATGCAATTTCATTAAGTGGCTGTATTTCAATTTTGGAAAGATTTTTTGAAGCTTTAGAAAACTTCACCATCCCCGGAGGTGTTAATGTTGCAAAAGTAAGACCCATGCCCGCAGCAAGACCAGCAATTGCACCGCCCAAAGCCGCAAATACTTGTTTAAAAGTAGACGAAGATTTTCGCGTCAAATATATAGGGATACCAACCCCTACCAAAGTTGTTAACAATGTAATTATTCTTGACGTTTTCTTTCTTCTTTCAGCGGCTTCCGGAGAAGAATGTTCAACAGCATATTTTTGAATCTTTGGTGCTGCTTCCATGATATCGTTATATGATTTTTCAAACAGATCCGCATCTTGTGCTGCGACAGTCATTTTACCGGCTTCCTGCCCCGAAGAATCGTTGACCTGATAAATAATTCTCCCGTCAGGAGTTGTGCCGACCCTGCTAATACTGCCAAATGAAGCATTTTGATTGGTAATATTTTGAACCATATAGAACACCTTCACACTTGTAACTTATATATAATAACGTAATTTACACAAAAAAATTGCTATTTTGTAACTGAATGTAAAGTTATCTCATAGCTGCTGAATTTAAGTAGTAATAAAACAAGCCCTCTTTATTTTAAGAATAAAAGGTGTTAATATTAGCTTATGTTAAATTTATATATTACATCTGCTAACAGGGGTGACGGAAAGACCTTTCTTTCTGCAGGAATTGCCGCAACTATGCAAAGTTTGGGGTATTCTACCTGCGTTTATAAACCTGTACAAACCGCAGGAATAGAAATCAACGGTTTTATGCAATCACCGGATTTAACATTTATAAAATCAATAGATCCATATATAAATACACATTTTTCATATCTTTTTAAATCAAAAACCGAACCTCTGATAGCTGCAGAAATGGAGAATGAATTTATAGATCTTGATTTAATACACACTGAATACGAAAGAATTATTTCAAATACCGACTGCACAATTTTAGACGGAGACAACGGTCTTTTAAGTCCTATTGCTCCGTCGATACAAACTGTAGATATGATAAAAAAACTTCAGATACCTGTGCTTTTTGTAATTACTCCGAGGGAAGATTCTATAAATGATACTCTTCTTTCAATATATACGGCTCAGGAAAAAGGGGTAGATATCCGAGGAGTTATTATAAATGATATTAAAGAAGGATGTTCCAAGGAACTTTTGACTGCAATAACCCGAGTAATAGAAGAATTCTCAAATATTAAGATACTGGGGCTGCTCCCTCATCTTGGAGACAAGATTATTCCTGAAGAATTGATTACTTCAATTCTTAACGGTATTGACATAGAAAGCATTTTTAAAGTCAGAATTGAAAAACTGGAATTTAACTAATGATTATAACAGGAGGAAAATATAAAGGTCGTAGAATTTTTGCACCGGATGAAAAAATTACCCGCCCAACTCTTTCAAAAGTCAGGATGGGGGTTTTTAATACCTTGTATTCAATAATGGGTGATTTTGAGGACAAGTCATTTTTAGATTTATTCGGCGGTTCTGGAATAATGGGACTTGAAGCTCTTTCAAGAGGATTTGAGGAAGTCCTCGTTATAGAAAAAAACCCTAAGGCGGCAGCTGCTATTAAAAAAAATTACAAAACTCTAAAACTTGAAGCGGAGCTAATAATAGGAGACAGCCTTAAACTTATCGAAAAAATTACAAAAGCTTACGATGTTATTTATATTGACCCGCCATACGAAAGCGGAATTTATGAAAAAATACTTCCTCTCATAAAAACAAATTCTATTGTAGTTGTTGAACATTCTACTTCGATTAATGCGGGGATTTTACCCCTAAAAGAAAAAAATTACGGAGGGAAAAAAGTTTCATTTTTTCAATTTACTCATAAATCCAAGGACTTTGCACAAAACTTCTGCTTGGATAAAACAGCGGATACAAATCCTGAAAAGCAATAGAGTTATTATCCGGTGAATTGTACGGAAAAAAAATAAGAGTATTTTTATACTGCTCAAACGTGTTATCTTTAATCGGAATATCTTCCAGCTTTTGATTATCTACCGATAATATTCTGTCTTTTTTTACTTTCTTATAACACAGGTCCAGTAACTCCTTTGCCTTATCAGAAGAATAAATAGAACCAAAAATCATATTAAAAGAATCCTTATCTCGAAATGGTATATATCTAAATTGGGTCATTAAAACACTTTCGCCGGAAATAAATGCATCATCTAAAATAACAACAGTTGAATTTTTTGGTAGAATTTCCCTCATGCTTTTATACCCAAATTGATTAGCAGGATTTGTCATATTTTCCCAATATATAAATCTATTCGGAGGAATATCATTTGCAAGCTGATACATATAATTTATTAATGTAAAACTTTTATTCATTCGTGCTACATTGTAATAAATTTTGCTTATATCCCTTCCTGCTTTTTTAACATCATTTTCGATAAGCTGTTTTAATTTAACAAGTTTTTCTCCAAGTGACTTAAAAGAGTAATAGTGGATATTGTTATCCAGATAATCAATAAGATTTAACCTTTCCTCATCAGAACAGCAGGCTTTATCCAAGCATTGTGAAACCACTTGTATAAAAGCATTCTTCTCAGGAAAAGTTTGAGACAAATTTAATGCGATATCTTTTGAAGAAGGTGCAGAATTATTATTTAAATCTGCAATAAGCGGCTCAATTCCCAGTTTGTTTATACGTTTTAAGCTTTTTCCGTTCATAATAATATTCATTAAATCTTCATCAGAGCGTTCAGGGTGGGATTTTTTTAAGATATTCAGCATTGAAAGCTTCTTATTCGTAAGTTTTTCTAAATCCTGATACTGTTCAAAAATATTATAAGAACCTTCAAAATCTTTTATATAAACAAATTTATACCTGCGCAAAAATGTATCAAATAACGAAGGATTTTTTATTTTGATCTCCTCCAGAAAATCAATTGTTCTTGAATCCAGGATAACAGCATTATAACGACCGGTACCTAAAGGACATTTCGCAACAGAACGATACCCGTTGTTATAAAAATATGAAAAAACACTGTTAACATTAAGAACCTGACCTATAGGGATTTTATCTTTTACAACTTGATGATGTTCAATTTTTCCCTCTGCCACCTTTGAAACTTTATCATAATCAAATACCTGCTTTTTTCTTTCATACAAGCTTTGAAAACTTTCAATATGTTCAATTTTCTGAGATTCAAGCCAGGTCTTAAATTTTACTATTTTGTCTGTATTAGAAAAACCTGTTAATTTATTTAATACCAATAAAACCTGCTCTTTGGGATATTTCCGCAGTTTATTAATTAAAGCTTCAATATTGTCGGATGAAACCTGCCCCGTCATTTTATAAAGTTTTGCATACAAATTTTCCAGTTTAATGCTTTCTGCACTTTTTTGGAAAGAATCTAATGCCTGTAATTTAGAAACGGGTATTGCTGTCCGGCAAAAATTAATATTATGGATCGGCGTTGTATTATAAAAGGATACTTGAATTTTCATACAGATTAAAAAATTTCTAAAAATTTTTTTTGCTATTTTAATATCGGAAACTCTCTTTACTTTAAGCCATGTTTGACGTACACTGTAAGGGTTAAAAGGGAGAAGACAGAGAAAGGGATAATTATGACAAACCGTGTTTTATTATGCATAATGGACGGATGGGGCATAAGTACCGGTTCTGCAAAATATGATGCAACCAGGCTTGCGCATCCGGTTAATGTTCCGGAATTGATAAAAGACGATCCTTCTACAGTTATTCACGCTGACGGAGAATACGTAGGACTTCCGGCAGGACAAATGGGTAACAGTGAAGTCGGACACTTAAATCTCGGTGCAGGAAGAATCGTTTATCAGGATTTATCAAAAATTAATAATGCTATTAAAGATGGTTCTTTCTTCCAAAACGAAAAATTTCTGGAAGCAATTGAACATGCTAAAAAGAATAACTCATCACTTCACCTGTACGGGCTTGTATCAACAGGCGGAGTGCACTCTTCTTTAGAACATCTGCTGGCTTTAATCCAGCTAGCTGCGAAAGAAGGGTTAACCAAAGTTTATGTTCACGCATTCCTTGACGGAAGGGATACTCCGCCGGCAAGTGCTTGTGAATACTTGCAAATAGTAGAAGACGAACTCAAAAAACACAATCTTCCGCCGGTGGCTAGTGTTATCGGAAGATACTATATTATGGACAGAGATAATCGCTGGGATAGAGTAGAAAAAGGTTATAACTGCTTGCTCTTCGGAGAAGGAAATAAAGCCGCTTCTGCAATTGAAGGGGTTAAAAAATCTTACGAAGAAGGAGTTACTGATGAATTTGTTCTTCCAATAGTCGTTGGGGGAGAAGAATCAAGAATCCACGATAACGATTCAATTATTTTCTTCAACTACAGACCGGACAGAGCCAGAGAAATAACAAAAGCTATTAATTTTAAAGATTTCGACGGCTTTGATAGAAAGAAAGTCTTAAATAACATTTATTACTGTACAATGACAAGCTACGAAGAAACGTTTACCTTCCCTGTAGCTTTCCCGAAAACTCACCTTGTAAATATCCTTGGAGATGTTTTGGAAGCTAACGGAATTAAACAATTTAGAACTGCTGAAACAGAAAAATACGCTCACGTAACATTCTTCTTTAACGGCGGAATTGACGAGCCTCAGCCCCATGAAACAAGAAAACTTGTTCCGTCTCCAAAAGTTCCGACCTACGATATGCAGCCGGAAATGAGTGCTTACGAGGTTTGCGAAAATGTTCTTAAGGCTGTTGAAAATCCTGATTACGGATTCATTCTGGTTAACTTCGCTAACCCGGATATGGTCGGACATACAGGTGTTGTTGAAGCCGCAACGAAAGCTTGCAAGGTCGTTGATGAATGCGTAGGCAAAATCGCTAATAAATGTAAAGAAAATGGCGTTATTATGCTATTAACGGCAGACCATGGAAACGCTGAAGTTATGGTGGATGAATCTACCGGCAAACCTCATACTGCGCATACAACAAACGAAGTTCCGTTTGTTGTAATCAACGGACCTGAAGGCTTGAAACTCAAATCAGACGGAGCATTATGTAACGTTGCTCCAACTGTATTACAGCTTATGGGTATTAAAAAACCGGAAGAGATGACAGCTGATTCATTAATTGGTTAAATTTATGCCGGAAGGGAGGTCTGATGATTCTCCCTTCCATCTTAAAATATAGGAGTGATATGGGAAACGCTGAAGCTTTAGATATTGATTTATCGTTAAAGAAAAATAATGTTGATGAATTCTTTTATAATCTTAGCGAAAATCCTAACGGGTTTAAGAACAAAGATTTTCGCTATACTCTAAGTTTAATTTACCAGCTTATAGAAGATGAGTTTGAAGGAATCTTTCTCTCTCCAAATTCTCCTGTAAGAAATACCGATTTCTTTTTGATAAACCAGAATGGAAAGCTCTCATTTTTTGTTACTCCTACTAATAACTTTCAATTCTATTTGAAATCAAAAGGTTCAATGTTCAGATTCAGTCCAAAAGAAGTAAACGGACAAATCGGCTATGTTATGCCTCTTGATTTAGTATTGGATTACTTTGGCGGATTCGGCGAAATTGTTGATTTTTCTTCGCTTACCCAAACTTTTGCATATTTTAATAAGCTTACCCATTTTGCTATGAAGCTTATTGAAAAATTGTATTTTATTCCAACAGTCAAAAGAAAAGAAGGCCCTTCCGGAGGTTCGTTTAGAATCGTTTATGAACCTATTGTATCTAATCAGGAATCCGCAAGGATTATTAACGAACTTGAAAAAAATATTCCGGAAAACTTATTTATACAAGGAGAAGAACCGAAAAACTTTGTAGAAAATTTTGTAAGAGAATACTTAAACTACCTTATCTACAAATTCCTCGGGATAAAGGCTTATAGATTTAAAGACATCAAATCCGGTCACTATATGATTAAAGACCTTGAACAGAGATGCCTGCTTAAAGGAAAAGATGTTGCGGAAAATATTGCACAATGGTTTGATGAACTTTATTTAGGCAAGTATGACCTTATTCCGTTCTTTAAGGTCAGTAAAATCAGCGACGACAAGTTTGAGTTCAAAATCCATATCAAGAACAGAAAAACTGGAGAAACTATTCTTATTGACGATTTGTATCACAAAGATAAAATCTGGGATTTGGCAACAGAAGACATAGGAAAAATTGTTGAAAAACAGCTTAACTACGCGCTTCGCTACATGCCGGAATTGGAAACACTGTTTGAAGATGAAGAAAAGCTCTCTCTTACAATGAATCTTAATGAGGTTTATAAGCTTATTGCACAAACAGCATATTACCTGCAAAAAGCCCAAATTGAAGTTATCCTGCCGGAAGAGCTTACAAATATTATCATTCCTCGAGCTTCCATTAACGCAAAAGTCAAAGCCGCACGCTCTGACGATTTAATGGCAATATTTAATACGGTATCAAGCAGCGCAATTTCTCTTGATGATATTTTAGAATTCTCTTACGAAGTAGCGCTCGGTGATGAAAAAATCTCCTTAGAAGAGTTCAACAAGCTTGTTGAAGAAAGCGACGGACTTATTCAGTACAAAGGGAAATATATTCTTGTAGATAAAGCCGAAGGCAAAAAGCTTTATGAGCAGATAATGAATGCTAACCACAAGAAAATGACAAGACTTGAACTTATTCATGCTTCAATGTCAGGACAGCTTCAGGACTATGACTTCAATTATGATGAAGCCTACGCAAATGTTATCAAGGACTTTGCCAAGCCGGTAGAAGTCACAGAACCTAAAGGATTAACAGGTGAGCTCCGTCCTTATCAGATGACCGGGTTAAAATGGCTCTGGACAAATGTTTCAAAAGGTTTTGGATGCTGTATGGCGGATGATATGGGGCTTGGTAAAACTATTCAGGTAATCAGCCTTATCCTTAAGTTAAAAGAAGAAGGAAAACTTAAAAATCCGGTTCTTGTTGTATGTCCTACAACGCTTATGGGAAACTGGATGAAGGAACTTCAAATGTTTGCGCCTTCTCTTAAGACAACTACATACCATGGGCTGGACAGGAAACTTGATTTAAAAAATGATGTTATTCTCACTACTTACGCTATTATGAGAATAGATGTAGAAGAACTTAAGAAAAACACATGGGGAATGGTTGTTGTAGACGAAGCTCAAAATATCAAAAACCCGGATACTGCCCAAACCATTGCTATTAAAGCTCTAAAATCCGATATAAAAATAGCAATGACCGGTACCCCTGTAGAGAATAGACTTACCGAGCTCTGGAGTATTTTCGATTTTATTAACAAAGGTTACTTAGGCTCTATGAAAGAATTCCAAAAGAGCTATGCTATTCCTATCGAAAGATTTAAAGAAAAATCAAGAGCTTCAAAACTTAAGCTATCAGTTTCTCCTTTTGTATTAAGAAGACTTAAAACCGACAAAAGCGTTATTTCTGATCTTCCGGACAAAATGGTTATAAATGATTACTGCTATCTTGCAAAATCACAAGCTATTCTGTATGAAAAAACGCTTAATGAAATGATGGACAAAATAAGCGGATTTACCGGAGTGAACAGAAGAGGTAATATTTTTAAACTTATTACAGCTCTAAAACAAATCTGCAATCACCCATATCAATTTTTGAAGAGCGGAGGTACATCAAAAGAACTTTCCGGCAAAGCTGAAAAATGCGTAGATTTGGTTCAAAGTATTATAGATAATGACGAAAAGACTCTTATTTTTACCCAGTATAAAGAGATGGGAGACTTACTGACCAAAATTATAGCGGAAGAATGCCTCACTGAACCGTCATTCTTCCACGGCTCGCTCACCGTTCCTCAGAGGGAAACTCTTATTGAAGATTTCCAAAAGAATGATGAAAGAAAGGTAATGATACTTTCGCTCAAAGCAGGCGGAACAGGGCTTAACCTTACAAGCGCGACAAACGTTATCCACTACGATTTGTGGTGGAATCCTGCGGTAGAAGAACAAGCAACCGACCGTACTTATCGTATCGGTCAGGACAGAAACGTTATGGTGCACAGGCTTATTACTCTCGGAAAAAAAAAAAAAAAAATCGACGAGATGCTTAAGTCTAAAAAAGAACTCGCTGATCTTGCCGTT
>CALUTG010000048.1 GCA_944323615.1 Candidatus Gastranaerophilales bacterium
AATTACTCCATTTGATGAAGGTTATAAAGGTAACTTACAACCCGTTGGAGATATTCCGGATAGAGAGGCTAAAAAAATAAATACCAATATAATCGTAACAAAGCTATTGAAAGAGGTCATATTAAAAACTTATTAATGGATAATTTCAGCCCTGATTATAAATCCCAAAATGGATATAATATTGCACGAAACGGGGAACCGTATTTTAAACGCTCTCTTGAGGATTTAGCCCCATGGGAATTAGATGAGTTATTGCAGAGATACATTTAATTTAGAGTTAATCTGAAAATGTTTTTAGATTTAAAATTTTTTAGAAAAAGCGGTTGATTACAAAAATCAACCGCTTTTTCTTTAAAGTAATTGACTATCTCTTCATATAAGGTTTGAATAAAAAGTTCCAATGTCGTACAGTGTGGGGAGTTTTTTATTACAAAACAAAAGCCAGCTTTGTTATATTTTTTAGTACGATTTGGTAGGAAATCAAATCTTACAATGTCATCCTGAACTTGTTTCAGGATCTTATAATAGTACGATTTATACTGGTCGGAAGCTGCTTGATTATAAATAATCCAAACGGACGAAATCGGACTTTATTAGTGTATTTTAATGTCCGATTTGTATAAATGCTATCAACTGTCGGTTAGGCATACCTGCCCAACAATACTAAATTATAGTGGTCGGAAGTTCCTTGATGAAGTATTCATAAATACACCCAATCGGACTTTATTAGGACTTTAATATACAAAGAATAGCTTTAAATTAGTCTGTAAATTACTGAATTCAAAGATTTTAGGTAGTCCTGTAAAAGACCTATTGATTGTTGGGCTATAAGCCCAACCTACAAACTACGAACTTAGATATGTTAAAATTTGTAGCTACTAGTTTGTGTAAATATATGTAAGTTACTTTTTGAAATAAAAATTGTAACGAAGTATTAATCTTTAATAATAAATTTTAGCAATTTAATATATCCCAAGTTCTTTATAAATATATGGGAATTAATAATGTATCAATCCAACCACAAAATATTGGGGTAAATAATTTAAATTTAGTAAATAATCAAAAACGATATTTTGTAAGTCCTAATGCTGTCGATAAGACACCACAATCTGACACAGTTCAATTATCAACCAAGAATGATAAGCTCAAAAAGATTGGAATAGGTGCCGCGATTGCAGTAGGTGTTGCAGGTATAGGAACAGCAGTTTATTGCTTGACAAAAGGTAAAGTTGGCAGTAAATATGTTAGGCAATTAGCTGAGCATATTGAATTTAAACCTGCAACTACTATGGATGAAGCTGTTAAGTTTGCTAAGGAACAGTTGGGTGTAACATTAAAGGTCGAAGATAATTTGACTGCAGCTAACTTTATAAATGAATTATTAACTAATGTGAACAATAAAATGAAAGGCAAAAGTGTTTTACCTCGTAAAATTGTATTTAACAGAAATTTAACTTCTGCTGATAGTTTGGAAGGATATGCAAGCTGGTCAAATAACAGAAAAAGGTTATCTTTTGGTCCTGCATTTATTAAAGAGTTTGAAGCTGTACAGCAAACTGGAAAATCGTTTTTAAATGTACTTGGAGAATATGCAAAGAAAGACCCATATGGTGCTCAATATAGAATTAAAGCTATATACCATGAAATAGGTCATGCTAATCATTTTAAAAATTGTAAGAATGCAGATAAAATGTTAAGGCTAGAGGAACTTAAATCTAATGGGATTAAAGATACACATTTTACAGAAGAATTTCTCAACGAAGTAAAAAATAATGATATAGTAAAGAAATTCCATTGTGAATATGCTCTTACATCCCCAGCAGAATTTATAGCTGACACATTTGCATACAAGATTATGGGTAAAGAAATTCCTAAGGAAGTAGAAGAATTGTATGTTAAATATGGTGGAATACCTGTTCCTGTATAGATAGTTTATGCACACTGCTCAAGCCTATTTAAAAAGTTGTACAGATTACCCACAGAACAGCCATACTGCTTGGCGATAATTGTCTGTGAAACTCATAGAGCAACAAGTCGTAATATATCGTCAGTATGCTCATCAAGTTTGGATTTACCTTTACCTGATAGTCTTCCTAAGTTAACACCAGTGATTTTTCTTGCATGTAATGCTTCTCTTAGTGCGTAAGCTAATGTGAAGTGACCACTAAAAATGCGCTTGGCGCAAGCCGAGCAGATGCACGAACGAAGTGAGAGACGAGCAAGAATCAACGGAAATGATGAATTTTCGTTGTGATTGCGAGCGTTGCCGTTTAACGCGAGGCGCAGCAACTAAAAATAAAATTACGCATGGAAAAATGCGCTTGGCGCGATTCGAAGGGGTAAATCTGTGCGACCTATCCCAT
Organism: Candidatus Gastranaerophilales bacterium; assembly: GCA_944323615.1. Lineage (GTDB taxonomy): Bacteria > Cyanobacteriota > Vampirovibrionia > Gastranaerophilales > Gastranaerophilaceae > CAG-196. Next base: position 2,364 of record CALUTG010000048.1, read on the forward strand.
TGTACGGATACTTTGATTATTTTTGGACAGCCCGCTCTGTGAGGGAGTTTTAAGGTCGGAAATTTTAAAAGAATGGAAAATTAATTAATAAAGTAAACGGTGCGATAAAACGACGCACCGTACTACTACTGAATATCAATTAATAATTTGATTAAAAAATACAATTGGACTTAGATTATATTAGGTCCAAAAATAGCACACTTCTTGCTATTTTACTCGCAAACCAATATTTTTTGCTGCTTCTATAGTATTTTCCAAAGTACTGAACTTACCATTTGGCTCCATCCATAAATCTCTTACCCACTTGCCATTTTTAAATAAAGATATTAAATTTGATACAAGACCACTATCATGGGGTTATTTTGTAATCAAAATTTGATCATAGCCTGCTCGTGCAAATTTCGAGTTTGAATTTGGTCCAAAAGTAATTAATTTAGCAGTAGTTCCTGTTTTTGCCATTAATGGAGTCCCTGCATTTGGAATTACAGATCTGGGACTATTAGAACAGCCTGTGTAATTGCTTTTTAAACTTTTGTACCAGTACGTGTAACAAGTTGAGAAACAGGTTCTTTAAATTGAATTGAATTTACCATATAATATACCTTTTCTTCCATATGATTTTACCTACACACATATTAAAACAAATGTAGAAAAAGAATTGCTACGGCATTCTTATACCATACCACACCAAACTGGCATTATAACTGTATTTCTGCCATTTTAAAATTTAATTTGCATTCCTTAATATCTGATGTATAAGTCAATATTAACTATCCTTAGGTATAATTTATTAATCCGACATTATTTATATTTTGGTCTAAAGATTTGGCGACAACTGCTTCAACTTTATTACCCCAAAAATCCAAACCATCTGTACCATGAAATCAAACCATGTGACTCTTTACAATTAGGACACAAAGTTACAAAGAATATTTTTAAATAAGCCTAAAAACTTCCAAAATCAAAGAAAATTCCGAGTCCAATTAATTCCAAATATTATCATTGAGCTAGTATACCCAACATACATACATAACCATACATTCTTACATTATTGTTAATACAATAAACTTTCTAAACATGTTTATGCAAAAAATTTTTTGTTGTGCTTTTTTATAAATATGAAAATTAATTCAATAATACATACAAATTCATGTATAAATTTTAAAAGTTATAATATGATTGATAATGACACTCATAATTCTCTCAGCACAAATTTTTATCATGATTCGGAAGTTTTAGAAAAGTCTGTTGAGATTATAGAAAAGGAATTTCCAAATGGAACGAATATCTTAGTGTATGCAGGTTCTAACGGCGAAGAAGCATTATCTGTCAACACACTTTTAAATAATCGCCAAAAATATAAAATTTATTCTATTGATAACAGCAAGAAAGCTATAGATGTTGCACATACGGGGATTTATGCAATACATCCTTTAGCAGAGGACAGTTTTTTACTTAAATCTAATAACGAAAATAATAAACAAATGTTAAGTGAAATTTTTCATAAAAATTTTATTGAAATAAGTAAACCTGTCTCTCCTATTAATAATGTTTATGACGATATATATACAATAAAATTTGACAATATTGAACTTTATCCGCAAAGATATTTTATTCCTAAAAAAACTTGTAAAGAAAATATCAGTTTTATTAAAGGTGATATTAAAGAGATTGAACAATTTAATCAACATCATAAAGCAGGTGCCATATTCTTCAGAAACGCAATTTACCAGCTGACAAATAACGATTTAAACGGAGTTTTTAAATTTGGTGATGAGCCAAATTTAGAGACAGATAAAAGAAAAGTAATAAGTGAACTTATTGAAAAAATATATAAAAAACTAGAAACTAATGGAATTTTTGTACTGGGCAATCATTTACAAGAGCATCTTTATATCGCTGACAAAACTATCCCATTAGAAGATACTGTATTAGTTGATAAGACAAGAAATATAAGGTTTATGACCAAACATCCAATTATTGAAGCATTAAATAAAAATGATAAATTTAAACCCTTGTTTAAATTTATCATTCCGGGACTGGGTAACAACGCAGTACAAATACCTTTGGTATGGCAAAAAATAAAATAGTTTATTCAATGCAATTCCTGATTGCCCAAAATAATCAAACCTTGTGTCTTTTATAGTCAGCCAAGTTCCGTGTTGTATTTTTTGAGGCATTTCGATTATGGCGGGTAGTTGTATTATTTGGGAAAGTTGGCTATATATAAAGCTTTGAGGCGGCCGGAAGTTGTTTATTATCCCTATTCTTTTTAGTTAAAAATTGTAAATGCAATTTTTGTAATTTTAATATATATAGTAAACATACTAAGCAGAGTGAGGTATTAGACAAAAACATTGATAAATCAGGGTTTCTCCCCTCGGTAATTGTTCACTCAAACACGCTTCCAAATTTACCCTCTCACTATCGTTTCGTTAACAATTACCGAGGGGATCCCTCTCTTCTGTAAAAACGTAATTAGGTATTTTTGCCAGAAAATGTTGTTTTAAGTTTTTTTAGTGTATAATTGACTCTTGTAAGGGGCTGATTGTTCCGTTTTGTACAAACACAAGGAATTCTTATTTGAAACAATCAAGATTAACAATAGCAATATTTATTTCACTGGCTCTCGGAATAATTGTAGGATGGGCTTTCCCGTCTTTTGCTGTTAGAACGCACGTTCTGGCGGAAGTTTTCTTGAGAATGGTTAAGATGATTATTGCACCCCTCCTTTTTGCAACTCTTGTTGTGGGCATTGCAGGACACGGCGATGTTAAGAGCCTTGGGAGACTGGGAATTAAAACAGTTGCTTATTTTGAAGTTGTCACAACCTTTGCTTTGTTTATCGGGTTAGGGTTCGCTAACTTGTTTAAACCAGGTGAAGGTATGGTAAGCGTTGCTTCTCAGCATATCGGACTGGGTGAAATTACCAGAATGGCTTCTTCTACTCATCACAACTCATTTGGCGAAATGTTTTTAAGCCTGTTTCCAACCAGTATTTTTCAGGCAATGTCTGACGGGAACTTACTCCAAATAGTTGTATTTTGTATATTTTTTGCTCTTGCAATCTGCGCCGCAGGAAAAAAAGCCCAACCTGTCATTGATATTCTAAACTCCGTCTCTACAATAATGTTTAAGTTTACGGAATATGTTATGATTTTTGCTCCTGTAGGTATTTTCGGAGCTATTGCCTATACCGTAGGATCAAACGGAATTGAAATTTTACGTAATTACGGGAAAATAATTGTTTCATTATATGTTGCACTTGCTGTATTTGTACTGATTGTACTTTTTATAGTTTGCAGAATAGTCAAAATATCTTTCAGGAACTTGATTAAAGCAATACAGGAACCTGCTTTGCTGACTTTTACTACAGCAAGTTCTGAAGCTGCTCTTCCTAAGGCGATGTCTATAATGGAAAAGTTTGGTGTTCCAAAGTCCATAGTAAGTTTTGTAATGCCGACCGGATATACTTTCAATCTTGACGGCTCAACTTTGTATCTTGCGATGGCGGTACTTTTTTCAACTCAGCTTGTAGGAATCAATTTATCTCTAGAACAGCAGCTTGTAATCATGTTTGCTCTAATGCTCACAAGCAAAGGAGTTGCAGGAGTTCCAAGAGCTTCACTAATTGTTCTTGCCGGTACTTTAACCAGCTTTAATATTCCTATTTTAGGAGTCGCAATACTCCTTGGAATTGATCAAATACTTGATATGGGAAGAACAACTGTTAACTTAATCGGTAACTGTGTCGCAACAGTAGTTATTGCCAGATGGGAAAATGCCTTCGATTACAACAAAATGCACGAATTTATTAAAATGAAAAATATTAAAACAAACACTTACGGTAAAACGGAAAGCAACGTAAGTTTCCAAAAAGATTTTACAGCATAAGGAAAGGGCGAAAAAGATATGGAATATAAAGAAACCTTGAATCTTCCTCAAACGACTCTTGAAATGAGAGCAAATGCGACCAAAAAAGAGCCTGAAACCCAAAAATTCTGGGAGGGGGTAAATGTTTATGAAAAGAATTTAGCACAAAGAGATAAATCTAATTCTTTTGTACTTCATGACGGTCCTCCATATTTGAGCTCAGAAAAAATCCACGTAGGTACAGCTCTTAACAAAATTTTGAAAGATATCCTAATCAGATATAAATCAATGAAAGGTTTCTATGCTCCTTATGTTCCGGGATATGACGGACACGGACTCCCTATTGAAAATGCTGTGGTAAAAAATATTAAAGGCGGAAGAGAAGCCCTTACTCCTGCCGAGCTTAGAGCAAAATGCAGAGAATTTGCTCATAAAAATCTTAAAGGTCAGGAAGCTGAATTTAAGCGTCTCGGAGTATGGGGCGACTGGGAGCATCCTTATTTGACGATTAATCCTGAATTTGAAGCAGAACAGGTTAGAGTGTTCGGCGAAATGTATAAAAAGGGTTATATAGAAAAAGGATTAAAACCTGTTTACTGGTGCGCTTCATGTGAAACGGCTCTTGCTGAAGCAGAAGTTGAATACGCTGACCATACTTCAACTTCGATTTATGTCAGATTCAAATTCACTCCAGAATCTGTAGAAAAAATTAACAAAATCGTTGATACCAAAGGGAAAAATGTTTATGCGGTAATCTGGACAACTACTCCTTGGACAATTCCTTCAAATATGGCAATCAGTATGCACCCTAGGTTTGAATATACCTGGTTTGAAGCAAAAGGAGATATTTACGTAGTTGCTCAAGGACTTCTAGCAAACTTCCTTGAAGGTGTTCACTGGGAAGAACAAGATATAAATGTAATCGGTTCTTGCACCGGCGCAGACTTAGAACTTTTAGAAACAAAACATCCTTTGTATAACAGAAAATCTCCGATAATTCTTGGCGAGCACGTTACTCTTGATGCCGGTACAGGTTCTGTTCATACCGCTCCGGGACACGGGCTTGAAGACTACGAAGTCGGATGTAAATATAATATCGAAGTATTCTCACCTCTGGACAGCAAAGGTATTTGGACAGAAATTGTAGGTGATAAAGACTTAGAAGGAATTCCTTACTATAAAGGAAACAAAATTGTTATAGATAAATTGGAATCTTGCGGCGCATTATTAGCGCAGGAAGATATTCAGCACAGCTACCCGCACTGCTGGAGATGCAAAAATCCTGTAATCTACAGAGCAACTCCGCAATGGTTTGTTAAGGTAGATAAATTCCGTGAGCAGACTCTTGAAGCGATTAAAGGAGTAAAATGGATTCCTGCAAGCGGTGAAGCAAGAATTTCCAACATGGTTGAAGGTCGTTCCGACTGGTGTATTTCCCGTCAGAGAGCATGGGGTGTTCCGATTCCGGTATTCTATTGCGAAGATTGCGGAGAGACTATTGTAACAGATGAGACAATAGAAAATGTTGCAAAAATATTTGAAAAAGAAAGCTCAGATGCATGGGTTAAGCACACAGCAGAAGAACTTCTTCCGGCAGGTTTTGTATGCCCTAAGTGCGGCGGCAAACATATTAGAAAAGAACAGGATATTATGGATGTCTGGTTTGATTCAGGTGTGACTTGGAGAGCCGTTGTTGAAAAACGTTCTGATGAACTTGGTCACACTCCTGTTGATATGTATCTTGAAGGTTCTGACCAGCACAGAGGCTGGTTCCAGTCTTCACTTCTTACTTCTGTTGCTACACAGGGCAAGGCGCCTTACAAATCTGTTTTAACTCATGGATTTGTATTTGGAGAAGACGGAAGAAAAATGTCCAAGTCTCTGGGTAACTACATAAGACCGGATGATATTATTAAGAATTACGGTGCAGATATTTTAAGACTCTGGGCTGCATCTGTTGATTACAGAAACGATACAAAAATCGGCGATAATATTATTAAACAGCTTGCGGAAATATTTAAGAAAACCAGAAATACTGCAAGATTCCTGCTCGGAAATATTTACGATTTCGATCCTGCAGTAGATTATGTAAAATATGAAGAGCTAAAACCTATCGATAAATTTGCACTTCACAAGTTAAATAAGCTTATAGAAGAAGTAACCGTTGCATTTGAAAACTATGAGTTTTACAAATACTTCCAATGTTTACAAAACTTTGCAGCAGTTGATTTAAGTTCATTCTATCTTGATATTGTTAAAGACAGATTGTATACTGCCGGCAAAAAATCACTTTCAAGAAGAGCATGCCAGACAGTTCTATATGAAACACTTCAAGCATTAGTACGGGTTTTGACTCCTGTAATGCCGCATCAGGCTGAAGACATCTGGCAGAACACTCCTGAGTGCCAAAGAGGCGGACTGGAAAGTATTCTGCTTGCTGATTGGGCAAAAGTAAACGAAGGGTGGAACAATCCTCAGCTTGAATCAGAATTTGAAAAAATACTCAAGACAAGAGAAGTTGTAACAAGGGCAATTGAACCTTTAAGAGCCGATAAAAAAGTCGGAAGTTCTCTTGAGGTTGCTGTCTTTGTTAAATCTGATGATTCTGAAATCTTAAAACAAAACGAAAAAGATTTAGCAGACATTTTCATCACTTCTCAAGCTCATATAACAGAAACTGCTCCGGAAGGTGTATTGAACGAATACACCGAAGACGGAATAACAGTTTGGGTGACAAAAGCGGAAGGCGAGAAATGCGAGCGCTGCTGGAAATACCGCAAACTCGGCGAACATTCCGGATACGAAACAATCTGTTCTGATTGTTATGACGCGGTAAAATAAAGTTATTTTAGAAAATGGGGTGAAATTATAATCACCCCATTTTTAATAATACTCAGATACAGGATGTAATCTTTGAGTTATATGTTATTATATAAGAAGATAACAGGTCGTTCTGTGCTGTTAAAAAGAGAGGGTAAAATGTTTTTTAAAAAGAAAAAAACTATGATGGAACAGGAAATTGTGGAACAATCCGCAATTATTCCCTATATTTTGATGAAGTATATTGATCCGGTTACAGGTGAGATTAAACTTGAGCTTCCGCAAAATATAAGAAAAATTGTTCTTGTAGCAAGCGGCTCTTCATATCATTGTGCAAGATTTGCTGTTGATCTGGTTGAAAAAATATCCAAAATAGAAACCAGAGCTATTTATTCAAGCGAATTTCTTTTAAAAAACCTTATACCGACAGACAAGAATACCTTGTATATTTTTATAACCCAATCCGGAGAAACAAGCGATACCTTAAAATCAGTTGAAAGAGTAAAACAAGAAACAGGTTTGCCTACTCTTTGTATTACAAATAACGAAGATTCCTCTATCTGGAAGATGTGTGATTATCATGCAGCTTGTTTTGCCGGTACAGAGCAGGGAATCGCTGCTACAAAATCTTTTACTTCCCAGATGCTGTGTTTGATTCTTATTTCTTTAAAACTTATAGAAAACGTAGAACCGCCAAGTGTTACAGAACGGTATAAAAAATCACTTTTCCATCTTCCTGCGATTGTGGAAAAAGCGGTTGCAAAAAGAGAGCTTATTAAAAAACTCGCCGTCAAACTCGCTAAAGATAATACCATTGTTCTGACCGCAGACGGAATATCCTATTCTCTCGCTAAAGAAGGAGCTTTAAAGATAAAAGAAACTTCCTATAAAAATATAAGTGCCGCAATACTCGGAGAATTTATGCACGGACATGTTGCGGTATTGAATAATAAATCAACAATGATTTATATTGCGGTAGACAGGATTTCGGAGCGCTCCGTAAATAATATTAATAAGATAAGAGAAGATTACCGTCCTATGCTTGTAATAATAGGACCTTCCGATGAGAGAATAAAACCTGATTATAATATAAATGTTGAATGCGAAAATGAAATCCAGCAGCTATTTGCAAACGTGGTTATTCTGCAGCTGCTTGCACTTGAAACCGCAACAAAATTAAGAAGAAATGTAGACCACCCTAAAGGGCTTCACAAAGTTGTTGTGGATAAAACTATTTAATCGCCGTTTATTCCTCTTTTATATCTGGCAGCTTTAGCGTTAATAGCATAACAGGTGCTGCAAAGCTTTTGAGATAGAACGAACATATTTCTCTGAATCATTGCAACATCATTCATTGCTTCAAGCATTTTTTTCGGATCGACCATAGATTCCAATGAATCATGGTTATCAACTTTTTCATCCGCGTATTTTTTTACCAAAAGTTTGTCGATATAATCCCTTGCGCCAATAGCCATAATTAATATCTCCTAATTCCAAATTTCCCTATATATTAATAAAAACATTTAGGATTAAATAATTGACTATTTGTAACAAAACTTAAAGTAATTCTTTTTCGGTAATATACCTGGGACGTGCTTTAACCTCACTGAAAATTTGTCCCAGATACTCTCCGATAATACCGAGACAAAATATTTGAAAACCTCCGAGGAATATAATTAACATTACAAGAGTTGCCCATCCGCTTGGAGCTTCATGTCTGAAAAGCTTATCACATACTGCATCTACACCAACACAGGCCATAACAAAGACTGTTATCAATCCTATTGCGGAAATAAGTCTGAGTGGCACAATACTATAGGAAGTTATTCCGTTAAGAGCAAGACTTGTTAGAGATACAAAATTAAATTTTGAACTCCCTGCTGCGCGCGGTTTTACATCAAAGTGAACGTATGCGGTTTTTAGCCCTGTTTCATGGAAAAATCCGCGTAAAAATAATTCACTTTCCGAAAATTTTTCAAGTATACCAAGAGCCTTTGAACTTACCAATCTAAAGTCTGAATGGTTTGGAGGAATTTTTACCCCCATAAGATTCATTAACTTGTAGAAGAAAAACGCTGTGGTTTTCTTAAAAATTGTATCTGTTTTTCTGTCGTTTCTGATTCCTGATACAATTTCCGCACCGTTATGAAACTCATCAATAAATTTTTCTATGGAGTTTTCATCCTGCTGCAAGTCTGCATCAATTGTAAGGACACAGTCGCAGCCAAATTCTTTAACTCCGAGAAGTCCCGCTATCAGTGCTTTCTGGTTTCCGTAGTTACGGACAAATTTCATTCCTTTTACCCTTTTATATTTTGAATGAAGTTCTTCTATTATCTCCCAGGTTCTGTCTTTTGAACCGTCATCCACAAGGTATAGGTAACTGTCTGATGAAATTTTGTTTTTATTAACCAGATCATCTAAGACAGAGAGTAATGTCACAACGGTTGTTTCTATTACCAGCTCTTCGTTATAGCAGGGTACTACTATAGCTAATTTCGTTTTCTTTTCAAACATTGTATTCCTCTTATACATATAATATAATATGACTATCATAAATACAAGACGGGAGTTTGATTTGTCTGATAAAAAATTTATCTTAAATGCTGATGATTTCGGAATGTCAGCAGCTTATAACAGGGCAGTTCTTGAAGGTTATCAGGAAGGTATTTTAAAAAGTGCAAGCCTTATTGCTAACGGAGAAGCCTTTGATGAAGCAATAAATTCAATTATTCCACAATGTCCGGATTTGGGAGTCGGAATCCATCTTAATATTATAGAGGGACAGTCTTTATGTGAAGACGTTTCTACTCTTGTGGATTCTAAATGGAATTTTTGTAATTCTTACGGGCAGCTGCTTTTAAAGTCTTTGAATAAAAAAGACAATACTTTTATGGAGCAGGTGGAAAGAGAGTTCAGGGTTCAGATAGAAAAAATTATGTCAAAGACTCCTGTAAGTCATATTGATTCTCATGTCCATGTGCATTCTATCCCGAAGATTTTTGACCTTGTATGCAGACTTGCTAAAGAATACGGGATTAAGCAGGTTAGAACACAGTTTGAAAAACCTTATATAATACCTGATATCCATAAACATTTGAATTTAAAATATCCGGTTAATTTAATCAAGGTGGCGCTTTTGAACTTTTTTACAGTGTTTAATGAAGCCACGGTGCACAAGTATGGACTGCAAACTAATGACTATCTTATCGGGGTTACATATACATCTATGATGGACAGCCTTTCTGTATCGTATGGTTTAATGGCTATTAAATATAATAAAGTTGTTGCAGAAGCACTTATTCATCCTTGCAGGTACGAAGACGGTACGATTGATAATCATTTTACCGAGTTTCTTATTACGAAAAACAAAAAATTAAAAGATAAAATTGAACAGCTCGGATATGAGATAACAAATTATGTTGAAAAAGATTCTTAGTATATCTTTTATAATTGTTTTATTTATTTTTTCAAGTATTTTTCTTGTACCAAAAGATAAAGAGTACAAAGTTGTTAAAGTTAACACTCCGGACAGTTTTGTATTGAACACAGGAGATGTATTTAGTTATAAAGATTACATGAGTTTCGATCCGGAGTTTACTCCCCGTAACCGTGAAATTGCATCCTCTCTTTCAATGTCCGAAGAAGAAGCTTTTGTTCTCGGGAATCTCGGCAAATACTGGGCTGAAAATCTTATGAACGGACGGAATGTCTTAATAAAAAATAATGATTTAATATATTATAAATACAGTTATCTGACGAAGTTCCTTTATTCAGGTTTTTGTTTATATAATTCCAAACCTTATAATCAAGAAGCTTTTGAAAAAAGATTAAACAGTGTAAGAAAGGGAAATTATCAGGTTCTTGACTTAGATACGGATACTTATTATAAGCTTGCTGATCCTAAAGTGCGCGAACTAAAGAACTATATTGTACTAAGGCGTTCTCATATTCCGAAAACCCTGAGAAACAAAAAATTTATACCTGTTATAAATATTCTCTCACCTAAACTTAAATTTGATGAAGGTGACCTTAAAATATATTTTTCTGATCTGACTAAAAAACTCAAGCCCGACAGGAACTGCGGCAGTGATATTTGTAAAGAGATTCTAAATAATATTAATAATGCTCAAAGAACTATAGATATAGCAATTTACGGTTATTCAACAGTGCCGGAAATTGAAAGAGCTCTGGAATCTGCACTTAAAAGAGGGGTAAAAATTCGTCTTGTTTACGATACCGACTCTAAAGGCGGAAATATTTATGAAAATACTTTTGCTCTGACAAAACTCCTTTCGGATAATTCAAACGATTTAATTTCGCCGGAACCTAATGCAATTATGCATAACAAGTTTTATATTTTTGATGACAGGATTTTAATCACAGGCTCTTCCAATCTTTCACATACAGATATGTCCGGATTCAATACAAACAGTATTGTGGTAATTAACTCTCCGGCTGCTGCTCATATTTATAAACAGGAATTTGAACAGATGTACAGCGGTAAATTCCATACGGCTAAAACTTCTGCCGTCGCTAAGAGTGTTGATTTATCCGGCACGGATT